>NZ_SGPI01000049.1:0-1352 GCF_004208845.1 Pseudoalteromonas sp. CO348 | reverse complement strand
GCCATCTCTGGGTAAGGCTGCGCTGTGTCGTTTAATTCATACACCAACTCTTCTACTTCTCTTTCCGACAACATCGCTAAGTTGGATATCCCTACCTCTGTATTCTCGCCTACCTCACTTAACGCTTCTAATAATCGGCATAAGTGACTATTTAGCTGCTCTATATGACGCTCCGTAAACAGTCCCTTATCATAGGTCCAGCGCAACCCGACTCCCGCTTCATGTAGAGTTAGCTCTACGTTTAAATCAAACTTCGCTTGGATAAGCGATGAATCAAACTCTGTGATTTCTACTCCCGGTAACTGGAAACTTGCCCCTTCAGCTTCTCCATATAAACCATAGTCCGTATTCGTCGTCATCATGATTTGGAATAAAGGACTATGAGCACTACTCCTTGGTACCTTCATTCGCTCTACTAATTGTTCAAACGGTACATCCTGATTGGACTGCGCACCTAAGTGCACCGCACGGATATCTTCTAAATATGCCGACAATGCCCGCGCTGTTGTATCTACCCTCAATACCAAGGTATTCACAAAAAAGCCGATTAGCGGCTCTAGCTCTCCGTGTAACCTATTCGCTACCGGTGTTCCTATGACTATATCTTGACTATTGCTATGCCGTGACAGCAATAAGCACAGTGCACCATGTAATAACATAAATGGGGTCAGTCTAAACTTGCTCGCCAACGCTTCCAGTCCTTGACTCACTTCTCCCCCTAAAGCACCGGCTACCACGCCTCCTTCATACCCCTTCGTCGCTGGCCTTGCATAGTCTAAAGGCACACTGTGTACTACTGGTAACTCCGCCAATTTTTCTTCCCAATAGCCCAACTGCCCCTCTAGCACTTCTCCCGATAAATATTCCCTTTGCCAATGTGCATAGTCTATATACTGTATCGGCAGGCCCGGCAACGGATTTGCTTTACCCGCACTATACGCATGGTATAACGCAAAAAACTCCTTCGTCAGAACATCTACTGACCAACCATCCGAGGCAATATGGTGCATGTTGAAAATCAACACGCCTGACTCTCCCCCTGTCTTGATATAGCAGACCCGCAGCATCACATCTTCCGCTAAGTTAAACGCTTGCTTTATGTCCGCTGTGACTCTGCTCTCTATCTCCCCCGCTAACTTCTCACCCGTGAGATGACTCAAATCTTCTTCTTTTATGCTAAAATCTAGCGCCGATACTTCCCTTACCCGTTGTCTCGCTTCTCCCCCTTCTGCTTCATACACACTCCTTAACACTTCATGCCTATCCAATATCGTCTCAAATACCTGTGTTAACACTTTCAGTGAAAATGTTCCTGTGACTCTAAAGACCATTGGCATGTTGTATTCCGGCGT
>NZ_SGPI01000013.1:0-1602 GCF_004208845.1 Pseudoalteromonas sp. CO348 | reverse complement strand
CTTGATACTTATTGAACCTTCTCCCCGAAGTTTAGCGAACAGCTAAACTTCTAGGCGACGAAACCCAAAGGAGAAAGCTCAATGAAATTCTATACTACTTTTCATAAATATTATTGTGGAATTGACCTTCATGCACGCATTTTATACATTTGCATTATTGATGAGCGTGGTAATAAAGTTGTTCATCAGAAAATAAAAGCTGATAAACATGAATTACTTAGACTGATTTCGCCCTATCTCGAAGATATCGTTATCGGTGTTGAATGCATGCATTGTTGGTATTGGGTGAGTGATTTATGTGCTGAACATGATATTGATTTTGTGCTTGGTCATGCGCTTTACATGAAAGCTATTCACGGTGGTAAAGCCAAAAACGATAAGATTGACTCTTATAAAATCGCTAGTCTATTGCGTGGTGGCAACTTCCCGCTGGCTTACAATTATCCTGCTAATATGCGTTCAACACGCGATTTACTTCGCAGACGAACGCGACTGGTTCAGCATGGCGCACAACTGAAAGCGCATATAGTTAACACAAATAGCCAGTACAACTACCCGCCACTCGAATTACACATGAAAAACAAATGTGTTCGACAAGAATTCCAAACGCGTTTTGACGACCAAGCCGTCCAACGCAATGTTAACTTTGATCTAGCCATCCTCGATGCCTACGCAGAAGAGCTTAAAAAACTTGAATATTATTTAGAGAGTAAAGCTAAAAAGCATCAACCAAACTATTACGCACAACTGCGTACCATACCAGGTATTGGTCTTATTCTAGCCATGACTATTTTGTATGAAATTGGTGATATTAACCGCTTCGAGTCTGTACAAAAATTTGCATCTTATTGTCGACTAGTTAAGTGCAAAGCAGAATCTGCTGGCAAAACCTATGGCACCAGCGGCAATAAAATTGGAAATGGACACTTGAAATGGGCGTTCAGTGAAGCCGCTGTACTTTATTTACGTGGAAATGATAAAGCTCGGTGCTACTTAAACAAATTACAAAAACGCATGAGCAAAGCCAAAGCACTTTCAGTGCTCGCCCATAAGCTCGGTCGTTGTGTTTATTTTATGCTTAAGAACAAAACGGTATTCGACGATGAACGTTTTTTAAAAAGCTAAGTCGCTCAATGGGGTGAGCTCTACATCTAACTAGATAAGCACGAACAACCATGCATTATTTGTGTTTTTGTCAGTAATAGCTGAATTTTACAGGTAAGTGTTGTCGAAGTAATAAGCTATTTGGCCTTGATTAGACACCTCATTGGTGCGCATTTATTTAAGCAATGAATTGAATCGTTTACACCTTAGCTGAGCCTTTAACTAACTGGACGAATGAGCCATCCCCTTGAGTAGTGCAAGATTAAGGTTAACCGATGAATGTCTAGTGGCCCTAAACGATAAGTTGTATCGACTGATTTAGGCAGCGATGAGATCGCAATAAGAGACCCTCAATATGTGTTTGCCGTAAACGATTTAACGGCTAACCGACATAACGAAGTTGAACAGGTTTAAGCGTTGCCAATACAAATTAGCTGCTTAAAAGCAGCTAAAAAGAATCGTTATGCTTACTTGACCGGATAAGGTTCATATGTGTTA
>NZ_SGPI01000048.1:0-1736 GCF_004208845.1 Pseudoalteromonas sp. CO348 | reverse complement strand
CTAACGAGCCTGTAGAATAACTCGTTTCAAATTTGTTTTTGTAATCAACAAACGATAACTGAGTTCCTATTTTGATTCAATCGTTTAGTTGGGTGTGAGTTGTTATTTTAGGGCGTTTTTTTTAAGCTGGTTTGTTGTGGTTTGAGAGGCGTTTCGGAGCTGTTAGGTCAGGTTGTTCTTAGCTTACGACACCCTTTCTCGTAACTTTTCGATATTGTGAACAAGGCAGTATAGCTGCCATTGAGCATTGACTTTTACTTGGCCGCGTAATGTGAGCTTATTCATCCCTTTATTCACCGTGATGTTGCCGAATACTGGTTCGATACATCCAAGTCGTTTGCTGTATTGTCGTCGTCCTATTGGGCTATCTATTTTTACTTTCATTTTGTCGATGTAACTGATTTTTTTGCGAGACTCATCACTCTTAAACTGTACTTGTCGCCCCGTTTTTATCGGTGATTTTCGCATACATTGCTGTTGCAGGGAGCAGACTTTACAGTCTTTTAAGTAACCGCAGAATCGTGTGTATTCTTGGTTGTAGCTTTTTACATTGATACCGCTTCGCCACATCTCGTTCCCTGCGGGGCAGTGGCAGGTTTGTGTTGCTTCATCATAATGGAAGTCGTCTGAGGTAAATAAGCGTGGCTTGCCTTTACTGCGTTTTAATCGGCGCTTTTCTTGCTCTGTTTCGTAGGTTTCGCTCTCTTTAAACAGTGGGTTGCGTTTTCTAAATTGGTTATCAGCTATGTAAGTATCAAAGCCACTTTGCGCCATGAATTCAAGGTTCGCTTCACTATTAAATCCACTGTCTGCGGTAAATTTAATGGCCTGTTTGTGAGAGAATTTATCACTGTTCAGTTTTTCAAGTTGTCGTTTTAATTGCTCAACGGCTGGCTGCAGTGTTTGTTGCTCGCCCACCGAGCCCCATGCCTGTGCTTGTAGTATAATTTGATGTTTCTCATCATTTATCGCTATCCCGTTATAGCCTTGAATTGTGCCTTTTGACGTGGTCATTTTCGCGCTGTCTGGGTCGGTAATATTACTTTTAACCGGCTTACCTTTACTGCCTGTTTTCTCTTCGTGAGTAGCTAAGAACGCGGTGATTTTATCTGCACTTTTATCTAGCCTTTCTTTTTGCTTTAAGTCTTGAGTGACCAGCTCTTCACTTAAGCCATCTTGCGCTTGATGGCGCTCAATTATGCGTTTGCTTGCGCGTTCTAATTTGGCTTTTTTACGGCCTAGCTCATCGAATGTACCGCTCCACTATTTACTTGCGTTGGACTTCAATTTGCACCCATCAATGGCAAACATGTTGCGTCCTATCAAGCCTTCTTCATCACATATCATCAGCACTTGCGTAAATAGCGGTTCAATCTGTTCGTGCATTTTAGCCACAAAACCCGCTATTAATGTGTAATGCGGCTGAATATCACCCGACACACTCATAAATAAAATGTTTGTTTCACACGCTTTAGCAATTCGCCGACTACTGATTAAACCATGTGCATAGCCCAGTAAAATAACCTTTAACATCACCGCGGGCGGATACGCCGCAGCGCCTGTTTTGTCGTTGTTATACCAAGCGTCAAAGCCCGACAAGTCAAGCTTATTTTCGACAATATAACAAAGCGCATATTCAAAGGTTCCCGGCAAAATTTGCTCAGCGAAATTGATTGGAATGAATTTATTTTGGCGGGATAAGTCTGGCTTATAGTTGGCCATAACAGATTACCGTG
>NZ_SGPI01000047.1:0-1795 GCF_004208845.1 Pseudoalteromonas sp. CO348 | reverse complement strand
GGGCTTACCTCAAGTCATTTGGCATATGTAATTTATACATCGGGGTCAACGGGACAACCAAAAGGCGTGATGGTTGAGCACCATAATACGGTAGCAATGCTGTCATGGGGAAGAGAAACATTCAGTCTTACTGAGTTAGCCAATGTACTCGCATCAACGTCTCTGAATTTCGATCTTTCGATTTATGAACTGTTTTTACCTTTGAGCTCGGGAACGACAGTATGTATTGTCAATTCAATATTAGACTTAGTCACTGCAGATTTAGCACAAGATATAAGCTTAATAAATACAGTTCCATCAGCTATGGATGCGTTGTTGAAGTTAGAAGCGATACCTCAGAGCGTGGAGGTAGTAAATCTTGCAGGAGAGGCATTACACAACAGTTTAGTTCAAAGTATTTTTAGGCAAAAGCCAAGTTTAAAGGTATATAATCTTTATGGTCCATCAGAAGATACAACCTACTCAACTTTTGCTTGTTTCACAGAAGCTGAGATAGAGATCCCACATATAGGAAAGGTTATCAGTAACAGCTCAGCGTTTATTCTGGATGAGAAAATGGCATTGGTGCCACGGGGATCGATAGGTGAGCTTTACTTAGGCGGTGCAGGTATCACTCGAGGGTATCTGAATAAAAGCGAGTTAACGGCAGAGCGCTTTATAGATAATCCGTTTTATAGAGAAGGGCAATCCGGCAGCAGCAAGCGTTTATATAAGACAGGGGATTTAGTTAGATATAGACCAAGTGGAGACTTAGAGTTTTTGGGTAGGCTAGACGACCAAGTGAAAATCCGAGGATTTAGGATAGAGCTTGGAGAGATAGAGCATAGTCTCGCGATGTTGGCAGGCGTTGATTCAGCGTTGGTGATTGCACAAATGCAAGGAGATAGCAAACAGTTGGTAGGGTATGTGAAGCCGACGGAGAAAGTAAAGGAGGAAGTAGTAGGAGACTATGTCAATAGAATAAAAACGACATTAAGGAAAACTCTGCCAGAGTATATGGTGCCTGGTGTTATTTTATTGGTTACAGAGTGGCCATTGACGAGTAATGGTAAAGTAGACAAGAAAGCACTGCCGCGAGCAGAATACCGAAGTATCAAGACTCATTATCATGCACCTGAAACTGAAAGCGAACAAAAAATAATTAGTATCTGTAGTGCTTTGCTTAATCTAGATAATGTTGAAATAGGCACAGATGCAAACTTCTTTGAGCTAGGCGGTAACTCATTATTACTGGTAAGACTACTTAGCGCCATACAAGTCGAGTTTGGTATTTCCTTACAATTGCAAAGTGTATATGAAATTACAGACATAAAAGAACTCGCATCTTTGTGCGATTCGATCTCTATAAAAATGAAAATGCAAGAAAAACTAGAGCACAGAGTTCAGGTAGAGCTTGAAGAAGTGGAGTTTTAAAGTGAACGCTAAAGATATTATTACTGAGCTACTATCCTCTGATATTAATTTGTTTATAAATGATGCTGGCATATTAAAGGCGCAAGCCCCTAAAGGCGCTGTAACAGAAAGTATTGCTCGCTTGATCAAAGAGAATAAAGAAAGTTTGATTTCTTATTTAGTTCAGTTAAGTGAAATTAATTTGCAAGGAAATAATAGTGAGACAAAAATATCGGTAATTCATAGGAGCAAAGAACAAACGACTTACCCGGTGTCTTTTTCCCAGCAACGACTGTGGTTTATCGATAAACTTCAAGGCGGCACGCCGGAATACAACATGCCAATGGTCTTTAGAGTCACAGGAACGTTTTCACTGAAAGTGTTAACACAGGTATTTGAGACG
>NZ_SGPI01000022.1:0-2053 GCF_004208845.1 Pseudoalteromonas sp. CO348 | reverse complement strand
CTTTGGGGTGCTGAGCAATGATTTGCTGTGCAAGGGCATTGGCTTTACCGTTCACTTCGGCATAAGACAGCGCTTCACCGCCGCTGGTTAACATGGCCGCTTGCTCTGGGGTGTTAGCGGCGTGCTGCTCTACTAAGCTGGCCAGATCTTTGTCGGTAGCAAACGACTCGGCGTTGTTGTGCCAAGCACGGAGTGTGTCAGTCTCAGTTCTATTTTGTAGGGCTACTTTTGCAAGTGGCTGTGCAGTTCTGGCGATCACCTGATCGATAATATTGATAAAGCGCTCAGCAAGGAGTTCGATCCAGTCACTAGGAAATAGCGCAGTGGCGTAGTTAATATCACCAAATACTTCTTCGTCCCCATTTTGTAGCAATAAACTAATGTCGAACTTTGCCACTTTATGGAGCGCTTTTACCTGTGACTCATCCACTGGCGTAAACAGCTGTTGGCTGCTGTCGTCGCTGTTATTTTTAAATTGTTCAAGCGCAAACATCATTTGAAATAGCGGATGGCGAGACGGATCCCGTTGTAATTTTAGGGCGTCGACCAATTTATCAAATGGCAGATCTTGGTGCGCCTTTGCCGCTTTTAGGGTTTGGTGCACTTGTTGGATTAAGGCATTAAAGTCGAGTGCGTTATCAATATGAACTGGCAGGGCTAAGCTATTGACCAAAAAGCCAATAAGATTTTGTGTCTGACTTAGATGACGGTTGTCAGATGGTGTACCGATGACTAAATCTGACTGACCGCTGGTTGCTTGTAATGTCAATGCCCAGCTGCTGAGCAGTACTACATAAAGACTGGTTTGTTGCGTTTTGGCTATGGCCTTTAGGGCTTCGCTTCGTTCTTGACCCAAATGAATACGGTGGTCGGCACCGTGATATTGATATTCATTTGGCCTTGGTAGTGGCGAATGTAATTCAAGCTGCTCAGCACCTGCAAGTGCATCAGTCCAGTGGTCTAAAAGCTTAGTTAAGGTATCGCCGCTGAGATACTCGCGCTGCCACTTTGCGTAATCTTGGTACTGTAACTCAAGCGCTGGTAGCTCAGGCGTTTTGCCTGAAGCTAGCATAAAATAGGCTTGGTGTAGCTCACGCATAAAGATTTCGGTGGACCAGCCATCAAACGCAATATGGTGCCACATAAATAGCACGTAACGTTCAGCGCCTAATGTCCAACAGCAAACCTTGAACATAGGCTCATTAGCTAAGTCAAATGGTGTACTAATAGCTTGTTTCACAGCCGTATTAAGCGCAGCTAAGTCAGCCACAGGGCTAGGCGTAATCTCAATACAAGCGCTCAACACTTCTTGATAGTCGTGGCCTTGCTCGTCTTGACGATAGACATTGCGAAGTACTTCATGCCTATCTAACACGATATTCAGTGCTTGCGTTAATCGCGCAAGCTCTGTGTGCTCGGAGAGTTTAACCAAAAACGGAATGTGATAAGCGTTGGTGCCATTTTCTAACCGTTCGATAAATAATAAACGCTCTTGCGCAAATGAAAGCGGATGGCGGTTTAATTCTGGCAGTGTATTAAATGCATCCTTTGAAAAAATTGCTTTTGCTTCAAGGTAATCCATTAGCTGCGTTTTGTTTGACTTTAACTTTGCAACAAGTGCAGCATCTGGCGCTTGCGCGCCAAATGACAGCTCTAGTCCGCCGTCTTGCAACCAGATTGAGAGATTGTGATCTTTCAGTTCAGCGAGCAATGACAACATGGTTAAATCCTCATGCTATTAGTTTGTTCTTGTTGTGATCCGGAGTCTGCTTTAATCTCGATATCCACGCTCAGCATCTCTAAGTTGTCGACGATTGCGGCAATATGGGTATGCTCAAACAAGGCCGAAATTGGGATGTTTAAATCCAGTGCTTTATTACACGCATTCATCAACCGGATAGCCGAGATAGAGTCCCCCCCGATACTGAAGAAATTATCTTCAATCCCCACTTGTTCAAGGCCAAGTACCTGCTGCCAAATCTCACAAAGCTGGGTCTCTAAGGCATTACGCGGTGCCACATAAAGGTTGTCGGCTTGAAGCTCCGGTGTGGGG
>NZ_SGPI01000045.1:0-3191 GCF_004208845.1 Pseudoalteromonas sp. CO348 | reverse complement strand
TGTTCTACTTTCACATGGGTAATCCACACTATCATCGACGCTGTTTTGTTTCACTTCTGAGTTCGGCATGGGGTCAGGTGGGTCCAAAACGCTATAGTCACCAGGAAATCTGGGTGCAAATGTTTAATGACATCGTGCCTCGCACGAGCATTCCATTTGCGCAAGGTGAACCGATTTCGCGATACCGCTGAGGTTGGTCACCTTGTTTAATTCTTAAATCCGGAAAAAGCTATTAAATTCTTTGTCTACTTTAGTCTATTAACTTCTGTCGCTTATAAACCACTTTGGCGTTGTATGGTTAAGCCTCACGGGTAATTAGTACGAGTTAGCTTAATGCCTCACAGCACTTCCACATCTCGCCTATCAACGTTGTAGTCTTCAACGGCCCTTCAGTTGACTCTAAGTCAAAGTGAGAACTCATCTCGAGGCCTGCTTCCCGCTTAGATGCTTTCAGCGGTTATCAGTTCCGAACGTAGCTACCGGGCAATGCAATTGGCATCACAACCCGAACACCAGCGGTTCGTCCACTCCGGTCCTCTCGTACTAGGAGCAGCCCCTCTCAATTCTCAAACGCCCACGGCAGATAGGGACCGAACTGTCTCACGACGTTCTAAACCCAGCTCGCGTACCACTTTAAATGGCGAACAGCCATACCCTTGGGACCGACTTCAGCCCCAGGATGTGATGAGCCGACATCGAGGTGCCAAACACCGCCGTCGATATGAACTCTTGGGCGGTATCAGCCTGTTATCCCCGGAGTACCTTTTATCCGTTGAGCGATGGCCCTTCCATTCAGAACCACCGGATCACTATGACCTACTTTCGTACCTGCTCGACGTGTCTGTCTCGCAGTTAAGCTTGCTTCTACCATTACACTAACCGTACGATGTCCGACCGTACTTAGCAAACCTTCGTGCTCCTCCGTTACTCTTTGGGAGGAGACCGCCCCAGTCAAACTACCCACCAGGCACTGTCCTCAACCCCGATTCAGGGGCCTAAGTTAGAACATCAACACTACAAGGGTGGTATTTCAAGGTCGGCTCCACAGAAACTAGCGTCTCTGCTTCAAAGCCTCCCACCTATCCTACACATGTAGGGTCAATGTTCAGTGCCAAGCTGTAGTAAAGGTTCACGGGGTCTTTCCGTCTAGCCGCGGGTACACAGCATCTTCACTGCGATTTCAATTTCACTGAGTCTCGGGTGGAGACAGCGTGGCCATGGTTACACCATTCGTGCAGGTCGGAACTTACCCGACAAGGAATTTCGCTACCTTAGGACCGTTATAGTTACGGCCGCCGTTTACCGGGGCTTCGATCAAGAGCTTCGCCTAAGCTAACCCCATCAATTAACCTTCCGGCACCGGGCAGGTGTCACACCGTATACGTCATCTTACGATTTTGCACAGTGCTGTGTTTTTAATAAACAGTCCCAGCCACCTGGTCACTGCGGCTCTCGTTTGCTTACAGAGCAAGTCCTTCACAAACAAGAGCGTACCTTCTCCCGAAGTTACGGTACAATTTTGCCTAGTTCCTTCACCCGAGTTCTCTCAAGCGCCTTAGTATTCTCTACCTGACCACCTGTGTCGGTTTAGGGTACGATTCAGTATGAACTGAAGCTTAGAGGCTTTTCCTGGAAGTAGGGCATCAACAACTTCACCACCTTAGTGGCTCGTCTCGACTCTCAGCCTTAGCAACCCGGATTTTCCTAAGTCACCAGCCTACAGCCTTTCACATGGACAACCAACGCCATGCTTGCCTAGCCTGCTCCGTCCCCCCATCGCATTCATACCGAGTACGGGAATATTAACCCGTTTCCCATCGACTACGCTCTTCAGCCTCGCCTTAGGGGTCGACTCACCCTACCCTGATTAACATGGGATAGGAACCCTTGGTCTTCCGGCGGAGGAGTTTTTCACTCCTCTTGTCGTTACTCATGTCAGCATTCGCACTTCTGATATGTCCAGCATGCCTCCCGGCACACCTTCAGCCACTTACAGAACGCTCCCCTACCCCGCATACTTACGTACGCAGCCGTAGCTTCGGTGGTATGTTTAGCCCCGTTACATCTTCCGCGCAGGCCGACTCGACTAGTGAGCTATTACGCTTTCTTTAAAGGGTGGCTGCTTCTAAGCCAACCTCCTAGCTGTTTTAGCCTTCCCACATCGTTTCCCACTTAACATACACTTTGGGACCTTAGCTGACGGTCTGGGTTGTTTCCCTCTCCACGACGGACGTTAGCACCCGCCGTGTGTCTCCCGGATATTACTTTACGGTATTCGGAGTTTGCAAAGGGTTGGTAAGTCGGGATGACCCCCTAGCCTTAACAGTGCTCTACCCCCGTAAGTATTCGTCCGAGGCTCTACCTAAATAGATTTCGGGGAGAACCAGCTATCTCCCGGTTTGATTAGCCTTTCACTCCTAGCCACAGGTCATCCCCTAACTTTTCAACGTTAGTGGGTTCGGTCCTCCAGTTGATGTTACTCAACCTTCAACCTGCCCATGGCTAGATCACCGGGTTTCGGGTCTATACCCTGCAACTTAAGCGCCCAGTTAAGACTCGCTTTCGCTACGGCTCCCCTAAATGGTTAACCTCGCTACAGAATATAAGTCGCTGACCCATTATACAAAAGGTACGCAGTCACCCAACAAGTAGGCTCCTACTGCTTGTACGTACACGGTTTCAGGTTCTATTTCACTCCCCTCACAGGGGTTCTTTTCGCCTTTCCCTCACGGTACTGGTTCACTATCGGTCAGTTGGGAGTATTTAGCCTTGGAGGATGGTCCCCCCATATTCAGTCAAAGTTTCACGTGCTCCGACCTACTCGATTTCACTTTAGATAAGTTTTTGTGTACGGGACTATCACCCTGTTTCGTCATGCTTTCCAGCATGTTCCACTAACTACACTAAAGCTTAAGGGCTGGTCCGATTTCGCTCGCCGCTACTTTCGGAATCTCGGTTGATTTCTTTTCCTACGGGTACTTAGATGTTTCAGTTCTCCGCGTTCGCCTCGCTAACCTATGTATTCAGTTAACGATACCTGCAAGCAGGTGGGTTTCCCCATTCGGAAATCCTAGTCTCAAGCGCCTCTTACTGGCTTGACTAGGCTTATCGCAAGTTAGTACGTCCTTCATCGCCTCCAACTGCCAAGGCATCCACCGTGTACGCTTAGTCACTTAACCATACAACCCAAA
>NZ_SGPI01000044.1:0-4445 GCF_004208845.1 Pseudoalteromonas sp. CO348 | reverse complement strand
CGTCTCAAATACCTGTGTTAACACTTTCAGTGAAAATGTTCCTGTGACTCTAAAGACCATTGGCATGTTGTATTCCGGCGTACCGCCTTGAAGTTTATCGATAAACCACAGTCGTTGCTGGGAAAAGGAAGTTACACCATAGGTCAATCCGCTTTTTTCAATGGAGTATTCCTTGGCACTCCTAGAATTACTTTTAAGATTTTTCAGAAAGTTAACTATAAGTTCTTTATTATTTCTAATGAACAACCTTTCTTCATCATTAATTTCACCATCTGGTGAACGTGATTTTAACTTACCATTATCTAGAAACAAACGCACACCTCTAAGATTGAGGTTAGCTAGGAACAATCTAATTTCTTTCATTTAAAAACCTTATAAATACAGCTAGTTAAACTGCCGGAGTGCCTAAATCATTAACTCATTATTGTTCTTTTTAGGTCTACATCTTCCCACTTGCAAAGTTCTGACATTGCAGTAAGAACTAAACGCTCACCTTCAAATGGCTCTCTTCCATGACAAACAGATAAATTATCAACCATTAATACATCACCTTGGTGCCAATCAAAGGTTACTTGCTCTTGAATATAAACCTCTCTAAGGATCGAGATCAGTTCACTATCAATCGAGCTTCCATCGCCAAAGTATGTATGGTTCGGATACTCATTTTCTGAAAAGGAGCGTTGTATAAACTCCCTCGCCTTCGGCTCAATTGTGTCTATATGAAACGAAGTGCAATGGTTAAACCAACATGGCTGTTTTGTTTCTGGATGTTGAAGCGCAACCGACCTAACTTGCTCAGTTGTTAGTGTAACTAATCCCTCATCGTGCCATTTCCATGTGATTTGATTGGCTTTTAGATATTCTTGAGCTTCATCTTTAGTTTCAGCTTGAAATGCCCATTGCCAATCAACATACAAGTTTGGAATAAAGTTCCGACGATATAAATATCCTAAATCGATTAACTTATCTCGCAAAACGTGCGGGATTTTATTATATATTTTTCTTGTATCTGCTAATGGAGTTGCCCCACCTTTATCAGCCACTTTATGGCAATTGAAATATATATATCGTGGAAACTGCAAATTAAAAGACTGCTCGTTATGTAAAAAAATCTCTCCTTCTTTTGGGTGCGCAGTTGAGGTAAATACATTCCCACTAATACGATCTCGTCTTAGCTGACGCTCTAAATACGTATCTAGCGGCTTACTTGTACTTGCACCAACAAAAGACTCGAACATCTTAGCACTAGTGATCTCAAAATTACGAAATAAAATTGCTCCATATCGTTGATGGAGAACCTTCAATTTTTCACTATTTTCTTTAAACCACGCGTCTAGGTTCAATTCAATATTTTTTTTAATAATAACTAATGGTAAGACTTGAGTTTCCGAAAAAAAGCCGCATTCAACATCTGTTGCGTTAAATAATTCCTGATGGGCTGGAACAAGCATAATTGTATCCTTGATTCATAGAGAGTAATTTCATAGTTTTCAAAAAGCTTTAAAACATTACTGAGCTAATATCATCAAGGGCACTAAAGAAGTGTTCGATTTCTGACTCATTGTTATATAAATACCCTGATATTCTTAACACCTGAGATGAAGCTATTTGATCAATGTATGGTTGCGCACATAAATGACCATTACGACACATAATGCCATAAGTATCGCTTAGTACTCGTGCTACATCATCTAACTTCGGAGTTGAAGGGATCCATACGCTTAAAACCGCTCCTCTCTCAGCATTTGGATCTGAATTCACAATTTTCAAGTAATCTCTCTGTTCAGCATATTGAAACATCATTTTCCCGAGGTGTTTATCGTAAGCTTCTATATTATCTATCCCTACGCTATTCATATAGTCGATTGCAGCACCTAAACCCAATACTCCTGCAATATGAGGCGTCCCCGCTTCCAAGCGATGAGGTAATTTCCTTAGTCTAAAGTTATCAAGCTCAACCCAATCAACCATACCACCTCCAAATTGAGAGGGAGTCAACTTTTCAAGCATTTCCTTCCTGCCGTATAAAACCCCTAAGCCTGTTGGCCCCAATGATTTATGAGCTGAGAAGGTTAAAAAGTCTACGTTCAGATCTACAACATTGACCTGCTTATGCGGAACGGATTGAGCAGCATCCAATAACGTTAGAACTCCATGCTCTCTTGCCAATGAGATCATTTCCTTTACCGGGTTATAAACCCCCGTAACATTGGAACAATGCGTGATGGCGACTAGTTTTGGGTGCTTCTTAATCTTAGATTTATAATCTTCTAAATCCAACCCACCTTCAGGTAGCAAATTTACTACTTCCGTTTTAGCATGTGCCACCCACGGAAGCAAATTAGAATGGTGAGAGTCAGCACAGATTAAAACCGTATCATCTTTGGTCAGACCCAAACCTGAAGCAACTAAATTAACCGCTTCGGTGGTGTTTTTAACAAATACAATTTCATTACCTGAGCACGACAAAAGCTCAGCTACTCTATACCGAGCTCGTTCGAATTTGTTTGACACCAGCTCAATAGCATATCCCTTTCCTCGGTGAACATTAGAAGAAACACCACTATAGTATTCGGACATTGCATCAATCACCCTTTGAGGTTTTAAAGAGGTCGCAGCACTATCTAAATATGTTATTTTTCTACCGTCAATCTCTGCTCTAATTCCTGGAAAATCTTGTCTAACTTTTTCTAACTGTTCAACACTAAACATTATTTTTTAATCCTCTAACAAACTGATACTTTCCTGATCGCTCAGCGGCAATGTAGTCAACTAAGCTAACATCTACTTTTAAATCCAACTGAAAAACGGCTTGCAGTTTATCGATAAACTCCTGTTCTGCGCCCTCTAGGTATGATTCATTTGCTATGATTTTAAGCAAAAAGGCAGTTTCTGAAACTTGCTCTAATTGATAAAAATCTAACCATTCTGGAGCACCAAACATTTGATCAATTTGTTGTGGGGAAAGAAAAGGTTGCCCATCTTTAATCAAAAAGTGGGATACTTTACCTTCCATCACAATTTTATTTCTATCAGAACCGCACGTGCATGAACTCGTATTTACAGAAACAATATCTCCTGTTCTGTAACGTAAATGAGGTGAAGCCCCCTGATCAATACTAGAAATACATAGCTCTTTAAATGTGTTACTCAGTGGTGATGTAAACTCTACATCAACATACTCAAAATAGAAACTATCATCATTTACATGCATATGTCCATGATTACACTCCATTGCAACCCACCCAAATTCAGTAGACGATAGCAGTTCACCATACATCGAGCGCATATCATAATATTCCGCTATTTGTCTTCTTGCACAATTTGTAGCACCAGTATAGGCAACCATGACAGGAATTTGAGGCGGTTGAATTCCGCGCTTTTTATAATGTTTTAGTAAGAATGCAAAGTGAGTCGGGTCAACATAAAACAAATCAGGCTCATAAATTTTTATTTCTTCAATGGTACGGTCTAACATTGCTTCAGTGGTAGTCATTAAATCATGATAAACAGGTAAAACAAGTGTTTTATCTGCTAAAACTCTATCCTCTATGGTGCTATTAGGGTTTGCACATTCAACATCCGAGCAATTTGGTGCTGCATACCTCGCAATTTTCCTTCCAGAACGATGGAAAGCCTCATTAATTTTAGGGTTTACTGAAGCACATGATATTGCTCTATTGAGAAGATACATTCCTATTTCTAACGTTATCAGACGTTCACCTGTTGAACCTGAACTACGGCTGTTAGTTACCATAGGATGATTAAGCGTGAAACCTTTTGCTAAAGTTCCTTTTGGAAAGTTCTTTCTATAGTCTAGTTTTGCCGTAAATGGGACGGTTTCCAAGTCTTTCGGTTCTTTAATATTTTCTATATTGGTCTCTGACTCCGTATATAACTTTTGGTAAAATTCAACGTTCTCAAAGCTATACTCAAGCTCTCTCAACACTTTTTGGAAATTTTTCATTCTTTGACCCTTCAATATTGTTCTACTTTTAAACTTCTCACGCGTGAGACTCTTTTATTACTAATACTAAAATTAGATTTACCACTCTTCCTCGACTTCTACTGCACGGACAATCGGCGTGGAACCACAAATAAAATCAAGCTCCATCGCCAACTCTCTGATACTGCCAGATTCCATAATCAATGCTAATTGAGATGAAATGTTTAACTCATTTGAGAGCTTTTGACTTAGGTGGAGACTCAATATCGAGTTAAAGCCTAAAGTGATTAAACTTTCTCCTACACTGATCGCATCTTTATCAATCAAGAGTAACTCGTGGATATATTTTACTAGAAGCTCTTCCATTTCGGTTGTTGTCGCTATAAAGCTTTTAGTTGTCGGAACGTAGTTAATTTTGGGCAGTGCTTTCTTGTCTACTTTACCATTACTCGTCAATGGCCACTCTGTAACCAATAAAATAACACCAGGCACCATATAC
>NZ_SGPI01000043.1:0-7178 GCF_004208845.1 Pseudoalteromonas sp. CO348 | reverse complement strand
ACTTAGTGTACGACCTTCAAATACCACCGCCGTCTGCTCTGGCGCATTCGCTACCTGCCCCTCAAATAAATCATGAATACAAGCCTTCTCTGGGTAAGGCTGCGCTGTGTTGTTAAGGTCATTGAGTAATTCATTCACTTCTTGGTCATTTAATAGCTGAGGTATTGTAAGTGGTAATTCAGAACCGCTATCTATCTCACTCACAATATAGCGCAAAGCACTTACATATCCGTAAAGTAATCGCTCACCATCATAATCCGTAGCTGCATCAAAACTTAACTCAAATGAATGGCCCATGTCTGTTACCGACAGACTAAAGGGAGTAGTAGAAACGGTATTACATGTAATTAAATCGAAAGGAAGAGCATCTAAATCTAATTCTTGTGAGTATCGATAGTTAAATATACAGTTAAAAGCAACATCAAAGTTATTGCTTCCTTTTTCTAGAGCTGTATTCAAGGGGACATGTTCATATTGTGTTAGATTTAAAAGTTGAACATAGAGCTCCTTTAGTTGATTACGAACAGTATTATTCGAAAAGCCTATTCTACACGGTAAAGAGTTTAAGAACATTCCAACAGTCGTACGATAATCAGGATGCATGACTCTCCCAGTCAGCACTGTAGGAAACAATACATCTTTCGAATCACAAAACTTTGATAAAATCATACCCCACGCAAGATGAAATATACTTGCAGAACTGACACCTGACTGTATCGAACATTCTCGAATTTTAGTCTGAAGCTGCGCATCAATCGGCTGACGATACTTAGTTGTATTTACCAAAAAGTCAGTCTCATTAAAAAGCAGGGTCGGTGAATCAAAGCCCTTTAAAAGTTCCTCGAAATATGTTGCCTTTACATGTGGTTGCTTATTCTGTTCTAGTGCATATTCAAATTGCTGTTTTACATTAGGTAAATTAATGAAGTCTCCATTATAGATACTTACCAGTTCATGCATCATAATTTCAAGGCTTATATGATCACTCGTAATATGGTGACGCTCAATAAAAAGTGTTTTTTCGTTACTGCCTTCAAGGTGTAGAACATGAATGCGCGTCAAAGGATCTAACTCGAGGTCCATAGGGCTTTTCGAACACTCAAGCTCTTCGAGTTTTTCATGTAGCTCTTGTTCTGAGAAGCAGTTAAAAGAGTTGATTGGTATCTCAACGCGCTTTTTCACCAACTGATAAGACTGAGGCACATTTCTCCATATTATTGAGGTCCTGCACGATGCATGCCGCTGAACAACTTCAGTAAAACAGCGTAGGACCTTATCCAGTACATTTTGTCCATCTACTTTCAATATAAAATGAACAATATATGGGTCTAACCCATCATTTAGAATATGATCTAAAAGCATACTTTCTTGAAGGGGTAATAACGGATAAAAGCCCTCAATATCAGATTCACTGAGCCCGAGACGTGAAAGCGTGGCAACACGGTGTTCCACACCTAGCTGATACTCTTCATCTAGTTGTTTTAATTTATAGTCTTGCAAGTACTTTATTATGTAGGGCTTATTGAGCTTAATCTCTTCGGTGATTTCTTTCGTTAACACTGAGCGATCTGCATTAATTTTAAGCTTTCCGGAGGCTCCCAACTCCATACTGATACCAAGAGTATTACAATGAGCGATAAACTCTTCGATCATATTTCAAGCTCCACTTGGTCTAACTGATCTGCCTTAGACTCTGAATTTCCCTCTGTAACAGCTGTACTATCAATATTTTCTGTGACCCAATCTATCTGGCTTTGCAGTGTAAGTAAGGTAAACAAGTCCCTAGTATCCATTACCAAACCGAATTCATTCTCAATCTTTTGCATCAATTGCATTGCCAATAACGAGTGCCCACCTAATTCAAAGAAGCTATGTTCTAATTCAATGGATTCCTTTCGCAGTACTTCTTTCCATATGAAAGTTAGTCTGTCAGCAATGCTATTATTAACCGACAAGTCCATGCTAGCTGGCATTGTGTTTGAGTTTAAGAGCATGCCTTTATCTACCTTTCCGCCGCTAGTTAAAGGTAAGGTGTCTAGATAAGTTAACGAGGTAGGGTGCATATATTCTGGCAGCTTCGAACTCAAATATTGATATATAGCTTCAATAGAAGGCGATTCCGACTCTCCAACTAAATAGCCTTCTATTCTCATATCATTTTCACTTTTATTGCCAAGCACCACAGCTTCTTTGATACCAGTAAAGTCTTTCAGTACGCCTTCAATCTCACCAAGGCTAATTCTGTACCCTCGATACTTAATCTGGCTATCTGTCCTACCAAGAAATTTAATTCTATTATCGTCTAATACCTTAACCAAATCTCCAGTTTTGTAAGCTCTAACTTTTTTAGACTCAATGTCCAGCTCAACAAACGCTTCGCTCGTTGCTTTATCGTTATTAAAATAACCAATAGCAACTCCATCACCAGCAATGTACAGTTCCCCCTCAGAGTCAGAGCTCTGTAGTTTTTCATCCATAATATAAAGCTGAGCGCCATCAACTGCTTTTCCGATTGACACTTCATTATCATTAGTTTGGACTTCTAAGGTTGCGTTTACTGTTGCTTCTGTTGGGCCATAAGCATTTATCACCTTTCTATTCGCAAGTATTCCATAATTGAATAGCTCTGCCCAAAGCGCCTTGCTGATGTCGTCACCACTGACGATTAAATTAACGTAAGTTTGTGTCGCTATAAGATGTGGTAGAAGATACTCCATGACAATTGGGGGAGCATTTAAAACAGGAACATCGAATTTTCTTACCAAAGAAACTAATGATTTAGGATCCTTCACATCAGTGTCACTGGGAATTACCAGTGATCGTCCCTGTGCAAGAGAAACCACCCCTTTTATCGAGGCATCAAAGGCAAAAGAAGCGTTCCACAACCAATTTGAACAGTCAGTTAGATTAAGAAGACGGTATTGCTGTTGCATTACATTTTCATAGTAATGCAGGTTTTTATGACTACAGGCAACTCCTTTCGGCTTACCTGTTGAACCTGATGTATATATTATATAAGCAATTGACTCTTCATCTATATCAGAAATATTTGGCAGTACTGATTTGTCAAACTCCTCTAACGCCATAATATCGTCAAACAAAATAGGCGTCGCGATGCTCTTACTACTTGCGTCTACATCAACATCGGTTATCAACAACTCTGCTGATGAGTTTTTTAAGTAATAGCTTACTCTCTCATTTGGATTTGCAGGGTCAATCGGTACATACGGTACATTTGCCCGTAAAGCTGCATAAATAGCAATCATAGTATCAACCCCTCGACCCATCATAATCGCTACCGGCTTGTGATTAGAGTGAGCAAGGATGTAACATGCTAAATGCTCAACTTGCTTAAGCATTTCGCTGAATGATAACACTTTGTCCCCAAAAATTAAGGCTGTTCTACTTGGATGTTTTACTACATTCTTTGCAAATTGCTCAATTAAACTAACTTTACCAAGATTTTTACTTTGCTGCTCAATAATATGATTAATTAAGTTCTTCTTTTCGTTACGAATACTCTGTTTCAAATCCTCTGGAAACTCATCGCCCATCTGCTTATACTTTAGCTCACCTTCATCAACATAAAGCAAAATACCAGACTCAACGGCCCTTTTAATTAGATCAAACATAAATCAAATAACTCCACAATTATAATTATCTTCTAGCAACTTACTTTCATAAGCTTCAGAAACTAAGACATTCTCTAAATATAAAACAAGATGACCAACACTATTATTATCAATAAGATAAGCGGGTTCTAGATCCAACGAGAACTCTTTATTAAATGCAGCCGCTATCTTGGCAACATCATAAAAACTCTCATACTCTAGGAGATTTTCGTTTGCATCAATATGCTCAACCCCCAAGAGCTTACAAAGTATGGACTTTACTTTTTTATAAGCATACCCCTGCTCATTAACAACAACAGGCTCTCTCCCTCTGACCAATAATTGACTTGCATTAATTAGCTCTGTAACCCATTCAACATTATTTGTTATTTTTTCCTCACAAAGAGATGAGACTATAGTTTTTGATATGTACTTAAATATAGAAAAAACAGCTTCTACATTGATTTTACTATCAACCTTTAGAGTAATATGAAACTTATTGATATTATCTGTAACTGCTAGAATTATGGGAGATGATGCTCCCATCTTATCTTCATCACCAATATAATCAATAACGTGATTTTTGACTGCTGTTTCAGTAGCAAAGCCGTATCTATAATTCAGCACTCCGTTTATTAAGCTTTCACTTCCCTTTAATTGAGTTAGTGCTTTAGCCTGCCCTATCGGAAAGTGCTCATGTGATAAATATCCAACCAGTTTCTCAGCGACAGATGTATACAGTTCAATCAATGTACAGCCATTGGTATTGACTCTAAAAGGTAAAGTATTCATTAACATCCCAACAGCATTTTCACTGCCAGGAGGCGCATTTTGCCGACCTGAAAATACAGTCCCAAACGCTACGTCTTTATTCTTAGAAAGCACAGACATTAACATTGCAAAGGCAGTATGAAAGAACGTTGCAGGTGAATAGTTATGCTGTTTTGAAATTGTACGAATGCTTTCTTCCAGTTTTGCGTCAAGAGCGATTTCTTTTGTCGTAACTTCGCCTGAAAAATTGGCTTGTGAAATACCGACTATATTTGATGCATTAGTGAACCCTGCTAGCTGCTTTGCAAAAAAGTTTTTGTCTTCATCATTACTATTAGCATTAATTATATGTGCCACAACGCCTTTATAAGGAACAGGCTTTGCAAGTCGTTCAGCGTTACCAGATATAACGCTCACCAATTCTTCTAGCACTATATTAGCACCTTCATGGTCAAGCATAAGGTGATGTGTAACTAATCTTACATGATGATGCTTGAGTTGGTTATTTGTACCAATAATTAATAGCATTGGTGGCAGGGTATCAATATTATAATCATGAGTAATATAATCCATTTGGCTCTCTGGATCGCCGACATTACTTAATTCATGATAATCAACCCTAATCTGATATTTTCTCAAAACAACTGAAACAGGAACCGGCAACACCGGTATAAACACACTTCGTAAAGCATCATGACGAACTATTACACTGTTAAAGCTTGAGATCAGTGTGTCTATCTCATCCTTGTTAACTCTCATGGAAATTGATTGCCAACTAGGATCCTTTGCCGGGTTTGCTAAGTGCTGGAAAAGAAAGCCATGCTGAAGCGTAAGTAACGGCAAAATATCTTGTATATTGCTTGCACCGCCGTGTACCGTTGCTGAAATCTTCGAAATGGTTTCTTCATCTAATTTAGCTAAGTCGAACATATCAGCTGATAACCGTTCTGTTCCAATTGGCACTAGACTTTTAGAGTTGTAAACAATGTAAGTATTTTGATTTGCAATTACAAGTTCCGCCATCTCTTTCAACGATGCTGAGCGATAAATATTAGCAACAGACAAAAGGTAGCCCATATCTGATAGCTTCGAGATTGCAGTAGGCACTAATAGAGAGTGTCCCCCAAGCTCGAATAGATTTGATTCCATACTTATTTCGGAATTTGGAAGCTGAAGTAATTCTGCAAATACATTTAATATAGCTACTTCAATGTCGTTAACCGGTTTTACAATTTCCACCTGAATCGAATTCACATCAAATTTAGGTAAGGCGCTTCGATTGATTTTACCATTAGGAGTCAGAGGCCATTCTTCAACGTAAATGTATAATTCTGGTACCATATGTAAAGGTAGATGCTTAGCTAATTCAGTTCTAAGCTTGTGCTTCATCGCCTTAGTGGTATCCAGTGAATGGTTGCTTTTAGTTTTTATGTAAGCAAGAAGCTGAGCTGATCCTGCTGCTTCTGTTGTTGTCACTAATGCGGAATCAACTTCTGTCAATTGACCCAATTGATATTCAATTTCACCAAGCTCTATCCTCATTCCTCTAATTTTTACTTGATGATCCGTTCGACCTTGGTATTCAACTTCTCCATCAGCTCTTAAACTTGCCAAGTCTCCCGTTCTATATAAACGCTTAGAGCTGTTTTTTCTATCCTTGTCAAAATATGGATTTTCGATAAATTTTTCTCGGGTTAACACTTCATTATTGTGATATCCCCGCGCCAATCCAACACCTCCAATATAGAGCTCACCCACAACACCAAATGGTACGATATTCTGGCTTGGATCTAAAATGATAAGCTGGGTGTTATAAATAGGCTTTCCTATTGGCACACTTTGATGAGATCCATTAGCACAATCCCAATAGCTAACATCAATTGCCGCTTCTGTCGGGCCGTATAAATTATGTAACTCCGCATTAGGCAGTACCTCTTTGAACATTTGCACATGAGTTGTTTGCAATGCCTCTCCACTACAGAACACCTGATTAATGCTTGTGCAATTATTGAAGGTAGCGCAACTTAAGATAACTCCAAGCATAGACGGAACAAAGTGTAACTTTGTTACTCCTGAGTCTATGACAAGTTGGGTTAAATACTCTGGATCCTTATGGCCATCAGGCCTTGCAATAATTAGTTGGGCGCCAAAGCCTAATGTCCATAGAAATTCCCATACTGATACATCAAAACTAAAAGGTGTTTTTTGAAGAATTTTATCATTTGCACTCAGACCATACTTTTCATCCATCCAAATAATTCGGTTAACCAAAGAATGATGTTCAACCATCACGCCTTTTGGTTGTCCCGTTGACCCCGATGTATAAATTACATATGCCAAATGACTTGAGGTAAGCCCTATCTCCTCCCTATCTAGGTTCTCTTTACTATAATCAACACATGCATATCCCGTCGTATCCGCCATCCCATCTAAGCAAAGAACTGCACCTGCAAACTCTCCCAGTACATCCCGCTCTTTCGTACCGCTCAACACGATATCAACCGCTGTATCTGCTAATAAGTAACTCAGTCGCTCTGCCGGATAATTCGGATCTAAAGGAACATACGCCCCCCCTGCCTTCAAGATACCCATTATCCCTATCACCATCTCCAGTGACCGCTCTATACACAACCCAACCAATGTATCCGGCCCTACGCCATGCTCCAAACGTAGGTAATGCGCTACTTGGTTCGCTTTCTCATTCAACGCTCTATAACTTAGTGTACGACCTTCAAATACCACCGCCGTCTGCTCTGGCGCATTCGCTACCTGCCCCTCAAATAAATCATGAATACA
>NZ_SGPI01000033.1:0-380609 GCF_004208845.1 Pseudoalteromonas sp. CO348 | reverse complement strand
GTCGCATTATAGGGCGATCCGATTTTAGTGCAACCCTTTTTTTAAAGAAAATTGCGAAAAAACGTTTGTTCGAGCAAAAATGAAGCGAAACGCTTATTTTTGACACTTTTGCTTATCTTTTTGCAGTTTTTTCGTACTAGAGTTTTACAATTCAACACTCTACACTAGTGACACAAGACACGAGAGATGAGTAATCTAGACATGCTTAGAAGTTATAAAGGTAAATCCCCGCGCTTGGCACAAGGCGTTTATATTGATGAATCATCCATTTTGGTCGGTGATATAGAAATTGGCGAAGACAGCAGCGTTTGGCCATTGGTTGCAGCCAGAGGCGATGTGAACTACATCAAGATAGGGAAACGAACTAATGTTCAAGACGGAAGCGTACTGCATTTAACAAGAAAGAGCACTTCAGTACCTGACGGTTACCCGCTTATTATTGGTGATGATGTGACTGTTGGTCATAAAGTCATGTTGCATGGTTGCAAACTTGGTAATCGTATTCTCGTAGGTATGGGTGCAATTATTATGGATAACGTCACCGTAGGAGATGACGTTATTATTGGCGGTGGTGCACTTGTCCCGCCTAATAAAAATCTTGAGTCCGGTTTTTTATATGTCGGTAGTCCGGTAAAACAAGCCAGACCCCTCACCGAACAAGAACTACAATTTTTAAAAGTGTCCGCCCAAAATTACGTGGAACTGAAAGATGAATATTTAGAGGAAAGCTAAGCTTATCTCTCCCGCCTCATTAAACGCTTCATCCTCTATTAACTGCTCAGCCTGCATTTCATAATCGAATTGATGCTGAGCAAAGTGCGCTATTGCGGCTTCCTGCTCAAGCTTAGTTGCAATTTTACAGCTGATCAGCTGACCACTGGCCATCGCCGTAAACGTTAATTCTCCCTGCTGATAACTGATGTCATCATTAAACAGTATTGCTTGGTTCATATTTACCCTCTAATAAGTCTAAATGTTTCGGACGTATCAGGTCTCACCCCTCGCCATTGGTAAAACGCTTCTGCGGCCTGCTCAACTAACATACCTATGCCATCAATCAATTGCGTTTGTTGATTATGTTGCGCCACCCAGCCTAAGAAACTTGTTTGCTGGTCGCTGTAGAACATATCGTAGGCAACTAAGCAGGATGTAATAACAGTAGGGCTAACATCTGGCACTTGCCCTGTGATGCTCGATGAGGTGGAGTTAATCACAATATCGAAACCAATGTCGGGGGGATTGTTTAAGCCACACCCTGTAACCTCTCCATACGAGGCAAATTGCTCTGCTAGTTGCAATGCCTTTGACTCAGTACGGTTGGTCACGACGATCCGTTTTGCTCCGGCCTGGAGGAGCGGATAGATACAGCCTTTGGCGGCGCCACCTGCACCAATCAATAGTACGTTAGCTCCCTCAAGTTTAGTTTGGTGTTTCATGAGATCTCGTACCAGACCTGCACCATCAGTATTATCGCCTGTAATACTGCCATCTTGCTGTTTGATTAGGGTATTGACGGCACCAGCGAGCTTAGCTCGTTCGGTGAGGGTATCCGCAAAGGCAAATGCCTGCTCTTTAAAAGGTAAAGTCACATTCGCACCACAACCACCTTGGGCAAAAAATGTCGATGCAGTTTGAATAAAGGCATCTTCTGATGCCAAAATAGCCTCGTATTCTAATTGCTGCTGGCATTGCTGTGCGAATTGCGCATGGATTGCTGGCGATTTAGAATGTTTTATCGGATTACCGAATACCGCGTATTTGTCCATCGTTATATGAGCGCCCTGAAAGAGTCATTATGAAGCAGTTAATTAAACGTATCTTTAATAAAGATGCAACCGTAGAACAAAAGAATAGTGCCCCCACGCCAGAAAAAACACCTTATGAAATCATTGGTGGAGAACAAGGCGCCCGCGATCTTGCCAACCGCTTTTACGATATTATGGCAACCGACCCCTATGCAAAGCCGCTTTACGATATGCATCCACAACCATTAGATAGGATCAGACAGGTATTTTTTGAATTTCTTTCTGGTTGGTTAGGCGGGCCCGATTTATTTGCAGAGAAATATGGTCACCCACGCCTAAGAATGCGCCATATGCCCTTCCCTATCGACCAAGATTTACGGGATCAATGGATGCACTGCATGAATAAAGCATTAGACTTAGAGGTAGGAAACCCATTATTAAGAGAAGGATTAAGGCACTCCCTCGCTCAGCTTGCGACACATATGATTAATCAAGAATAAAACTAAAGTATTAGTTAATTAAAATTACACGGCTATTTTGCGCTAGGTCAAATCCCGCTCTTGAGTAGAGATGCATAATCACTGTTCTAATTGTGTACAGGTGCGATGCGTGTGAAATCTATTCAACATAAAATTTATGCGTTACTGGCAGTGACGGGCGTGCTCGTCTTGATTGCCAGTATCCTTAGTAGCAGCAGTCAACAAAAGACGCTCGCTGAAGAAACCGTCGAAAGTAATATTAAGCTACTGGCAGATAATTACTTTGACTCTATCAATACTATGATGCTGACCGGCACCATGGCAAACCGTGAAATTCTGAGTGATAAAATTCGCAATCATCCAAATATCGAAGATGCGCATATTATCCGCTCCGAGCAAGTTAATAAGCTTTACGGTCCAGGTAATGCAAATCAAGCACCTAACTCTGAGGCTGAATTTGATGCATTGAACGGGAAAGAAACCTTAGTTATTGAACAGCGCGACGGTAGTCGCATCATGACTTATTTAAAGCCGATGGTGGCCAAAGAAAGCTATAAAGGAACAAATTGCTTGGGTTGTCATCAGGCAAAGGAAGGCGATGTGCTCGGTGTTGTGCGGATCAGCTACTCTTTGGATGATATTGATAATACGGTACACACTAATACATGGTTTAGCACTGCGCTTCTCTCTGCTATCTTTATTACCACCTTTGTGATTTTAGGCGTACTTTTTAGGAAGCTCTTTATAGTACGACTAAAAACGCTAGGCCGAACCATGCGCCTCGCAACGACGAACAAAGACTTATCATTACGAATAGACGACCAAGTCGATGACGAGCTTGGACGCTTGGCGATTAACTTCAATAAAATGATGGATAGCTTTAAAGACAATATTGCGCAGTTATCCAACTCTTCAAAAATACTTATTCACTCAGCAGAATCTATATATGCTTCAGCGGAAACTACCGAGCTGGCCATTCAAGAGCAAAAACAAGGGACGGACTCTGTTGCAGCCGCAATTAATGAGCTTGAAAGCTCTTCAAGTGAAGTAAAAAATACCACCCACTTTGCATCAGAAAAGTCTGATAGCAGCAATCACCTCGCGGAGGAAAGCATGGCTGTTGCTAATCATACTGAGCAAAGTATCAACCAATTAGCACAAGATGTAAGGCAAGCTGCAGAACAAGTTTCTCAGCTCCAAGCACAAACTCTTGAAGTGGGTAAAGTACTCGAAGTGATCAGTAGTATCGCGGAGCAAACCAACCTCTTAGCGCTCAATGCAGCAATAGAGGCCGCGCGCGCCGGGGAAGCAGGAAGAGGGTTTGCGGTTGTTGCGGACGAAGTCAGAACACTTGCGACACGAACACATGACTCAACCGATGAAATCAAACGCACTATCGATAAGCTACAGTCCGAGGCACAGCAAACCGTGGCAGCAATGAGTGCTTCTTGCGAAGAAGCAGATGACCGCGCACATCAGGTCAAGAAAGTGGCACAAGCGCTTAAAGACATCTCGACACAGATGCACGAAATTAATGCCTTAAACCTGCAAATTGCCGATGCCACTGAGCAGCAAAACCTGGCCGCTGAAGAAATCAATCGTAGCGTAGTGGCGATTAGCGATAATGCTGAGCGCTCGCTAGTTGATGCCCATGGCTCTAAACAGATCAGTGAAGAGTTGCTCACCCTTGCGCGCGATTTGGATGAGCAAGTGCGCGGATTTAAATTAAACTAAGTGAACCGCTAAAAGTAAAAAAGGAGCCGAGGCTCCTTTTTTACTCTATTACATCGCCAACCAATTCTTTGGCGTAAGATAATTATACAGCTCAGCTTCTTTCGATCCTGGCTCTGGCTGGAAGTCATACTCCCAACGTGCCAATGGTGGCATCGACATTAAAATAGACTCGGTACGTCCACCTGTTTGTAGGCCAAACAATGTGCCTCTATCCCATACCAGATTAAATTCAACGTAACGGCCTCGGCGATATAGCTGGAATTGACGTTCTTGTTCGCTATACGGTGTATCTTTGCGTTTTTCAATAATAGGCAGATAAGCATCAAGGAAGCCATTACCAACAGCTTGCATAAATGCAAAGCTCTTTTCAAAGCCCCATTGATTTAGGTCATCAAAGAATAGACCACCCACACCTCGAGTCTCATCTCGATGTTTTAAATAGAAATATTCATCACACCACTTTTTGTAGTCACCGTATACCGCGTCACCAAATGGTGCGCACAAATCCTTTGCAACTTGGTGCCAGTGCTTCACATCATCAAGAACTGGATAAAATGGGGTTAAATCAAAACCACCACCAAACCACCAAATCGGCTCTTCACCTTCTTTTTCAGCAATAAAAAAACGCACATTGGCGTGGCTAGTTGGAATATTGGGATTCTTCGGGTGGATCACTAAAGATACCCCGCAGGCATGGAAGCTTCGGCCTGCTAACTCTGGACGGTGCGCCGTCGCTGAGGCTGGCATGGAAGCGCCAAAAACATGTGAATAGTTTACCCCGCCTTGCTCAATAACATCGCCATTACGGATCACGCGAGTGCGACCGCCACCACCTTCAGCACGCTCCCAGGCATCTTCAACAAACTGAGCGTTACCATCGGCAGCCTCTAAGCCTTGGCAGATATTATCTTGTAGTTGTAATAAAAAGGCTTTTACGGTCTCTAGGTTTATTTTACTCATGGTACTTTTTATCCTCGGATCACTTGGCCAGTCATTGCATTTTTAATGACGCTTGGGGTCGTATTACCACCTAACTCACCTTCAACATAATAGCCAACTTGTGAGCCAAACTGGCTACGAGCTTCTGACAACGAAACAACTGGAGTTTGACCCGTTATATTGGCACTGGTAGATACAATCGGCTTACCAAAGCGTTGACACAATTGCTTTACAATGGGATGGCTAGTAACACGAATAGCGATAGTATCGTGCCCCCCTGTTAACCAATGCGGCGTACTGGCTTTCGCTGGCAATAACCAAGTAATGGCGCCTGGCCATGACGAAAAAATATCAGCGCGCTTATCCATCGGGATTTTATTGTCATCCACATAGGGCAAACATTGACCATAATTGTCGGCGATTAAGATTAACCCTTTTTCTATGGGTCGAGATTTGATTGTTAGTAACTTAGTGACCGCATCTTGGTTATCAGGATCACAACCTAAACCATAAATGGCTTCCGTTGGATAACAGATCACTTCGCCAGCTTGAAGTGCTGACTCAGGCGTTGTTATTGTCGCAGCATCCGCTTTATTGTCATTACTCACGGTATTTCCACTATCTTTTGACATGATTTCTGTGGGCATTGTAGCACAGCTTTACCCGCTCGGGTTTTCTCCACCAGCACGGGCCAATGACACTCAGGGCAAGCCTGCTCTACAGGCTTGGCGTTCAAGGTATACTTACAACTTGGATAAGTGTCACAACTATAAAAGTGTTTACCAAACTTATTTTTACGCTGAATTAGGTTGCCTTTTTGGCATTTTGGACACGCTGGTAACGCCGCTGTGGGTGGCGCATCTTCATGACCAATATAGTGGCAATCAGGATACCCAGTACAGCCAATAAACATGCCATAGCGGCCATTTTTTATCACTAAATCTTTGCCGCACTCAGGACAAGCCACATCTTCTAGTACTTTAATTACATGGCTATCATGATGTGCGAGTGGGCGAATATAATCACAAGTAGGGTAGCTAGCGCAGCCAATAAATGGACCATTTTTACTGTTTTTGATTACCAGCTCAGAGCCACATTCTGGGCATACTTCATACTCTTTTTCTAATGCATGTTTGTCTGCATTAAATAATGCATGGTCTATTTTACTCATCGCTTTACCACCGCCCCCTTGTGCAAGTATGCGCCTAATATAATAGCCTCGTTTTTAGGGTCAAGGAAATGATGGAAATTCCCCCTTACAAGTATTTGATATCAGTATTTTCAACTAAGCAGGAAACATTATTTGAAAGGCGGTAAGCTGAGCTCAAGACCTCAACTTACCGAAGGAAACTTATCATGCTAGGGCAGAGTTAATGAACTACAGATGCAGGCTCGGTAAAAATCAGATCTTCCATCTGCGCATAAGCATGTTCTTTACCCGGCACATTAAATAGCACCATTAGTATCACCCACTTTAAATCATCTAGGCTGATATAGGTTTTATCCAACGCGAATAAGCGATCCATCACCATTTCTCTGGTAGTACTGTCAATCACTCCGACTTGTTCCACAAACATTAAAAAGCCACGGCTCTCAACGTCTAGCATATTGCATTCGCTATCAGTGTAGATCCGTGTCGCATGGTCCGGTTTAGCATTTAAATAGGGGTTTTCGTCACTGTGTTGTAAATCTGCAAGTTGCTCAAGCCAATCAAGTGCTTTGTATATTTCGCCTTGATTGAAGCCGGCGCGAAGGAGTTCATCGGTGAGTTCGTTTTGTTCGACAAAGATTTCTGCCTCACTGTGAATATAGTTCTCAAATAAATACATTAAAATATCAAACATCTTCTTAACCCCTCGCGAGTTTTATGTAGCCGTCGAGTACACGCTCTACTTTATCTTCGAGTTCTAGGTCCAATAGTCTGGCAATCACCTGCTCTACTGGCCACTGGGTCCTTTGCGTTAAAGTGTCGACTGACGTCACCTCAAAGCCAAGGTTTTCTAATACGGGACATTGCTCCTCTTTTTGCTCCCCTATTTCTATACTATATAGACTGTTTTCACAAAAAAAGCTCACTTCTTCCAAAATATCCTCAATATTTTCGGTGAGTTTTGCCCCTTGCTTAATCAAGTAATGACAACCGCTACTTAATCGATTTTTAATTGAGCCAGGGATCGCAAACACTTCTTTGTTTTGCTCCAGTGCATAGCGTGCAGTAATCAGCGAGCCACTTTTTACTTCGGCTTCAACCAACAAAACACCCAAAGATAAACCTGAAATTATGCGATTACGCCGCGGAAAGTGATTACTATTTGCTTGAGTGTTTGGTAAGAATTCACTCACCACCAAACCATGCTGTACGATGTCTTCATAAAGCCGTTGATGGCGTTTGGGGTAAACAACATCAACACCTGTCCCTAGCACGGCAATGGTTTCTCCTCGAGCATCAAGTGCACCTTGGTGCGCTGCGCCATCAATCCCTCTTGCCATACCCGACGTCACCACCAATCCAGAGCGATTTAAGCCCTGTGCAAATTCATGTGCAAGCCCAAGCCCTGTTCTCGTTGAACTGCGACTACCGACAACTGCAATTTGTGGTTGTTTTAATAACGCAATATTCCCTCTGCAAAATAGCACTAAGGGAGGATTACAGATCTCTTTTAGTTGCTCGGGATATTCAGGAGAAAACAAAGATACAACATCAATTTGCTGACGTTGACAGTAAGCCAGTATGTGCTCTATACGAGACCAATCTGTGCTCGCTAAGTTGGCAGCAATAGTTTCTGGTAGCCTAAGCTTACAAAGCTCAACCTGGCTTAATGTGAATAATTGCGTAAGGGGGACTTGATTAAGTAATGCGGTGATGGTTTTGATACCCAGTCCTTGGCACAGGGTTAATGCCAAAGCTTGAGCTAGTTTAGCTTGTTTCATACTCTCTCCTTGAGTTTACTGACTCACTCAAGGAGAAATTCTACCACTTAATTACTGGCAGTTTCCTTGAATGCTTGTACATGATCACCAACGCGGATCGGCTCCGAAGTTTCAACAACCATAGCGTAGCTTAAGTCTTCATACACTTTAAAGATCATCAACTCACCGACTTTTTCCTTTGGCATATGCCATACTACGCTGTCGTCATCGTTTTCCTCACCAAACCAAGATCCCATTTCGGTGATCAGTTTGTCGAGTCGTGATGCATCTTCAATATAGCGCGGACCGTGCTGGCTTTCTATAACTGTAGGCGATTGCCTTACGATATCAAGGACATGTCCCTCTTTTAGCTGCGCTTTACTGCCTACATCCAGCACCACTACGCTCATGGTACTAAACTCTCTGAGCTTATTATCGCTCGCAATAATACGGCCCAAAGTTTGTTGCTCAGGGCGAGACATAGAAAACTGTGCCGGAAAACTTTGTCCTGTAGATATGGGTAGCACAATATCCCCGGCCCTAACCTCTTGTTTGGCAACTTCTAACTGTAGCTTTGCTGGACGCCCCGCCACGATATCTCCCTGCTCAACCACATGGCCTAAACCAACTAACACGGCTTCCAAGCCAAGCAGTTGTTGGCTGTCTAAGGTACGGTAGCTTTCACCACGACGATAGATGGCATAGTGCCCGCCTTTGACTAAATCAGCTTTAATGTACAAAAGATGACCCGGAGTCGCATTTTTAATATTACGGTTAGCCCCGAGAACAATTGGGCTATCAGAAAATTCCGACTCAGAAAGCGCTTGCTCAAAACGCAAAAAAGGTTCCATGATAGGGAGTGGCAAGGTAGGAATAGCAGCCACTTTTTGGTTAACAATACGCGTATGCGGCGACAGTTTCTTCACACCCTTGTCTAACACCAGCATAGGATTACCATTTTCATCGTAGAGTAGCTTAAGACTATCTCCTGGATAAATTAGATCTGGGTTTTGAATACTAGGGTTCCACTGCCACAATTGCTTCCACTTCCATGGAGAACGTAAGTACATTTTTGAAATATCCCACAAGGTATCGCCTTTTTTCACCACATAACGCTGCGGCGCATCTGCTTTTACAGACAAAGTGTCCGCCTTCACAGAGAAAACTGAGCAGCCAGCGAGTATTAATGCAGCAATCGGATATTTCATGATGGCTTCCTTGTGGTTATTTTTGGTTATTATCCACCAAAACCTGTTAAAGGGGAACTTGAATGGCTAAAATAAGACCATACACTAGCTTACAACAGCTTACACGATAAATTGATTTAGGGTAATCATGGCCATATTAGAAGTTTTAAAGTTCCCAGATGAGCGTTTACGCACTGTCGCACAGCCTGTAGCAGAGGTTAATGACGAAGTACGTCAAATAGTTAAAGACATGCTGGAAACGATGTACGATGAAAATGGTATCGGCCTTGCGGCTACGCAAGTGGATATTCATCAGCGAATCGTCGTTATTGACGTTTCTGAAGAGCGCGACGAACCACGCGTATTAATCAACCCAGAAATAACCAAACGCGATGGTTCTACTGTGAGTGAAGAAGGCTGCTTGTCAGTGCCATATTCATACGCAAAAGTAGACCGCGCTGAAACCGTCACGGTAAAGGCAACAAACGAACATGGTGAAACGTATGAATTAGACGCAGATGGTTTGCTTGCCGTTTGCATTCAACACGAATTAGACCACTTAGTTGGTAAGCTATTTATCGATTACCTATCGCCACTAAAGCGTGATCGTATTCGTAAGAAGCTTGAAAAAGAGGCTAAGCTCGCTGCAAAGCAAGCTTAACCAACCTCCAACTAACTGACTTTAGGGTATTTCGTGAGTAATCCTTTGCGTATCGTTTTCGCAGGCACGCCTGACTTTGCAGCGCGCCACCTTGACGCACTTATTCAATCACAACATGACGTCGTGGCAGTGTACTGCCCACCCGACCGCCCAGCAGGACGAGGGAAAAAGCTCAAAGCATGTGAAGTAAAAGTGCTAGCACAAGAACACAACCTGCCAGTGCTACAACCGCAATCATTAAAAACACCGGAAGCACAGGCAGAACTAGCTGCGCTTGATGCCGATGTCATGATTGTTGTCGCCTACGGAGTATTATTACCAAAAGCCATTTTAGATACTCCTCGACTTGGCTGCCTGAATGTTCATGGCTCAATTTTACCGCGATGGCGAGGCGCAGCGCCTATTCAGCGTGCTATTTGGGCTGGCGACAATGAAACTGGCGTAACGATCATGCAAATGGACGAGGGCCTAGATACCGGTGATATGTTGCACATCGCCCGCTGCCCTATTACAGCAACTGATACCAGTGCAGATCTCTACAGCAAGCTTGCTGAACTTGGGCCTAATGCACTTATCGATACGCTCACGCGCTTATCTGCAGGCGAGATCACGCCAGAAAAGCAAGACGATACACTAGCGAATTATGCTAAGAAGCTAAGCAAAGAAGAAGCCGAGATTGACTGGCAGATGGAAGCTGCGCAAATTGAACGCAACATCCGCGCATTTAATCCATGGCCGGTTTGCTTTACCAATATGGCAGGTAACAGCGTCAAGATTTGGCAGGCGAAGGTAGTTGACGAACAAGGTGATGCAGGACATGTGCTACGTGCGGACAAGCACGGTATCGTAATTGCCTGTGGCACACAGGCATTGGAAATTCACACCTTACAACCACAAGGTAAAAAGCCCATGTCTGCACAAGACTTTTTGAATGGTCGAGCCGACTGGGTAGCAATTGGTGCTAAGGTTGGTGACGCGTGAGTAATGTACGCGCACTCGCTGCCCAAACCCTATTTCAAGTTGTCGATAAAGGCGCGTCGTTAAGTGCTCAATTACCACTTGCCACCAGCCAGTTAGACGGTAAAGACAAAGCCCTGCTACAGCAAATTTGCTACGGCGTATTAAGATATTTGCCTTCACTTGAACACTATTGCCAGCAGTTACTTGAGCAACCGCTTAAAGGTAAACGCCGTGTTTTCCAGTTTTTGTTGTATGTGGGTATTTACCAACTACAACATATGCGCGTACCAGCTCATGCTGCAGTAGCCGAAACGGTAAACGCACTTACGCCACTAAGAGCGCCCGGCATGAAAGGCTTAGTTAATGCAATTTTACGCAGCTTCCAACGTCATCAGGTCGAACTAGAAACCAGTGCTGCCGAAATCCCTGCTTGTTTATACAACCACCCGGGCTGGTTTATCAATCAACTAAAAACCGCTTACCCAACTCAATGGCAAGCTATTTTAGAAGCGAATCAACAACAAGCACCAATGTGGCTACGTGTAAACCAATCGCAATTCTCTACTGCCGATTACGCAGCTCTGCTAGACCAAGAAGGGGTAGCCTATCAGCTTCATAGTGAATATCCAGACGGGATCTTGCTTGATAGCCCGATTGATGTTTATGCGCTACCACAATTTGCCGCTGGCGCTTGCTCAGTACAGGACGCCGCCGCCCAAAAAGCCGCAAGATTATTAGCGCCACAAGCAGGTGAAAATATTCTTGATGCTTGTGCCGCTCCAGGCGGTAAGACTTGCCATATCTTGGAGTTAGCTGACGCCAAAGTGACTGCAATTGACGCTGATGGTGATCGCTTGCAACGTGTAGAGCAAAACCTTGAACGGATCGGATTGTCGGCCAAATGCCTTGAGGGCGATGCAAGTAACCCTGAAACATGGTGGGATGGCGAGCAATATGATCGCATCTTATTGGATGTACCTTGCTCTGCAACTGGCGTTATTAGAAGACACCCGGACATCAAATGGCTAAGACGCGCTTCTGATATTGATAACTTGGTGACGTTACAGGCACAAATTATTGATAAAATCTGGCCATTGCTTAAGCCCGGTGGCACACTAGTTTATGCTACCTGCTCGGTACTACCACAAGAGAACCAGCAACAGATCGCACGCTTTCTTTCTGTGACCCCTGATGCGACGCTTGTACCTTTGCATGATGCAGACACACAAACACAACCAGGCTTGCAGCTATTACCCGGATTGAGTGATGGGTTTTACTACGCAAAGTTGACAAAACAATAATAGAAAATCGACCGTAACCAATATGAAAATCATCATCTTAGGCGCCGGCCAAGTCGGCGGGACACTGGCAGAAAACCTCGTCGGTGAAGAAAATGAAATTACCGTTGTCGACATCGATGGCGAGCGCTTAAGAGAGCTGCAAGACAAATACGATCTACAGGGGGTCACTGGCCACAGTGCTCACCCTGAGATCTTACGTCAAGCAGGTGCTGAAGACGCCGACATGATAATTGCCGTAACCAGCTCAGATGAAGTCAATATGATTGCGTGTCAGGTTGCCTATAGTATTTTCAATACGCCGACCAAAATTGCGCGGATCCGCTCTGAACAATACTTAAAGTACAAAGAAAAGCTGTTTCATAATGACGACTTACCGGTCGATCATTACATCGCACCGGAGCAGCTAGTAACGCAATATATCCGCAGGCTAATAGATTATCCAGGCGCTTTGCAGGTGCTGCAATTTGCCGAGGGCATGCTGTCACTCGTGGCGGTTAAGGCTTATTACGGCGGTTTACTCGTTGGCTATGCACTTTCTGCATTAAAAGAGCATATTCCAAACGTCGACACCCGTGTTGCCGCTATTTATCGTCAGGGCAAAGCCATCAAACCACTCGGCACCACTGTAATTGAAGCCGATGATGAAGTCTTCTTTATCGCCGCAACCAAGCATATTCGTGCGGTCATGAACGAGCTACAAAAGCTTGAACGCTCTTACAAGAAAATTATGATTGCCGGTGGCGGTAACATAGGTGCGGGATTGGCCAGTTCATTAGACAAGAACCATAGCGTTAAGCTTATTGAACGCAATCAAGCTCGTGCCACGCAATTGTCTGAAACGCTCGATAATACGGTGGTTTTTTGTGGCGATGCCTCAGACCAAGAGCTGCTATCAGAAGAACATATAGAGCAAGTAGATGTGTTCATCGCGGTGACGAACGACGACGAAGCCAACATTATGGCTGCGATGCTTGCAAAACGTATGGGCGTACAAAAGACTATGGCGCTTATTCAACGTGGTGCCTATGTCGACCTCGTGCAAGGTGGCGACATTGATATTGCTATCTCACCACAGCAAGCGACTATCTCAGCGCTCCTAACCCATGTTCGCCGTGGTGATATCGTTAACGTTTATTCATTGCGTAAAGGTGCAGCAGAGGCCATTGAAGCTGTCGCACATGGTGATGAAAACACTTCTAAGGTTGTCGGTCGTGCAATTCGAGATATTAAATTACCACCGGGCGCGACTATTGGTGCAATTGTCCGTGATGAAGATGTACTGATCGCACATGACGATACCATTATTCTCTCTGGTGACCATGTGATCATGTTCCTGATCGACAAAAAGCAAATCGGTGTTGTGGAAAAACTCTTCCAAGTAAGCGCTTTATTCGTTTAAAGCGCCCTAGGTATCTTGTTGATCTTGAAAAATAGACAAATCGATTAGGTAATCTTTTAATACACTACGGATTATGTCCGGAGCTGAGGTTAAGTGAATACCTAAAGAGACGATTTTATCATGACTCTTTATGCGCCGAATATCGCCCTCTAGCGTGATCTGATTCCCTTCTTTTCCTTCAATGAAAACCTCACATTTCAGCCCCTCTTCCATATGCTCGGCATCAATCGACGTTAAGTCTAGCTGTAAACCAGCAAGTGAAATGTCTTTTATCACCCCAACATCTTTACTGCCATGGCAGTGAAATTTTGCGGGAATTAAGGTTGGCACACGGTTTTGCGAGCGGAGTTTGTAGGTTTGTACTTTTTCGGGTAAATAAAGAAAAATAAGCCGCGCGGGATGGACTGAAACCGCTTTTATTTGCGATTTGAATGCAATGACTTGGCCATCGCCATTCTCGAGCAAAGCTCGGACGATAACCGAAGTCCCTTCCATCACAAAGTCCAGCGCCGCGCCTAATCGCTTAGGGTTGGGATGGTTAAGAATTAAAAATGCCCCTTGGAGCATACCGACGTATTCTGTTTTTACTCTTTTGCTATTTGCCGGTAAACAAATTTCTAAGTCAACAATACTTCCAGCGCTGATAGCGGTGAGCAAAGTATCCTGCCCAACCTCCTGAGTTTTTAACATGGATCCAACCCTTCCTGAGTTTACTCTACTACTTTTTTATTGTAGCAGTTTTAGCGGAAGGCTATTTAAAACTGAATTCAGATTAATTACAACTCTTCGACTACCAACAATACCTAAAAAGGGGTCAATTACTTTACTAAAAAATGGCTTTTTAGCATTAATGCGCCACCTCTTAGAGTCATCATTCTGCTTTGTACTTCAAGTGAGCTTTGTGGCAATGCAAGCTCTTCTGCTTCAATAAATAACATCATAGGTTCGCTATTGCGCTTAGCAACAAATAATATACCCGAGACATCACGCTTGAATAAACAGCCCACTCCCTCAGTCTCAAAATCATCGATAATTGCTGGTATCTGGCGCTTTTGCCAGAGCTCATTTTCTGAGATCACTTGAACAACGAAACGTGCACCGCTCTCACAGCCAACTTGATGAAATAAGTCATAGCTCTGGGCACGACCTAATGTAAGCTGATTAAGCTGCAAGTAACCGACTTCATCGATTAAGCTATTCAACTGTATTACGCTTCGTTCTATAAGCTGCATACCTAAACCCTGCTCATGGCTAGCAGCAAATCCCTTTATCACTTTAAATCCTTTATCTGAAAAGCGTGTGGCAAGCAATATCGTCGCCTCCAAGTTAAATCGTTGTAAAAATATTGACACTTGAAAACCCCGAAAATCCGAGTTTTTGAAATTTTTTATTAACTTTTTCTTTGCGAAGTTCAAAAATAAAATGACAATTTGTCACTAGAGTGGCAGAAAAGAGGTAATGACACAGTCAGTTGTAGGCTCTCAGCAAAGGAGCCCACAACTTAAGCACAGTTACCCACGCCAGAAGGTAGGAGTAAATAAGACTAACAGCGTGAAGATCTCTAAGCGACCAAAGACCATTGCAAGCGTAAGGATCCACTTTGCGGTATCACTAATATCACCATAATGCGCCGCAACGTCTCCCAACCCAGGCCCCAAGTTGTTTAGACAAGCCGCAGTTGCTGAAAACGCAGTAATGTTATCGAGTCCCGTCCCGAGCAATGCAATCATAATAATCACAAATACCAGAGCATAGGCCGAAAAGAACCCCCACACAGCCTCAACCACTTTATCTGGTAGTGCCTTTCGACCCAATTTTATCGAGTATATAGCACGCGGATGCACTAAACGATTAAGCTCACGGATCCCCTGTAAATAAAGCAAAAAGACACGTACAACCTTCATACCACCACCCGTAGAGCCAGCACAGCCTCCAATGAAGCTGGAGAAAATCAAGAGAATAGGTAAAAACAGCGGCCAGGTTGAGAAGCTATCGGTCGCAAAGCCTGCGGTAGTACTAATTGACACAGCCTGAAACATCGCTTGATCTAAGGTCTCATCACCTGTTTCATAGACATTGTTTGACGACAATACCGCAAAACAAATCACCACCAACGCTAACTGGATAAACAGAAAGACTTTAAACTCAGGATCTCGCAAATAGGCTTTAATATTGCGACTAGATACCGCAGCATAATGTAGCGAGAAGTTAATGGCAGCAATCAACAAGAAGACGACACAAATAACATTAATAAATGGATTATCGAAGTAACCCATAGAAGCATCATAGGTTGAGAAGCCGCCGATGGCTATCGTGGCAAACGCATGACAGATAGCATCAAACCAATTCATTCCTGCTATCCAATAAGCCAGCGTACAAGCCGCCGTTAGAGACACATAGATATACCAAAGGTGCTTGGCGGTATCGGCAATACGCGGTGTCATTTTTGAGTCTTTAACTGGACCTGGTGTTTCAGCACGATATAACTGCATGCCACCAACTCCAAGCATAGGAAGAACGGCTACGGCCAATACAATGATCCCCATACCACCAAGCCACTGCAACTGCTGGCGATAGAATAATACCGCTTTAGGTAAATGTTCTATGCCCGTCAAGACCGTAGCCCCTGTAGTTGTCAGCCCAGAAAAAGCTTCAAACACGGCATCTGCTAGAGATAGATTCGGTTTATCTAAGAAAATAAGCGGCAATGATGCAAACGACCCCAGTACCAGCCAGAATAAGACAACGATTAAGAAGCCCTCTCTGGCTTTAAGATCGCCGTTTTCCTTGCGGTTTGGGTAGTACGCAAACAAACCCATTAGCACACTAAAAATGAAAGCTAAAACAAAAGGTACACCACCACCATCTTTATATATCAAAGATACAATGGCTGGTGGCACCATAGTGATACTAAATAGAGCGACTAACTGCCCGAGTATTTTTATTATGGTACGAAATTGCATTTTGTACGCTGCGCTTTTTGTTATTTAACCAGAGGTTAATTAGTGAATGTAAAGAAGTAGAGCCTACTCCTTGAGTTGCTTAAATAATACAACACCATTGGTTAATTCATAAATAGCATCAATGATTTGTTGTGTTTCACGACTATCTACTGCTATTTGCCAAGTAATGTTAGCAGCGTATTCTTTATCTAAATTTAGCACTGTAAACTGACTTTGTAATAGCTGCTCTATCACACCTTGAAGATGGTAATCACTGTGGCCAACAATAATAGAAGCCGGTACCTTTTTAGTCGTGCTTAGCTGTGCTAGCGCGTTATTAAGCGTACCACCATAGGCTCTGACCAATCCCCCAGTGCCGAGCTTAATACCACCGAAATAACGCGTCGTCACCGCAGTGATCTCACCAATCCCTGATCCCATCAGCACATTTAGCATTGGCTTACCAGCCGTCCCGTTAGGCTCACCATCATCAGAAAACCCTAGTACATGGCTGCCACCAGGGGGCCCAGCTATGTGTGCCCAACAATTGTGTCTTGCATCGGGATACGCGTCATTAATCTGCTTTATAAACGCTTTAGCATCTTCGATGGTTGGCGTGTGGGCCAAATGCACGATAAACGTGCTTTTCTTAATTACCTCATGATGACTCAGTGACTCACTCGGAATGAAATATTCAGACATAATGTTCCAAACTAAAAGGGAGCCAATCGGCCCCCAAATACTTGCTTTTAGCGCTAGAAATCAGCTTACTCGAGACCGAAATCTCGCGTCATATTTTCTAGTCTATCTTCATGCACAATGATGTTATCTTCAATACGGATACCACCGTAAGGCTTCAGTGCATCAACTTTATCCCAATTGATATACTGTTTGTTTTCTGTTTGCGCCAAGTCTTCCAACAATGAATCGATGAAGTATAACCCAGGCTCAATAGTGAACACCTGATTAGCCTCTATCTTACGAGTACAACGCAAGAACGGGTGACCTTCAGGTGGTGCTTGGTGCGTACCGGCTTCATCAGCCATGAATCCGCCCATATCGTGTACCTGTAAACCAATATGGTGACCGAGACCATGAGGGAAGAAAGTGGAAGAAATCCCCTTCTCGACGATGGCCTGAGCATCAAGCTTAACAATACCAAAGTCACTCAGCACTTGCGCCACGCGATTATGACAATCGATATGCAGCTCACCGTATAGTTTGCCCGGTTGCAATGCTTTGCCCAACTCAATTTGGTGATCGTTCATGACTTTCACCAACTCGGCAAACTCGCCTTGTTTAGCAAAATCATAAGTACGGGTAATATCTGACGCATAACCGTTAAAGTTTGCACCAGCATCAATCAAAAATGATAAGTGCTTACTCGGCGCTTTACGCTCAAAATGGGTATAGTGCAAAATCGCACAATTTTCATTCAAGGCGACAATATTGCCATATGGCGTATCGTTTTCCATATGCTGAGTTGCATTGAGATAAGCTTGTTGAATTTCAAATTCGGAGCCACCAGCAAAGAAGGCATCGCGCGCCGCCATGTGGCCAAGCACACCAAGACGGCTTGCTTCACGTAAACATGCCATTTCATACTGAGTTTTATATGCACGATGATAATGCAAGAAGTTCATCACCGCCTCTGGATTCACTTGAGTAAAGCCAAGCGCTTGTGCAACCTCTAAATATTCACCGATATAGGCATAGTTTGCTTTGTCGTATGGCAGTAACTGTTCAACCTGATCTGGCTTAACCAGCAGTTGAATATCAAAATACTCTGCCCAAAAATCTCTCGGCTCGTCAGGCACTTTATGCCAAAAATCAACCGGACGATAAAAAATGAGTTTCGGCTTGTCACTGCCATTGACCACAATCCAGCAATGCGGATTATCGATAACAGGCAACCAAGCTTTAAATTGCGGGTTAACTTTAAACGGATAGTACATATCATCAAGGAATTGACGCTTTGCTTGCCCCGAATGGATCACAAGTCCATCCAGTCCTTCTCTTTCTACTATCGTTCTTGTACGCTGTTGCAACGTGGCAATATGCTCTGCGTATAAATTTGCTAACTTATCCATGGTGTACCCATTTTCAAAAATTCACATACTATCGAGTCTATCATAGCTGCTACCTAAAAACGACGAACTGAGTCTAAGCACCAGCCATGTGCGGTTATTTCACAATTTTCATATCCAAGATACTTGCCAATATGTTGCCATCACGACCAAGACGGGTATGGTAAACCTGTCGATATGCCATCACATTTTTCACGTAGTCACGTGTTTCTCGGTATGGGATCAGCTCAATCCAAAGTTCAGCAGGCATGGCCTCTGACGGCAGCCAACGCTTAATTCTATGATAACCCGCGTTGTACGATGCTGTCGCCAAAATCTCATTTCCAGCATTTTTACGCTTCAAATACTCTAAATAACTGGTCCCCAAACGAATGTTTGTGGCCGGATGATAGAGGCGGTTTTTTGCCACGCGCTTGCGGTTATTAACGTATTTGGCGGTGCTTGGCAGCAACTGCATTAAACCGTGAGCATCCGCACTCGAGCGTGCATCCGGTGCGAAAGAGCTTTCCCGGCGAGCAATCGCAATGCTCCATGCGATATCGACTCGATTACGCTCACTATATTTAGTGAACAGATCTTTAAACGCCATCGGGAAACGTAAATCAACGTAATCCCAAGCTTTGATCTGTGCAAGAGTAAAAATAGTGCTGTCGTACCAATCAAACTCAGCAGCCAATATGGATGCTGCAAGCTTTTCCTCTTTGCTTGAGGTGTTAGTAAGGTAGTTCCACTCTCGGCGTGCTTGAGTATACCTTTCCAGCTCGTATAAAGCCTTTGCTCGCTTAAAACCAGGCGCATGAGATACTCGTTCTACAATGCTGGGGTCAACATTTAACGGCTCTTCATTTAGTGAGACTGGTATTCCCAACCGGGCAGCGGCCAAAAAGCCGTAGTAATCACGCTCTTGTGCTAATTGCTGCCAAATCTCGTTAGCCTTAGCCAACTCGTTACGCTTCGCGAGGCTATATGCAAGCCAGTATTGTTGACCATTGCTAAGCTGCTCGTGACCCACGAATAAAGCCGAGATCCCTTCCCAATCTTGCTCTTTCAGCATGTTACTCATCAGCCACTGTAGTAGCTTTTTGTCCTGCAACGATTTAGGCACTTTATTTAGCCAAAACCGTGCATCTTCATGGCCTTTAGACGCAAGCGCCAGAGCAAAACGATAAGCAACACTATCCTTTTGCTGCTGGGTAAAGGTAAACATATCCTGCATCTTCTGCCAGGCACGTAGCGCTAAATCAGGATCACGCCAAACTAGGCGTCTTACACCATATACCGCAATTTCGGCTTCTTTTTCGGTGCGTTTACTAAACCGATAAAGCCCGGCAGCGGCACTCGGATCTTGGCGAACCTTTTTATAAAGCTCGGCAAGATACGCCTCTTTTTTTGGTAACAGCTTCTCAAGATAATCTAGCAGTGACGTTTGACCGGATTGCGCGGCACTGGAAATACGCTGCCAGACACGCTCAGGCGTTCTATACCCCGCCTTTTGCCATTGGCCAAAAAGGCCATCACAGGCTTTAGGCTGAGACTTTCCCACCGTCCAAATATCGGTTACCTGATCAAGAATGGCTTTTTTTGGCGCACCTAAATCCAACTGATACGCCAAATACGTACATTTGAGTTCAATATCGCTGGTCTCACGATAAAACTCGATGAATCGTGCTTTCTTTTTATGCCGCTTTAAATAATCGAGCCAAGCAGAGCGTACTGGCCATTCTAATGGGGTGTGTTCGTATACCGTTAAAAAGTGCTGAATTTCTTGCTGGTACTTGAGCTTAGGATGACGTTCATAAAACGCCTTTTCAACGTACGGCTTAAGTGGGTGATCGAGCTGCGCTGTTGCAGCTTTAAAATTACTATAATTACCAGACCAAGCGACACGCTCAGCCTCTTTAAATTCGTCGTGAGTGCTATCGGCTGCACAGAGCCAGCTCACCATACATAAGCTGCCTGCAGCTAAGCGGGGTAACCAATATGTCATGCAAACCCTTATTTATCTGCCAAAAGAATACACACCTAAATTGAAATACAGCCAAATTATGCTTATCTAAAGATGGCGCTGAAGACCAAAACTCGGCTTGTCACTTGCGAGCATGCTCATAAATGACACTAAATGCGAGGTGCGTTAAGCCACCATAGCAAACCGACTCAGGTATTTCAGTAAATGTGCGGTAAATTTTTCATTGCAATTTGCCGCCAAAGGATCCACACTGATTGAAATTACAACTCATCGTACCAGTGTAAAGCACGGGAGAACATGTATGTTAATCAAACGCGAGTCCTTTGTAGTTGATTTTTGCAAAGGCAATATCGCTGAGTTTAAGTTTTGCCTACCAGGCTCAGTAAACAAACTATCTCAGCAAGTACTAAAGGAAAGCCACGAAGCGCTTATCGAATTGAGCCAACGCGACGACATCGACGGCTTAATTTTTACCAGCGACAAAGACCACTTTATTGTTGGCGCTGATATTTTTGAATTCCTTCCGACTTTCCAACGCCCAGAAGAAGAACTTGTTGGTTGGATTAAAACCGCAACCGATGTCTTCGACGCAATAGAAGATTTACCTTTCCCTACACTATCGGCAGTAAATGGCCTTGCGCTTGGCGGTGGTTGCGAGTGGTTACTCGCCACGGATTACCGTATTGCAACTGACAACGCAAAAATTGGCCTACCAGAAGTTAAACTTGGCATTATGCCGGGCTTTGGTGGTACCGTAAGACTTCCTCGCTTAATCGGCGCTGACAACGCAATGACGTGGATCACCACAGGTCAAGAAAACCGAGCGAATGACGCACTAAAAGTGGGTGCGGTTGACGGTGTAGTAGCTGCTGACAAACTTATGGCTGCCGCTATTCGTACCTTGGAGCAAGCCATTGCAGGTAAATTGGATTGGCGCGCGAAACGCCAAATCAAGCTTGACCCATTGAAGATGAACCGTGTTGAGCAAGGTATGAGCTTTGGTATGGCCGAAGGCTTAGTCATGGCAAAAACCAAAGGTCATTACCCAGCACCAATGATGGCGGTACAAACGCTTAAAGCGGCAGCTAACCTTAGCCGCAGCGAAGCGATGGCACTCGAAAACCAAAACTTTGCTAAGCTTGCCAAAACGGCAGAAGCCGCGGCGCAAACCGGTATTTTCTTAGCGGATCAATACATCAAAACGGTTGCCAAGAAACAAGCGAAACAAAGTAAAACAGAGATCAAACAAGCTGCGGTACTTGGTGCTGGTATTATGGGTGGCGGTATCGCTTACCAATCAGCCTACAAAGGTACGCCAATTGTCATGAAAGACATCCAGCAAGGTGCCCTAGACCTTGGTATGGGTGAGGCTGCAAAACTACTTGGTAAAAAAGTACAGCGCGGCCACATGTCGATGGACAAGATGATTGCCACTTTAGGTAAAATCAAAGCTACGCTCAACGATCACGATCTACAAGGCTCAGACATCATCGTAGAAGCCGTTGTTGAAAACCCTAAAATCAAGAAAACGGTATTGGCGAGTTTAGAGTCGCAATTGCCAGAAGGTACGATCCTGACTTCAAACACATCGACTATTCGTATTGATGAGTTAGCCACGGCACTTGAGAAGCCAGAAAACTTCTGTGGCATGCACTTCTTTAACCCAGTGCCAAAAATGCCATTGGTAGAAATCATTCGCGGCGAGCAAACATCGGATGAAACCGTTGCCGCAGTGGTAGATTATGCCTTAAAGCTTGGCAAATCTCCTATCGTTGTTAACGATTGCCCAGGTTTCTTTGTGAACCGTGTTCTATTCCCTTACTTTGCAGGCTTCAGCCAACTTGTTGTAGAAGGTGCTGACTTCGCAAAAGTAGATAAGGTTATGGAAAATGTCTTCGGCTGGCCAATGGGTCCCGCGTATCTACTAGACGTAGTGGGTATCGATACGGCAAACCATTGTACTGGTGTAATGGCTGATGGCTTCCCTACTCGCATGGCACGTAAAGACAAAGATCCTGTCGCAGTACTTGCGGGTGCTGAGCGCTTTGGTCAGAAAAACCAAAAAGGCTTCTACCAATACGCACCGGATCGCAAAGGTCGTTTGAAGAAGAGTAAAGACGACAGCGCGCTTGAGCTGCTGAGCGGTATTTGTGACGCACCCACTGAATTTGATAAACAAACGATTATTGAGCGTTGTATGGTGCCAATGATCAATGAAGTGTTACTGTGTCTGCAAGAAAACATTGTTGCTTCACCGCAAGAAGCAGACATGGCACTGATCTACGGTATCGGCTTCCCTCCATTCAGAGGTGGTGCGTTCCGCTATCTAGACCAGATCGGCCTCGCAAACTTTGTAGCAATGGCTGACAAGTACGCTCATCTTGGTGAAATTTATCAAGTTTCTGAGCAAACTAGACAGTGGGCAGATGAAGGTAAAGTGTTCTATCAAGTGGAGGGACAGTAACATGGAAAACGCGGTAATCGTAGATTGTATTCGTACCCCAATGGGCCGTTCAAAAGGCGGTGTATTTAAGCATAAACGTGCCGAAGACCTCAGCGCACACTTGATGAAAGGCCTACTTGAGCGTAACCCTCAAGTAGCACCAGACTCAATTGATGACATTTACTGGGGCTGTGTACAGCAAACGTTAGAGCAAGGCTTTAACGTTGGTCGTAACGCTGCACTCTTAGCTGGCATTCCTCACACCGTACCGGCGGTAACCGTAAACCGCCTATGTGGTTCGTCAATGCAGGCATTGCATGACGCAGCTCGCGCTATCATGACCGGTGCTGGTGACACTTACCTTATCGGTGGTGTTGAGCACATGGGTCACGTACCAATGACACATGGTAATGACTTTCACCCAGGCCTTGCGACATCAGTTGCACAAGCTGCTGGCGTGATGGGGTTAACGGCTGAGTACTTAGCGCTAATGCACGGTATCAGTCGTGAGCAGCAAGATGAATTTGCCGTACGTTCACACCAGCGTGCACATGCCGCAACCCTTGAAGGGCGTTTTGCAAAAGAAATCCTACCAATGGAAGGTCATGATGCCGATGGTACACCAGTACTTGTCGAGCATGACGAAGTTATCCGCCCAGAGACAAGCCTAGAAGGTCTAGGACAGCTACGTCCTGTATTTAACCCAGCATCGGGTACGGTAACTGCAGGTACCTCTTCAGCGCTGTCTGACGGTGCTTCAGCTATGTTGGTCATGAGCGAGTCTAAAGCAAGAGAGCTCGGTCTTCCTATTCGTGCTCGTGTTAAGTCGATGGCAGTCGCAGGTTGCGATCCTTCCATTATGGGTTATGGTCCAGTTCCAGCATCACAAAAAGCCTTGAAGCAAGCGGGCATTACTATAGATGATATTGATGTTGCAGAACTAAACGAAGCCTTTGCAGCGCAATCACTACCAGTGCTAAAAGACCTTGGTCTACTAGACAAGGTAGATGAGAAAGTGAACCTCAACGGTGGTGCAATTGCACTCGGTCACCCACTTGGTTGCTCAGGCTCACGTATTAGCACAACGCTTATCAATCTAATGGAAGAGAAAGACGCGAAGTATGGTCTTGCAACTATGTGTATTGGTTTAGGCCAAGGTATCGCTACCGTATTCGAGCGCGTAGATAACTAATTCCAACCAGCTGGTACTGGGCTTTTATAAGACAATACCAGCACACAACTTCAACTTGGTGACCAAGGCAAAACGGCACAGCTGTTTTGCCTTTTTTATTACCTGCATTTACTTCACCTCAGGTTGGCTAATACCAATTATCTTAATTAAGTGGTCTATTTTGAGGCGAGAAAATTTTGTCGATAACAAGGCAAATATTTTGCTATTTAGTTGTTCTAAATGAGAAATTTTTAACGCAGTTAGCGTCAGATTTGCTCCTTCAAATTGAGCAAGTATTAAGACTAATTGGTATCAGACATGAGTTATCCAAACTTGAGCTTACTTACAACATGCGGTTAAAATAGCAATTTCCGTAATTAGCAACGTAACGAACAAGGCCACCCACAATGAGTTTTGATAATACCGACCATACCTTAGATGCAGTAGGCTTACGTTGTCCGGAGCCGGTAATGATGATTAGAGGCATGGTGAGACGGATGAACTTAGGTGAGACGTTGTTAGTTATCGCAGATGATCCATCAACGACAAGAGACATTCCGAGCTTCTGTGAATTTATGGATCACACTTTGGTAGCCAAAGCAGTGGCTGAATCTCCCTACAAATATGTGATTAAGAAAGGTCAGTGATCTCCTCTTTAACACTATTTGAACTCATGAGTCATAGACAATAAAAAAGCGGCATCTGCCGCTTTTTTAAGATTTTACAATCACCACCTTTGGTGAGCGAGGATTACGATAATCTAAGCGGATTTCGTACCAACCTTTTTTACTTGGCTTGAAACTAAAGTAGTTATACACCGTGTTACAATCCGCGACCAGCGGTTGTCCTAGCATTAACTGCCCTTCACTCTTATAGCCACAGTTGTAGCCTTCACTCCACTGCTCATCAGCAATTTTAAATTCATACACTTTACCTGGGCTCATAAATCTTGCTTTTGTTGCGTAGATCCCCGGTTGTGTTTCTTCAAGGCGATACTGAGGTTCGGCATCCCACAGAGTGAAGTCACCGCGTAAATACATTGTCTTATCCAACTCACCAGCAACAACCGGTGAAGTTGACGTTGTTGGCAATTGAAAGTTACTACTACAAGCGGTAAGTGCTAATAGCGCAATCGCCATTGCCCCTTGTTTTTTAATCATAGCTAGACAGCCTTTTACTTGCTTTTACCAATCAGCAAAAAGCCAGCAGTTGCTGGCTTTTGTATCAGCAATTAATTTTGTAACACTGAAATATCTGCAGTATTAAGGAATAACTTACTTAACTGACCAAGTAGTGCTAAACGATTAGCTTTAACCGCTTCATCGTCCGCCATTACCATAACATTATCAAAGAAGTTATCTACTGCTTCACGTAAACTCGCTAAACGCGTCAGTGCAGTTTGATAATCACCTTCAGCGTAAACAGGTGCAAGCTCAGCAGTTAACGCAGCAACTTGTGCAGCCAATGTTTGCTCAGCTTCTTCTTGCAGGAGTGAGCTCTCCACCGCAGCTTCTGACGCGACGTTATTCTTCGCTAGAATGTTGTTTACACGCTTATTGGCAGCAGCTAACGCTTCAGCTTCCGCCAACGTTCTAAAGTGACTAACCGCTTTTACTCGGCGATCAAAATCAACTGGGCTCGTTGGACGTCTTGCAAGTACTGCTTGGATCACATCCACGCTGATACCTTCATCTTGGTACCAGGCACGGAAACGACCTAACATAAACTCAACCACTTCATCGGCAACATTTGCATTGCTTAGCTTATCACCGAATAACGTCATTGCTTCGGCAACTATATCCTGAATGTCTAATGGTAGTTCTTTTTCTACCATAATACGCAATGCGCCTATGGCAGCACGGCGAAGTGCAAACGGGTCTTTATCGCCTTTTGGTGTCTGGCCGATACCAAAAATGCCAACCAGAGTATCAAACTTATCCGCAAGCGCCACGGCAAAACTGATTGGGTTAGACGGTAGGTTATCACCAGCAAAACGCGGCATATATTGCTCATTTTGTGCTAGTGCGACTTCTTCCGCTTCGCCATCAATGCGCGCGTAATGCATACCCATCACGCCCTGAACGTCAGTAAATTCCATGACCATTTCAGTCATTAAATCCGTTTTACTTAGTAAACCTGCACGCTCTGCCAATGCCTTATCAGCACCAAGCTGCTCCGCAATAAAACCAGCGAGCGCAGAGATACGCTCTGACTTGTCTTTTAGTGTGCCAAGCTGCTTCTGAAATAACACTGAATCAAGTGACTCAAGACGACTTTCCAGTGTTTTCTTCTTATCCGTTTCAAAGAAGAACTGAGCATCTGCCAGACGTGGGCGAACCACTTTCTCGTTACCCGAGATCACCACGCTCGGATCTTTACTTTCAATGTTAGAAACAAACAAGAACTTGTTGATCAAGTTGCCTTGCTTATCTAACAGTGGAAAGTATTTTTGGTCGTCTTTCATGGTGTAGATAAGTGCTTCATCAGGCACTTGCAAGAAGGCTTCTTCAAAAGATGCAACCAAAGTTACTGGCCACTCGACTAGTGATGTAACTTCTTCAAGAAGATCTTCATCCATCGCCACTTGCGCGCCGAGCTTTTCAGCTTCAGCTTCAATTTGACCACGAATTAATGCTTTACGTGCTTCATAATCCGCAATAACGTATGCACCTTTTAGCACTGCATGACTATCATCAGCATGTTCAACACGAACACGCTCAGGGTGATGGAAGCGATGTCCTTGCAACTCATTGCTGATGGCTTTACCTAGCACTTCACCTTCAACTTGTTGACTACCAAGTAGTGCAGCCACAGTATGCACAGGACGGATAAATTGCGTCTTGTTCGCACCCCAGCGCATCGGCTTTGGAATAGGTAACTTAGCCAATGCTTTGTTGATCACATCGCTTAGTAACGCTAAGGTCTGTTGCCCCTCTACTTTCGCCTTGTGTAGCAGCCAAGTGCCTTTATCAGTTTCTAAACGCTCAGCATCGATAATATCAATACCACAACCACGAGCCCAACCTAGCGCCGCTTTAGTCGCGTTACCATCGGCGTCAAATGCCGCCTGAATAGCTGGACCACGCTTTTCAACCACTTTGTCGGCTTGTTGCGTTTGTAATGCTTTAACTTGAATACCTAAGCGACGAGGTGATGCATACCAGCTCACGCCTTCATGGCTAAGCTCTAATGCTTCTAGCTCTTGCCTAGTATTTTCTGCGAATGACTCAGCAAGGTTGCGTAACGCCTTTGGTGGTAGCTCTTCGGTACCAATTTCTACGAGTAAGTTTTCAGTCGACATTATTTATCCTTACAAAGCGGGAAGCCAAGTGCTTCACGTGCGTCATAGTAAGCCTGTGCACAGGCTTTTGATAAAGCACGAACTCTTAATATATAGCGCTGACGCTCAGTTACTGAGATAGCATGACGTGCGTCTAACAGGTTAAATGCATGAGATGCCTTCATTACCTGCTCATAAGCTGGTAGAGGAAGCCCTGCTTCGATTAGCTTTTCGCTTTCTTTTTCACACTGGTCAAACTGCTTGAATAATGCCTCTACATCCGCATATTCAAAGTTATATGTCGACTGTTCTATCTCGTTTTGCATGAACACGTCACCATAAGTTACGCGTCCCATTGGACCATCTGTCCAAACGAGATCATAAATGCTATCTACACCTTGTATATACATTGCAAGGCGCTCTAAACCATACGTAATTTCACCCGTTACCGGTGAGCATTCAATACCGCCAACTTGCTGGAAGTAAGTAAACTGAGTCACTTCCATGCCATTCAACCATACTTCCCAACCTAATCCCCAAGCACCTAGCGTTGGTGACTCCCAGTTATCTTCAACAAAGCGCACTTCGTGCGTTAATGTATCAATGCCCAACGCTTCTAAAGAGCCTAGGTAGAGCTCCTGAATATTCTCAGGCGATGGCTTCAATACAACTTGGAATTGGTAGTAATGCTGAAGACGGTTAGGGTTTTCACCATAGCGACCATCTGTCGGGCGGCGACAAGGTTGTACGTATGCGCTCGACATTGGCTCAGGACCAATGGACTTAAGGAAGGTCATCGGGTGGAATGTACCCGCACCAACTTCCATATCTAAAGGTTGAGCTACAACACAGCCTTGCTGCGCCCAGTAATCCTGTAAAGCCAGGATCAAACCTTGGAAGGTTTTGATATCGTATTTTTGCATAGTTGGCTTATTTTTATCTGGTACTTATCGTATGTAAACGCCTTCAGTAATTTGGCGCTCACGCTAGATTCAATGATTGAAAATTATGCTCAGTATACCGCGAGCGTAGGAGGGTTTTAAGCTTTAAAGCATAAAAAAAGGAGGGAAAATCCCTCCTTTTTACTAGATGTGTGTGAGATCTCACAATTAGTGACAATAACACCCATGTAGATTAAAGCATTGGCAAGGATCATGAGAAACTATGAGTGACCGTTTTCTCATGATCTTTGGAAGTATCAAACTAGATTCTCATGATTCTTGATATTCATAAGAGCACACTCTGAGTTAGATAGCTTTGTCTTCTTAAAGAGCTATGAATCATAGCCTAACTTTAACTCTGGGCTTTTCAAAAGCAAAAGATCTTAAAAGAACATTAATGAAGATTTTTGCCTTTCTTTTGCTATAAGCATGCTTGCCATCTAAGCGTTCAATCCCTCGTTCAATAAGTCGTGCCAGAAAAGCAGTCACTATTTTCAGCTCAACATAAAATGTATAACTTATAACTGGAAAAGTGATAAAAATAGTAAAGAGTTCTTTTCTAGAAGCTTCATCATAGAATTTAAACACAGACTCAATCGTAGCCCCTCCTTTAATAGAAAGAGCAACAATGCTGGCACATAGCGTTAAAAACATAGCCAGCACTCTAGGTTTAGACTCATCAGTAAAGATATGCTCCATAATTTTCCGAGCACTCAGCTTTTCTAATGATGAATATTTTTGGCGCAGAGAAAGTGATACATCAATATCCTTGGCCAAAGACAAATACTCAGACTCCTTATATGGCATCGCTTTAAGGAGCCACATTTTTTCAAGTTTCCATAACTTGTCTTCGTTCGTTTGAAGTACTGATTGTGCCCGTTGTCGAGCCAACTGGTCTTTTTTTAATAATATTTTTAACCAACTAAGAAACGTTAAAACACAAAAAGATAGAAAGAAAGTGGCCTTTACAACTTGGCTCACCTCATCAATCTCCAAGTACTTTTCTATTTCAATAAGGCCAACAAGCCACCAGATAGAAATAAACGACAGTGAGCTTGAGGTTACAACCCCCCAAAAAAGCCAAGCTCCAGGTGAAAATACGCCTTTATATGATTCAAAAATACAATAATATTCATTTATGGTTGTATGCATATTCCGCATACCTACTCCTTAAGTGATATTTATGGCAGCATATATCTCACATAAGGTTATCCGCGTGAGTAAATTCAGCCTTGCTAGTTGGTAGCTTCATCAACAGCCTCTTTTATTGCCCTCATATAAATAACAATAACATCTATATAGGTCTTTAAGTCACCAAATGATACATCTGCAGCCGTATCATTATGATGAACTATATTGTTCCTTTTAGTCACAATTGCGTTTATTAGATCTTTGTTGCTCTCAAAGCCCCCATTTTTAGTTAAATCAACTCCTAGTAACTGAAATAGCTTTAAGGTTCTATAAGGATTGGCTGATATTTCGTTTGCTATATCTTTTTTTGCTACAGGCAAAGAAATGTCATCGTAGCTTAAGTTTTTGTCTTTTATCCCGGTAGCTAACTTCCAATGTAAAAAGTTATGCGGAATTTTTGCAGAAGCCACTCGGTTCGAGATCGTTTGACCATGCCTAAAGGCCACATCTTGTAAGAATGCTTCAAGATAGCTGCAAACACTTATCAAATATGACTTTACAAAAAAGTTAACGTTATCTATAAAAAGAGGATCTGGCTCTTTACAAAGAACTCGTTGTTCAGAACTATCAACAACCTCTTTCAGTGATTGGAATAGTTTCGAATACTGAGTTAATAGGCATGAATTAGTTGACTGCATCATCTAAAAGAGGTCTCCATAGATTTCTTCTTCTCAAAATCGATGTTTTCTTTTGCAAACCCCCTGATAGTGTTCGCCTAAATTCCTCACTAGAGCATAATTGAACGTAAGCCTCTTTAATTTTTTCTTTTTTGTCCTGCACCAATTCCTTATCCAATAAGCCCACGGTAACCATCAGCAAATCGTAATGAACCATTCCTTGCTTTGGCCTTTCACGGGTTACATCAGAAAATAACTCACCTTCGAAAACTTCCTTACAGTTGTTCAGTGCATCATGAAACCTATCACGAAGCTGCGAAATTTCATCTAGATCTGACTCAAATTTTTGCTCCATATAATTATCAAGAAAATCGCTAAGTACGTCGCTAAAGCTCTCTAGCTGAAGATCATCTGAAAATGCGAGAAACCTCAATACTTGCTCATCAGGCTCTCTATTATCTCGAACTTTATCACTGCCATCCACGAGGCCAAAATTTCTGATCTCATCAATTTCGGCCAACTCAACAAGAAGGTCATCAAGAGGCCCAGGATAAATAGCATGCCTTATTTCTTGTGGGCTCAGTTGAACAGCTCCTTGGTTAAGCCTTGCAAAGATTTCTCTAATTAGGTATTTAGGGTTTTCTTTACGAAGAACTATGCAGCGTATTGTTGTTGACTCTAGTTCTGCTTGCAATTCTCCCAGCTCTGAGAACTTTTTCCCCTCTAACTCTTTGAATGTAGTCATCCCTTCCAAAGCAAATTCATCATTAAAGAATCTAGTTATAGTTGTTAGTCTTTGAACTCCATCTATGACCAACTGCTTTCTATCGTCATCTTCAGCAAAGTAACATGAAGGGAGCGGAATTCTCATTAAGCACGACTCTATAAATTTTGATGCTCTGCCCCACCCATCTTTGTCCCATTTATACTTTCTCTGAAAATCAGGGTTCAGTATTGTCTTGGGATTTTTGGAATCTATTCTTGCTACTAACGTTTCAAATGGATAGTCAATTGGATAGAGGTTTAGCGTCTTATCTTGAAGTTCTTCACTCATATTTGTTCCTATATTTTGCTAAGTATCCTTTTCGCATCGATAATTTATAGCGAACCGATAACCCTATTGATAACAAATAACTCACCGCTAGGAAAGCGTTTAGTTCATCGAGCTTCTATTTCTCTCGATTATTAAAAAAATTTAAAAATCAACGAGCTCTCTCATTGAGATACACGCAATTTCAGCAACTCTTGCTTCAAGCTCCGATACCATACTGTTCATTTTCCTTTTTGCTTCATCTCTGCGAATATCTCGTGAAAGTCGAGCACTATCAGTAAAATACTTTATGCCAATTTCTTGTCCAAATTCTTCACTTGATGATAATGACTCTATCCAATTACTACCGTAGAATGGCATCGGCGTCGGGTCATTTTGGTCGTATGCAAACGCCTTGAGAGGATATAGGTCAATAATCTCAACCAACCGCTTGTCGCATGTTAAAAATGACGGGAAAAAATAACGGGCTCCTACACGCGGTCGAGTAGTCAAGTTCAATTCCATTTGTTTTATGTGCCACATATCCCAAGCCATCCCTCTGACAATGGCAAAAAGGTCATCTCGTTTTTTTTGCACTTTTCCAAAAAATTTAAGGCCTTGTCCTCTATCGAAATATGACCTCGCTATCGTTATTTCTCTAAAGCTTATAGTTGCAAGCTCAGAGTCGCACATTCCAATTAACTTATATAACTTAGCCTCAGTGGTACTTTTTGGTTCAGATAGTTGGATAGATATCATGGCAAGGAGATGCCAGTAACTAAAATTGAAGTTAAATTCTACCTGCTTAATTATGCTGGGCTGGCAAAGATCCTGATACAAGCTTGCTATAAGTCCTTGTGCACTTTTCATAAGCTCAGCATTACTAAGAGTTGACTGTACAATGCCAAGCTTCTCCAAAGCCTCAGCATCTATTGTACGAAGAACTTCATAGGCCTTTATTTTCTCAAAGATGCGCTCAGCTTTTTTTGGTTCTAATAGATTTTCCAAATTCTCTAAAACATACGGCATAGGATCAACCTGTACGTCCTTGCGCGAGATAAATTTGAATATTTCTTCAAAGTCACCAGGAAGCCTAGACTTATTGCCTATTATATAAGGCTCTAAATAGCTAATCGCCTGGGTATCCATAGATATTGAGTAATCTATAGGGTACGTAGCTGGCCCACTTCTCATGTCATTAACAGTCTCTTGGTCAAGTACAAATACAGAATCTGTACTGAAAAGACTTCTGACTACAGAACCATCTGAAAAATTATGATTTGTCGAAAAACCTGGCATTGCTCCATCTTTTGCGCCAAATACGATCTTGCAGCCTCGCAAACTGTCGAAATGCAAGTTGAACAATATTAAAGACTCTTCCAATGAATTGGCCATACAAATCTCATTCAGAATCTGCACCTTACTTTGATTCATCCCTTCTCCTTAAGTTTCAAACTGGTAGCTAAAAGGTTAACAGGTGTAGACCATTCAGCTACCTAACTATTGAAGCAAATTTAAGCAGTCCTTACTATAGGTTATTGATGACAGTTTTTTTGGTTGAGTTAGTTATAGCTCAACCAACCACTCCACGGCTTCCACGTCCTCCCTTTGAAATACCTTCTGTCTAAGTTTTACTGGCCAGTCTTTGTCTACGCTGTAGATCTCATAATCCATAAGGTGCTTAATAAGATTGCGAGAGTTGACGCCGGTCGATTTAGATAGCTTTGATAACAACACATATTCAATATGAAAAGCCATGAGGTGTTCATCTGTAATGTCGTAACCATGGTCAGTTTCATCGCTATGTAACAAGCCATAATGCACTAATTCATAGGTAAACTGCTGATTGACCCCGAGTAGCTTGGCTACGCGAGGAACCGAGTAATGGTGGTTCGTTGGCAAGGTGGTATCGAGCCAATGAAGCAAGTCACTCTTTTTAATCGCTAATGACCTAACACTGGGTTTGGCACTGAACTGTTTTGCAATAAGTTCATTGGCTTCAACCGCCTCAAGCAACTTAGATAGCAAGTTTTCGCACTTGTGACCATACGCTCGCATGATATCAGGTATACACAGGTAATCTGACTGAACGACAGCTGTGTGCCTCAACACCGTTTCCATGTACGACTCAATTTCCATTTTCGAGAATTGCCATGTGCTGCAATAATCCGCTTCAGGAGACGAGAACTGCTTGAATGTACCCGCATCCCTTAACTGTTTGAATTGTGCTTTAGTCACACCAAGTAAGGTAGCAGCCTCAGCAGCATTCAACACATCTTTTAAACGAATAACCTTTCTCTCTATATCCGGCTTATAAATCAAAATGGAGGTGTTACATGCCTTTTTCTCTACTTTGCCGGTAAGCATTCCGTCAGCAACGGCGCGACGCAAAGTTCGCTTGGAAAGACCATACATTCGACAAGCTTGTTGTAGCGGTACCCAAGGATGAGTTTGAATCGTTTTGCTAGCAAATAAGTTGTTTCGTTTTGACAGGGCTTTATGCCAGTGATTGTTGATGAACTGTTCAATAACTTCTTTGTATGGCTCAAAGCACGCATGAGTACACAAGTTATAAAAAGTTCTGTAGAACTTCGTAAACCTTGAACTTACTGCACCTTCATCAAATATCTTTAAGGCACATAGATAGTTCCATAACCCCACATAGCCACCAAATAGTGAATGAGCTACCTCATGTAGACATACTTTGGCCGAGTCTTTGTTACTTAGATATTTGTACACTTGCCTCATACTACCGTCAGGTTGAGGCTGAAACCGGACGAATAACTGCAAAAGCTCTGAACGCTCCTCAAGAGTAAGCTCACTAAAGTCCGTCCATAGCAAAGGCATTGATGTATTAGGTAGAGGCTTTCCCTCCAAAAAGCACTGCAGCGCAATAACCTCTTCAGGACACTTCTGAGTTTGTGATATGGCACGTCGCATGTCAAAACCACAGCTGCGGCAATGGTGAAAGGACGTATGCGCAAGACTTAATGTTTTGCCACAATATAGGCATGTATCAAGCAACCAGACGGCATGCTTGATACATGCTGCGGAACATAGAAAGTGCCAGCCATTTTGCCACGCCTCGCCCTCTCGCAAGCATAATGGGCAATACTTCAATTGCTTGCTTAAGTGCTTAAAGTTCAGCTTTGACATTTCAACAAGCATGTTGTGGCGCGCTGCACTAAACTCAATCCACTTGCTTTCTTCGAGTACGGGCTGCAAATTTTTGGCAAATGATGAGTTGCACCTAATTGGGAGCACTAAATCGTTAGGGTCGACTACGTTGATGTCGGCCAGGCGCTTAAAGTAACCTATGGCAGATTCATCATCTGCCAGGGGAATACAAATCGCGGGCCTGCTTATTTTGTTATCCATGCTCGCCCCATTACCCAACAAAAAACGGCATGTTTTGCTTATCTAAGCGCTGCTCGATAAAGCCTTTGTGAAAAGGGTTTTGGCTATCTTTACAATCGCGCCAAATATACTTTTGAAAAGCACCAGCGAGTACATTGTTATCAATCCTTTCTCTGTTCTGAGAATATAGTAACTCACTCGCACCAACCATTAGCTTTACAAGGTAATCTATTAGGCCATTAGTCGCGTAATAAAAGCGAACAATACTTTCATCACCCAATTTTATTTTTTCAGGTAGCCCTATTTGTTCATCAAGTATTCGGATGACCGATGCAAACTTTTTAGCCTCAGCCTTACTGTCAATAGTGAATGGTTCGAGACGCAAAGTTTGGCTAAAGCGCCTTCTTATTTGTTCATTCGCTTTCAACACTTCCTCGGCCTTATCAAGCCCCATTAGTACGGTAGATACCTGCGCTGTATCAATAACACTTTTGAGCCAATCAGATACGCCCCTGAGTGTGATACCTCGTCCGTGCTCAACGAAGTGTTGTAGCTCATCAACAATGAGCATTTGTGTTTGCTTCATTTTCATCACTTCTGTGATCCGGTTAGTCTTTTGTATTGTGTTACCTGATTTAGTAAATGGGTCCTCCAATGCGGCCAAAAATGCTTCGGCAAAGTTCTTTATGTTCGGTTGCGGTGGTGTATTAACAACGATGATCGGGCTTTGATATTCATCATCTTCAATACTGCCATACTTCTTTTTAAGCTGATGAATCAATGTCGTCTTTCCTGAGCCTGATGGCCCTGTACACAACAGGTTTTGCGCAATTCCCGTTTCTCTATGCAATTCAAATGAGCTGATGAGCTCCTTCATTACTTTCTCGTAATTGGGGTGTACGATCACCATTCCTCTGAGCCTTTTAACTACGGCGATGTATTCTGCCCTATTCATCGTCAGCCCCTTCCACCTTAAACCGGTAAAGTGCACCATCATTGGTAAGAGAGTTGTTTTCTCCTGAACTAAAGCGCTTGCTCAATGGTTCTGACTGGCTATTATCTTTAGAAATAGAATAACGAGCCGCTTTGACTCGCCTGCGGTAACTTTTACCCTTCACATCTTTAGTCACTTGCTCCATAAACTCATGTTTATATTCAAGTAACTTTTGTTGGCTAAAATCTTTTATGCCCTTTGTTTTTTGCTCGGCAATAATTGCCTTATGCGTACGTTTTGTTAGTCCGTCTGCATAATCTGATTTTGTACAACTAACTTTAAAAAAATACGGTGGACTCTCGGTTTCATTTAATACCCATATATGCCCCATGTTCATCGGATCAAAACGAACACTGACTGATTCAACACGATTTTTATGACGAAGTAATCCAAGTTCGGTACTGTTGTAAAGCAGGTTATTTATCTCAACACCTTTGTGACTGAGGGTACGTGTAGCCTCCTTACACAGTGCGATATCAAACTGCTCTTTGCTTTCTGGCAATAGCGGTTCAACTACACCGAGCCCTTCTAGCCAAAGCCCTACCGGTGTTCTGTGTGTCGCTCTATGAACTCGATTCTGGTAAATATTGATGATCCATTCATGAATGTGGTTATTAATGTCATTCAGGGTGAATATAGCTTCCTCCATCGATTGATAGTCACCTCTGTCGTTGGCATTCGAGCGTGTTGTACCTGGGAAGTTATGGCTCGTAGATAGATTCATTGTTTTTATAAAGCGCTCAACAGCGCCCTTGTAATGTGGCTGCTTTTTCGGACAAAACTGTAAATTAATCATTAGCTCTTTACATACTCGCCTTAAGTTACCTGAATGAAACTCAAGACCGTTATCACATATCAAAGTGTGCGGCACTCCGAAGCTCTCCCAGCGCTCTTTAACTCTGCTCATTTCATTACAGTAATCTTTAGTAAACACCGCATTTTTCAGTGCATGCATCACAGATATTTCTGAAGGAGGCTCTAAGCTTACATAGAACCCTAAGATCATCTTTGAGAAATAATCTAACAACACCGTAAAGGTTGGCCGGCCAACAACTGTTTTGGCTTGCCCATCAACAGCAAAAACATCAAGTGGTGTGTGATCAACTTCAACTCGCTCTAAGATTCGTGTTACAACGGGCCCAGCCCCTGCAATCCGAAAATGTTTCTCTGCTGCGTATTTACCCTTTCGGGCAGCCATCTCATCAAACTTATCTAATGAATTAAACATGCGATAAAACTGAGCTCGGCTTGGTGTGCATATCTCAACTTCGTAAGGTCCAGTCATTTTCATCTTGTTAAGCCGAATGAGGAAGGCATCGTATACCTCTGATTTTGGTCTGCACTGACGGTTTAAATATATCTCTTCAACTACCTCATTAAATGCTTGTATTACATGCCGACTGAACTTTCGAGACGTTGAAGAGCCAGACTTCTTATTAACTAAACTCATTGGATCATGGCTTGAGCTTTCCCATTTACGCCACCATCTGTACACCGTGCTCGCCGAGGGTTTCGCCCCTTTCAGCTCAGAGTGAATACAGTCGACCACATCTTCAATTCCTTTTGTTGTTGGCTTACTACCAAGCCAACGAACCACACTTTGTAAATACACAAGCCTGATCTCAAGTTGCGCTTTTTGTTCATCACTCAACGTTGATAGATCTGCGGATTTTTTAGTGGTTTGTTTACGCTGCGTTCCATGCAGAATGACACGTCCATTACTATGCATATCTCGCAGCGCGTATTTAGATTCGATAAGTAGTGAGCCATCTTTAAGGGCAACCAAGTAGCATTTGTCATCAACGATTCTATCTATAAGATAATCCGCATTATCTAAGGTCAGATGCAAACCAGCATGTAAAGATACGGTTCTCATGGTGCTTCTCCTCATTGTATATACAATTACTTTCTAGTGAGATAAGGCTTAATAAGTCTATTGTTATCAGGCCTTTTGCGATTGCTGAATAGAGCGTTTTCAAAGCAACACCCGCTGAGATAAGCGAGCCAAAGCTTGTCTCACATTCTTTGAAAGCAACTCTCAGTAGCTCTATATCCTCTTGTTTAATATCAACTTGGTTATACGGATGGATAAGCGAGATGTTTTGCTGCAAGGCATCATTTGCAACGTGTGAGTCGGTGATAAAACAAAGTGTTTCTCCTTGCTTTTCAAGTGCATCGGCTATGGCTAAGTATTTTGCTTTAATTGGCTGACTTAACAGCCTCCTCTTTGGTTTCACTTCAACATAGATGCGCTGGCCACCACTTAAAATAACTTCAAAGTCGGGATAGTAGCGCTTTTGCACGCCATCGATTAAAAAGCTGAAGAGTCTAGGCTGTTCTCGATATGACACAACACTATCGCAGTACTCGAGTAACCTAATGGCTTTAAGCTCAAGTTGTGACTCCCAAGAAATGGATGCTTGGTTTTTTGCAGAGGGAAAGCGACCGACCACTCGCCCTTTTGAACGAGTAACAGGCTCTCTGACTCGTCCACTCGAAGCGACTAATGAAAAATTTTTTCCATTAGTTTTTGGATCACGCACTTCAGCGTAATCTACTGTTTTTACAGACATAGTAACCCCTTACCAAAATGGTAATGACTTAAATCATTGATTTTTCATGTAAGGGTTCAGTTGCGCGGTCAAATTAGAGATGTCATACTATTCTTGCTATGGAGATAGTTTGACTATTTCTTTTTGACGGGGCTTTCCAAACCCTTTTGGTTTGCCCTGTTAAATCCTCTTCAATATTTTCATATTCGCCTTATTTTTTAGTTTGCCCATCTGTCTATATTACCAATAAATACCCAGTTTTTGAATTAATCTCTATAAAAAGTTAATATATATCAAAAACTTAGAATGTATGAATTCATACATTTGCGCCACTTTGCTATCTAGCATTACTTCACTAAGTTTCAGACATAAAAAAGCCACCCTAATTAGGATGGCTTCTTAGTAACTTTCACGAATTATGAGATTTTATTTCACGGCTATGAGACACATTGCCATGAATTATGAGATCCCACAATGTGTGAGTTTACACGTCTAAGTTAACAACTCTCAGTGCATTTGTTTCAATAAACTCTCGACGAGGTTCAACTTGGTCACCCATCAAGGTTGCAAACAATTGGTCTGCAGCAATGGCATCTTCAATGGTCACACGTAGCATACGGCGAGCATCTGGATCCATCGTTGTTTCCCAAAGTTGGTCAGGGTTCATCTCACCCAATCCTTTATAGCGTTGTGTATACAAGCCACGCTTAGACTCTGAGATAAGCCATTCAAGACCAGCCTCAAAATATTCGATTGCTTGAGTCTTCTCACCACGCTGTACATAACCGCCTTCGCTGATCAAACTACCAATCTGACGACCCGTGTTCGCAATGCGGACATAATCTTTAGATGTAATAAAGTCGAAGTTCAAAGTATGTGCTTTATCAACACCATGCTGACGAATATTGATCACCGGATAATACATGTGGCGCTCTTCATCAAATGCAACTTCTGCGTTGAAGATAGTGGCGTCTTCGTCTTTCTTCACAAGATCAGCAACCAAGTTTTCAGTCCACGCCGTTACTTTTGCTTCATCAGATAAGTCTGACTCGGTTAGCTCTGGGTGATAAAGCAAACGGTTCATGATTGAAGACGGATACTTACGCTTTAAACGCTCAATGATATCTATCGTATTCTGATAATCATGTACTAGGTTTTCTAGTCTGTTACCTGTAATTGGCTCTGCACCTTCCGACGGATATAGCGATGCTTCGTTTAGAGCTAATGTCGTCAAATATGAAGTTAGCGCATTATCATCTTTAATATAACGCTCTTGCTTACCCTTCTTCACTTTATATAGTGGTGGTTGAGCAATATAGACGTAACCGCGTTCGATGATCTCTGGCATTTGACGATAGAAGAAAGTCAGTAGCAGTGTACGGATGTGTGAACCATCCACGTCCGCATCGGTCATGATGATGATGCGGTGATATCTTAGCTTTTCAGGGTTATATTCATCACGTCCAATACCGCAACCTAATGCAGTAATTAGTGTTGCCACTTCCTGAGAAGAAAGCATCTTATCAAAGCGTGCTTTTTCTACGTTCAGGATTTTACCTTTGAGCGGCAGGATTGCTTGGTTCTTACGATTACGACCTTGCTTAGCAGAACCACCCGCCGAGTCACCCTCCACTATATATAGTTCAGAAAGTGCAGGATCTCGTTCTTGGCAGTCAGCGAGTTTACCCGGTAGACCAGCTAAATCCATAACGCCCTTACGACGAGTCATTTCACGGGCCTTACGTGCAGCTTCACGTGCTCGCGCAGCATCAACGATTTTGTTTACAACGGTTTTTGCATCGCCTGGGTTTTCTAGCAAGAATTCAGTTAGCTTTTCAGCCATCATTTGCTCAACAGCCCCTTTCACTTCACTAGAAACGAGCTTATCTTTTGTCTGTGAAGAGAACTTAGGATCAGGAACTTTAACACTAACAACAGCAGTCAAACCTTCACGGGCATCGTCACCCGTAGCACTGGTTTTATACTTTTTATTAAAGCCTTCTTTTTCCATGTAGGTGTTAAGCGTACGCGTAAGTGCTGCACGGAAACCCGCTAAGTGAGTACCACCATCGCGTTGAGGAATATTATTGGTAAAACAATAGATGTTTTCTTGGAAACCATCATTCCATTGCATAGAGACTTCTACGCTAATGCCATCATCACGCTCAGTCGAAAAGTGGAAAACACTTTGATGAACTGGTGTCTTCTTACGATTTAGATACGCAACGAATGCTTGAATACCGCCTTCGTACTTGAAGTGATCTTGTTTATTCTCTTCGCGCTCATCATTCAAAATGATGCTTACACCAGAGTTAAGGAAAGATAATTCACGTAGGCGCTTAGCTAGAATATCGTAATGGAAATTTGTATCTGAGAACGTTTCAGCACTTGGCCAGAATCTCAATTCTGTACCAGTAGATTCCGCTTCACCGATAACACCTAACGGCGCATCTGGAACACCCATAGTGTATTTTTGTTGATGCACTTTGCCATCACGGCGGATTGTTAATTGTAGTTTTTCAGAAAGTGCATTTACAACAGAAACACCTACACCGTGCAAACCGCCAGATACTTTATATGAGTTATCATCAAATTTACCACCGGCATGTAGTACTGTCATGATAACTTCTGCTGCAGAAACCCCTTCTTCTTCGTGAATTGAAGTTGGGATACCACGACCATTATCTCGAACAGATACAGAGCCATCGGTATGAATTGTTACGAAAATATCGTCACAATATCCTGCTAGTGCTTCGTCGATTGAGTTATCAACGACCTCAAACACCATGTGATGTAAACCAGTACCATCGTCTGTGTCACCGATATACATTCCCGGACGCTTTCTTACAGCATCCAATCCTTTAAGTACTTTAATACTCGACGAATCGTAATTTTCCGACATGGTTTCTTCCAATTATTTTGTTATTAAGCTGCCATGTTCCACGTGGAACATTTTAATTTCACGTTCCATTGGTTCAATAACGGCGGCAATACTTTCTGGAGTAATAGCAGTGATAAACAGCTGTGACTGACATTGCGCCAACAGACGCGATACCGCCACCTTAGTATCTTCACTAAGCTCCGAAGGTAAATCATCAATAAGCAGAATTGACTGCTTATTACTCTCTTGGTCAATCAAACTGTTTTGCATTACTTTAAGTGCATACAGTAATAGCTTGAGTTGACCACGAGAAAAAATATGTTCTACGCTGTTTCCTTGAGTATAAAAGTTAAAGTCAGCCTTATGCGGCCCTTTACTTGTATAGCCAAGTTTTACATCTCGCTCTAACTGATTTGTTAATACCTCAGCTAGTTCCCCCTTCCAGCCCGCTTGAAAGCGAATTTCAAGGCCTTTAAAGATAGGGCTTATATCCCCTATCTTATCAAAAAAATGCGTCTGAAACCTACCTATATAAGCCTCTCTAAACATATTTATTTGCTCAGCAAGGCGTACAAACTCCTTATCCCAATAACTTAGCTGGGATTGGAGATCTCTCGGTTTAGATTTCAATAAAGCGTTACGTTGCTTGAGCACCTGATTGAACATTTTCCATGTGGAATAAAACTGATGTTCCACGTGGAACACACCTAAATCAAGAAACTTACGACGCTCTTTTGGACCACCAAAAAACAGCTCATAGCTTTCAGGCGTAATAACTTGAACAGGTAAAACCTGCGCTAATTCTGCCACTTTCCGGCTTGCCTGCCCCTGAATTCGAAGCTTAGTTTCACCACTGGTATATTTACTAATGCCAAGCGGTATAGACAAGTTATGTAGTTGTTTTTTAGCATGAACAACGCAATGAGAAGCCTCATGCTTGATCATTAATTTTTGCAGATTGGTACGGAAAGATTTACCACTGGAGAGAAAGTAAATGGCTTCGAGCAGACTGGTTTTACCGCTACCATTTTCACCGAGAATGACATTAACGGCATTGCTAGGTGAAAGCGCCATCGCCTCAATGTTTCGAAATGCATTGAGGCTAAGGTGAGTTAAACTCATAACTCTATAAACGCATCGGCATAACTACATACATTGCATGTTCGTCACCAGCGGCTTCAATAAGCGTACTGCTGTTCGCATCAGAAAGCGTAAATTGTACATCTTCAGACTTTATTGTATTTAACACGTCTAATAAGTAAGAAACGTTAAAACCAACTTCAAGATCATCGCCTTGGTAACCTACCTCAACAATTTCTTCAGCTTGCTCCTGCTCTGGGTTATTGGCACTAATTTTTAATTGTCCATTACTCAGATTCAATCGCACGCCACGAAACTTCTCGTTAGAAAGAATAGACACACGCTGAAATGCACTACGTAGCCATTCGCGATTTGCGGTAACCAACTTGTCCCCGCCACGAGGTAATACGCGACGATAATCAGGGAATCGACCATCCACCAGCTTACTCGTGAAAGTAAATTCGCTGTCGATGATGCGCACATGATTAGCGCCAAATTGAATGGTGATAGTTTCATCATCCGCAGGCAATAAGCGCATGATCTCTTGCACGCCCTTACGAGGAATGATCAATTGACGCTGCGTTTGCAATGACTCAGGTAATTTTTGCTGCGCAATTGCCAAACGGTGACCGTCAGTGGCTACCGTTTTAATTTCATTATTATCTACTTCGAAAGACATACCATTTAAATAGTAACGTACGTCTTGGTTAGCCATAGAGAAATGCGTTGCTTCTAGCAATTTTCTAAGCTCTAAACGCGTTATGGCAAACTCAACCTCACCGTCCCACTCTTCAAGATTAGGGAAGTCTTCAGCGGCTAAGGTTGTCAAAGAAAAGCGACTTTGACCGCTAGTCAGTAGCAATTGATGCTCTTGGCTACTCAGCACTAAATCCGAGTTATCAGGCAAGCTCTTACAAATATCTAGGAGCTTTTTCGCCGGTAAAGTGATCTTGGCGTCTGGCACATTGGTTTCAAGGGCAACAGATGCAACAAGCTCTATCTCTAAATCTGTACCTGTCATATGTAACGCGCCATTTTTCACTTCTAGCAATACATTAGACAAAATAGGCAGTGTATGTTTGCGCTCAATGGCACCCGACACCTGTACCAGTGGCTTTAAAAATAGTTCTCTTGGAATCGTTATTTGCATCATTTAACCCTTAAGAAGACAGCGTTCTAATTAAGTTTTGATAATCTTCTTTTACCTCATGACTTTCATCACGAAGTGCTTTTACTTTTCTACACGCGTGTAACACGGTGGTATGGTCGCGGCCACCAAATGCATCACCTATTTCTGGCAAGCTGTGGTTTGTCAGTTCTTTAGACAATGCCATGGCAACTTGTCTTGGCCTTGCAACTGAACGGCTACGACGTTTTGACAATAAGTCAGAAACACGAATTCGATAATATTCCGCCACGGTGCGCTGAATATTATCGATGGTAACAAGTTTGTCTTGTAGCGCTAATAAGTCGCGTAGCGCTTCTTTAACAAAATCGATAGAAATTGGACGACCAGTGAAGTTGGCATTAGCTATCACGCGGTTTAACGCACCTTCTAACTCTCGCACATTAGAGCGTAATTTCTTAGCAATAAAAAAGGCAACTTCGTGTGGCAAGTTAATATTACTTTGCTGCGCTTTCTTCATTAAGATAGCAACGCGAGTCTCTAATTCTGGTGGCTCAATAGCAATAGTTAACCCCCAACCAAAACGCGACTTCAGTCGGTCCTCAACCCCTTCTATTTCTTTAGGGTAACGGTCAGAAGTTAGAATGATTTGTTGGTTGCCTTCAAGCAGCGCATTAAAAGTATGGAAGAACTCTTCTTGCGAACGCTCTTTGTTTGCAAAGAATTGGATATCATCAATCATCAATGCATCAACGCTGCGGTAGTAACGCTTGAATTCTTCAATGGCATTATTCTGTAGTGCTTTAACCATGTCCTGAACAAAACGCTCTGAATGCATATAAACAATTTTTGCATCCGGTTTTTGTTCAATGATGCCATTACCTACAGCGTGTAACAGGTGCGTCTTACCCAGACCTGTACCACCATAAATAAATACCGGGTTGAATGCAGAACCTGGATTATCTGCAACTTGCGTTGCAGCGGCTTTTGCCAGCTGGTTAGATTTACCTTCCACAAAGTTATCAAAGGTGTAATTCTCTTTAATATTAGACTTATGCGAAGATTTAGGAGCAGGCTCAACTTTTTCTGCCATTTTTGGCTGAGTGCCTTGCAGCATTGACATGTTATCAGCTGCATGACCTACACTTGCGGCTTTTTCGTTAGATAAACTTGGTTGTGCAGCTAACACAGGTTTGCTACCCACATCAAAGCGCAGCTCTGGTGCTTCATCACCACAGATCTCAATCAGCAGTTCATTGATGCGGTGGAGATACTTTTCTCGTACCCAATCCAATACAAAACGATTCGGCGCATAGATAGTTAGCGTATCATCAGTACTTTCTGCCTGTAGTGGTCTTACCCACATGCTAAATTGCTGAGATGGCAATTCATCTTGCAAAACATATAAACAACTTTGCCAAACCGACAGATACACTCTGAACTCCAATAGGTTTTGATTCCCGGGAATAAAAAATAGAGCATTCAGATCTAAAAAATCAGATCTAAATGAAAGGATCGCCGGAAATACTTAGTTTTTATTACAAAATCACTGGTGGAAGCGGGGTATTATGAAGTGATCTTATCCACAAGTTCAATATTGACATTTAGAAAAAGCAAGATCTCACCCTATCAAAAAAATAAACACATGAAATTTAAAGGTTTTTATTTTTTACCCACAAGTAAGATCATAGCAAAAAACTCTCCCGATCTCACCCCAAAATTAAGATCAAATTTAGTTTTCCAGAGCTTTTCCTATTCTTACTAAATGCTATAATGCCGCCCATCGGATCAGATCTATGCAGATCGATTTCGTATTGATCCTACTTTATGTAGATCGTCTATGTTTGCTCGATAGCTTTGCCAAGTTTTGTCTATATAAAGGATAGAGAAACCTCTCACTGTGGATTATTTAGCCACAGAGAACAGATTTTGATTGACTTTAGACGCGCTCAGCTTTAATATCTCGCGCTCGCAATGGCACCTGTGCCAGGATCGCGACCTGCATAGGATGTTTTAACTTTTAACCGATCGGATGGAATTGTTATGAAAAGAACTTTTCAACCTAGCGTACTTAAGCGCAAGCGCACTCACGGTTTCCGTGCTCGCATGGCGACTAAGAACGGTCGTAAAGTATTAGCACGTCGTCGTGCTAAAGGCCGTAAAGTACTTTCTGCTTAATATTTAGTGGAAGACTTTAGCTTTAGCAGGGAGTTACGTCTGTTAACTCCCTCGCATTACTCCCGCATATTTCAAGAGCCAGCTCGCGCTGCTACGCCTTATTTTACTCTACTTGCAAAACCAAATGATGTTGGTCATCCAAGACTCGGCTTAACTGTAGCTAAAAAACGCTGCAAAAAAGCATGTCAACGAAACCGTATCAAACGACTTGCCAGAGAAAGCTTTCGATTAAATCGTCATAAACTTGATAACATCGATATTGTGTTGATGGTCAAAACCGGTGTTGACGAGCAATCTAATGAAGAGCTAACTAAACAGCTCACTAAGATGTGGCGCAAAATAAATGAACGTTGTAAGCCAGGTGCACCTAAACCACCTTTTAAGCCGAAACCTCAACACAAGCGTTCAAAAAATCCTCAAGCTAACGCGAAAAAGCAATAATCTGCTTTAGCCTTTCCTTTTTACGGCGCATTTACCCTTGCTAGCATAGTAATTTTACGCCAATTAAGGTAAGGTTAGCTCACCTTTTAATCAGCTATATCAATAGAAAAATAGTCTGTTTTTACCCACTTGGGTTGAAGCAGTAAATTGAGGAAATTGATATCTACAAAGCCATGAATTCAACTTCAGGGCGTAACAAGATCAGAGATCAGTTCAAAGCAGTTTGTTCGCTTCCCAAGCACCTGCTTATATTGCTGATCCGCGGTTATCAACAATGGATTAGCCCCCTACTCGGGCCTCATTGTCGCTTTAACCCGACCTGTTCTAGTTATGCAATTCAAGCAATTAATTTACATGGAATTGCAAAAGGGAGTTGGTTAGCGGTTAAACGCATATTAAAATGTCACCCTTTGAGCGCAGGTGGAGATGATCCTGTACCTGTGAAGTCGACTAAAGTTAAACAACACGAGAAATAAGAGCTGTTATGGAATCGCAACGCACGTTTTTATTTATCGGTTTGTTGCTGGTTTCGTTCCTACTGTTCCAAGAGTGGACACAAGAACAAAACCAACCACAAGCTGATACCAGTGCCGTCACACAACAAGTGGCGAACTCAACCCCAACAGAAGAGCAAGCTGATGTACCAGCATCAAGCCAATCCGATGTCCCAGTTGTAGCAACTCAGGCAACACGTTCTGTCATTAGTATCACTACCGATGTACTTTCGGTAAAAATTGATACTAAAGGCGGTGATATCGTTGAAGCCAACTTACTACAACACGCAGAAACCCATGGCAGCGACACGCCTTTCATGTTACTTGGTGAATTTGAAGGCAAACAGTATGTTTCACAGAGTGGTTTAATTGGTTTAAACGGCCCAGATGCAAACAAAGCTGGTCGCCCAGTCTATGAGTCGGCACAACAGCAATATGAGCTAAATGGCGATACATTACGTGTACCACTGACTTTTACTGATGAGAAAGGCGTACAGTACACAAAAACTTATGTATTTAAAGCAGGTAAATATGACGTTGACTTAGAATACCAAGTTAACAACACCACCTCATCACCTGTTCAAGTACAACTATACACACAAATCAAACGCACACGCCAAGATAAAGGCAGCATGGTTGATCAGACCTACTTAGGCGCAGCCTATGGTACCGCTGAAGAACCTTATGAGAAATACAGCTTCTCTGATATGGCGGATGCGAACCTGAATAAAAATACCCAAGGCGGCTACGTTGCTTTCCTACAGCACTACTTCGTCAGTGCATGGGTGCCGGATCAGCAAACCAATAATACGATTTATACCGCGCTTAGAAATGGTAGTGGTATTGTTGGTATGAAGAGCGAGCCAACCAATGTGCAAGCAAACAGCACGGCAACTATCCATGCGGTGTACTACATGGGTCCTAAAGACACAGAAGCGCTTGAAGCAATTCAAGAAGACCTAGATCTCACTGTAGACTACGGCTGGTTATGGTTTATTTCACAACCGTTATTGACTCTGCTTAAGTTCCTTTACGGTATTTTAGGTAACTGGGGTCTGGCGATTATTGCTATCACTTTGATTGTAAAAACGGCGTTATACCCACTAACTAAAGCGCAATACACCTCAATGGCTAAAATGCGCATGCTACAGCCTAAGATGCAGGCACTAAAAGAGCGTTATGGCGATGACCGCCAGAAGTTCGGCCAAGCGATGATGGAAATGTACCGTAAGGAAAAAGTGAACCCAATGGGTGGCTGTTTCCCACTATTACTACAAATGCCAATCTTCCTAGCCTTGTTCTACGTATTCCTTGAATCAACAGAACTACGTCATGCTGAGTTTATGTTGTGGCTAACGGATCTATCATCAATGGACCCGTACTACGTACTACCTGTGCTATTTGGCGCAAGTATGTTCCTAACCCAAAAACTACAGCCAATGACAGTTACAGACCCAATGCAACAAAAGATGATGACTTACATGCCAGTCGTGTTCTCAATCTTCTTTATTTGGTTCCCATCAGGTCTGGTACTTTACTGGTTGGTTTCAAACCTTATCTCTATCGCTCAGATGCTTATCATCTACCGTGGCATGGAGAAAAAAGGCATGAAAGTACGCGGTTAGTTCTGACGTAATACACTAAAAAAGCGGCTCTCCTTTGAGCCGTTTTTTTATGCATTTTAAACAAGCACTTGATAAAATTTGATAGCGATTTTATGACGATTTGATAGGTCAAATCTGGGCTATTCGTCATGCTCTTTTGCAGTTAAAAAATGCAAAGAGAAGACGATGCTTGAATCTACGTTACTACAGGCACTCTCCAGTGCCGAAACTGATTGGTGGTTAGTGCCTATAGCACTCTTAGTCGGTGTACTCACCAGCTTTACGCCCTGCGTATATCCCATACTTCCCATAACTGTTGCGACTCTTAGCCAACAACGCCATATTCGCCTTGCCCCAGTCTGGTATGCACTAGGCTTTGCAGCTGTGTACGCCGCGCTTGGATTTATTGCAGCATTAACCGGTAGCTTCTTTGGCCAAGTAGCAACAAACCCTTGGGTGCTGCTAATTTTTGCCAATCTATTACTCTACTTTGCTGTGGTATCAAAAGGTTTAGTCTCTCTGCCACGCTTGCCAAATGCGATTTCAACAGGCTCACCAGCACCTCTTCTAATGGGCATGGCCAGCGCTCTTGTTGCGGCTCCCTGTACGTCTCCAATTCTAGGTGGCTTATTGCTCTTCGTTGCTAATGCCCAGCAACCTCTATTAGGAGGCGCGCTGCTGTTTAGTTTTGCGCTCGGTATGAGCACCCTATTACTGCTAGCAGGGCTAAGCACACGCTTTTTGCATACATTACCAAGATCTGGAGCTTGGTTAAATCACATCACTACAGCAACCGCACTTATCTTAGTCGCGATGGCGCAATATTTTCTTATTCAAGCTGGCAAAAGTTGGCTATAAAACGCAAAGGAACCACCATGAAAAAAATCGTATTTTATTCACTCTTTATGTTACTCAGCACAATGTCTGCAGCAAAGGACTATCCCGTACTTACCGCCAATACGCTTGCAAATAATACCGTAACCAGTCAAGGCAAAGTCACTTACTTGAAGTTTTGGGCAACGTGGTGCTCCTACTGTGTGGAAGAAATGCCACTGCTTGAGCAAAGCTTTCAGCAAGCCAATAACCACTATCAGGTTATCGCCGTTAATATTGGCTTCAATCAGTCAAAAAAAGGCGTGCAAGCTTACCTTGATAAACATGATTACCAATTTCCAACGGTATTTGATGGTAATGGCAAGATAACTCAGCAGTTTCAAGTGTTAGGCACGCCACAACACATCCTCATTGATGAAAACGGCAAAGAAATCTATCGCAGCGCATTGTTTACAGATGAGCTGCAACAACATCTGAGCACACTCCAAGGAGCAAACTAATGCCATCAATTAAAGCCCTACTTATGTTCGCCGCTTTGTGCCTCAGCGTGTTTGCGCACGCTAACACGCAAGAGTATGTGTTTATTAATATTTGGGATGAGTATGTACAGCCCACGACTCTACCAACGCCACTAGCACCAAGGAGATTGCTACAGCCCGATATTAATATTGATGAGGCAAGCTTAGCGCAGTTTAAAACGGCCTACCCAAGCTATGCTGAGTTAGCCATTGATAAGCAAAACCAGTTGCTGCAACGGTTTGCAATAAGGCAAACACCTGTTCGTGTTATCGTTAAAGACGACAAAGTTATCAAACGAGAGTTGTTGACGACTAACAGTGCACCAAGCACAGAGAAAGAAACACGGATCCCATTGCAAACACTCACAGGTACGCCATTTTCGATAGCGACGATAAACAGTCAATACAGAGTGTTATTTTTCAGCGATAGTTTGTGTCCGTTTCAACATATTCCTGCCTGTGAAATGAGAATAAAGCAAAACAATCAACTCGCTGACTCGAGTGCGTATCCGGTCGTTACTGTGATTAAGCCCTTTTATGTGGAAGAACAAAGTGCTCGAGACTACCAACAACGCTTTGAGGTCAAACACGATATTGTGTTCGATCACCACAACGAAGTATTTAGCCAGTTTGAGATTAGAGAGCTACCTTACTGGGTGGTACAAGACAAACATGGTGAAGTCGTTTATCGCGGTAATCAGCCACCCAACATAGACTAGAGCCTAATTTATCGTCCATTTACTCTGACAATAGACGCTGTAAGGGGCATCGATAAGTTCAGCTATAAAATGCTTATCGATGCTGCTTTGCTGGCGTATTTGCAGCAACTGTTGCTGTAATAATTGGCTGTTTTCGAGTCCGGCCAATTTATCTGAAAAGCGCTTTTGCAGCGCTTCTTCTTTTAACATATCAGCCGCAACAACACCGTAAAGCAACAAAAGATGTGAATTGGTATGTTGATGTTCAGTAATGATCTCAAGCGCTTGTTGAGGCTCGTTTCTCAAAAGGTGGATATACATTTGCGTATAGAGCGCATAGGTCTCAACTTCTTGTAGCTGTAACGTTTGATAGTCTTGCATTGCTTCAATCGTCAACGGCTCTGCTAATTCGAGCTTGCCCGCTTTGATCCAGGTCCAACCCAGTAACAATTTAACGTTGGCACGCGTCACCGAAGAAATATAATCGCTTTCTAACAGCATTTGATATTGCGTAATTGCACTTTGCATTGCATCCGTATCACCCGTTTGCAATGCGATATCCATATGCGCCATGCCAATCAGTAATTGCTGTTGTTCATAACTTGGAATAAAACGCGGCTCACCGTTAATCTCATTTAAGTAACGTAGCGCCTTTTCTCCCTGATGTAGCTGAATATAGTAGAACCCTAGGTAAGTGAGTAGTTGCTTTTCTAAATAGTGATAACCATTTTTCTGAGCTAAAGCGAGGGCTTTTAATAAACTAGGCTCACTTTCAACCACTGGCACTAAGTAATTTTGACCATAAGCAAACAAAGCTTTTATTAGATTCATGGTCTGCTCTGTTTGCTCATAATAGGCAATGGCTTGCGCGAGTACAGGTTTACTCTTCTCTAAGTTCAGTAACGTTTTTTCAGCGGGACCAGCCGCTGGTGGATTGGCAAGATAGAAACTCCGCTGTGCTTCGCTATAGGCAAACGATCGACTGCCTATCAAAACATGCGCTGAACTCATCGCTTGCTGGTATTCATCCCAACGTTGTAACACCCAAAAAGCATCTGCTTTGAGTTGATATGCCATCGCTATCAACTCAACTTGCTGGCTTTGCTCAGCAGCATCGAGGGCAAGCTGAGCTTGTTGCAACGCTTGCTGATGTAAGCCTTGTGCCTTGAAAAACTCTCCGTAATAGAGGTGGTAGCGAGCACGAGTCGCGATTGACGCTGAACTTAGTGAAACCTGTTCGAATCGATGGGTGGCAGAATCAATATCACCGAGCTGCCAACAAATTTGCGCAAGCTCCAACTGGCTTTCTAGATGTTCCGGCATTTGTGCCACAGCCGCCTCAAAATATGCCTTTGCCAGTTGAGGTCCCTGTTCATTTAATGCTTGTACACCGCGGTAATAGTCATTCATTGCTAGATTTAAGGATGATTTTTTGGCGGTCTTAGTGTCAACACCTAGCGCTAACTGCGCAATAACCTCTGTTGCAATCGCTTCAAAGCTCTCATCTAACTGTTCAACAATTATTTCGCTTTGCTTATCTCCATAAGTAACGCTGAGTATAAAACGCTGTTGTATCGGCTTGAGTGAAAGCGTGAGCTGATTAATCGTACTATTCTCTGCAAGCTCAGGATATTGGCTTCGCGGTACTAATTGATAATGAGACTGTAAATGTTGTCTCAATGCTGCTTCAAGCGCATAACCCCACCACGCATTGGCTTGCACACCCGTCTCATTCACCATAGGCACAATGATTAACGAGTCTTGCTCAGCTTGTACACGAGTGACAACGTGTGCTGAACTATAAACGAGGTAAACACTCGCCGCGACTCCACTTAACGCAACAGCGCCAACGACAAGCATCGCCTTCATTGTTGTAGTGAATTTGAATGTGTTAAATGTGCGGCTCTCAACAGGACAAATCCACTGATAACCTTGCTGTGGTATGGTTTTAATAAAGGTGGGTTGCTGGGCGTTATCTTTGAGAGCTTGTCTTAGCTCAGTGATACTTTGTGTTAGTGCAGCTTCTCTAAATTCACCGTGTTGCCACAACGTGCTGAGCAATGTTTCACGTGTAACAATTTGATTTGGATGGGCTAAAAAATAAGCCAACAGCTGCGCAACTCTCGGCCTCAGTGGCACTTGCTCAGCATCACGATATAAACACGAGACATTTGGATCGAAGCGGTATTGAAGAAAGTGCAGCACAGCGTTAGTTTCCCTTATACAACCTTTGCTAATAAGAACAGTAAAAACTGTGACCATAATTATACCTGACAAAAGCGCATAACCGTATCATTAAGGTCATCAACCACCCAAAATGCAAGGAGCAGACTTAGATATTACCCACCAGCTATACCTGAGATATATCAATTGCTGTACAATTATGGCTATTAACCAGACAGTCTAAAGAGTCATCATGATCGCACAAGACACCATAGCAGCACAGGCTACCGCACCGGGTCGCGGTGGCGTTGGTATTATTCGAGTTTCAGGGTGTAAAGCCCGAGCAGTTGCCGAGCAAATCTTAGGTAAATGCCCAAAAACTCGCTATGCCGAATACCTGCCATTCAATACCCTAGCAGGTGAACAACTAGACCAAGGTATTGCATTGTTCTTCCAAGGGCCGAACTCATTCACTGGTGAAGATGTCCTTGAGTTACAAGGCCACGGTGGCCCCGTGGTACTTGATATGCTGTTAAAGGAAATCAGCAAAATTGAGCAAGTGCGCTTGGCAAAGCCTGGTGAGTTCTCAGAACGTGCTTTTATGAACGACAAGCTAGACTTAACGCAAGCAGAAGCTATCGCAGACTTGATCAACGCCACCAGCGAGCAAGCTGCAAAAAGTGCACTACATTCACTACAAGGTGACTTTTCTAAACATATCAATACGTTGGTTGAGAAAGTAATTCATCTGCGCATGTACGTAGAAGCCGCAATTGACTTTCCCGACGAAGAAATCGACTTTCTTTCCGATGGTAAAGTCTCGGGTGACCTAGAAGCCATTATTCAGCAGCTCGCAGAAGTACGTAAACAAGCCAAGCAAGGCAGCATCATGCGTGAAGGCATGCGCGTGGTGATTGCAGGCCGCCCTAATGCTGGTAAATCTTCACTACTCAATGCCTTAGCAGGCCGTGAAGCTGCGATTGTTACAGACATCGCAGGTACCACACGAGACGTACTACGTGAACATATTCATATTGATGGCATGCCACTTCATATTATCGACACCGCAGGACTTCGTGATAGTCCAGACAAAGTAGAGCAGATAGGTATTGAGCGTGCTTGGGAAGAGATCCGCGGCGCCGATCACGTACTATTTATGGTGGATGGCACCGAAACCCACGAAACCGATCCTGCGAAGATCTGGCCTGATTTTATCGAGCTATTACCGCAAGGCATGGAAATTACCGTGATCCGCAATAAAGTCGATTTAAGCGGTGAAGCCGTTGGCGCAACAACGAGTGATGGCCATACCCTTATCCGTCTAAGTGCTAAAGACATTCAAGGCATTGATTTATTGAGGGAACATCTAAAAGCCTGTATTGGATTTACTGGTGCAACTGAAGGTGGCTTTATGGCTCGCCGTCGTCACTTAGACGCCCTAGAGCGCGCAGCTGAGCACCTAGAAATAGGTCAAACTCAGCTAGAAATGCATATTGCCGGTGAAATTTTGGCAGAAGAGCTACGCCTTACCCAGCAATACCTCAATGAGATCACCGGTGAATTCACCTCCGATGACTTGCTGGGCAAAATCTTTAGCTCATTTTGTATTGGTAAATAACCCAAATATCTAAGTAGTCATACGCCTTTTTTGGGCGTATGACTACACACTAACTAGCGTATTGGTTTACCGCTTCTTTTACCTTGCGAGATTTGTCTTTTCTTAATGGAGCTAGCAATGCTTCAGCGTCTGCTGCTTGGCTGAATATTTCAGGAAGTTCAGCGCGGCGATCAGCATATAAATAGCTCAAACTCTGTTTAAAACTGCCATATTGGCCACGAGCATGTGCCACGATAAATTCACGACATACGTCAAAGTGACTGCGCTTAATACAAAACAGCACCAAATGTTCGGGTTTAACGCCTATATCAAATAACCAGGTGAGCAAAAATGCCATGCTGGTTTCGGACGCTTCGCCTTCATATTCACCGCTTTTCGATAGGTAAGTTTCAAAATCTATCTCATTGTGTGCCAGTTGATGTAATAGCCAAGGTTGTTCCATTTGCGCTTCAATTAATTTAAAGCCCCGATAATCATGATTAAGAAGCAGACGTACCAGTTTGTTGCGACGCTCAGCATCTAACATCCACACAAACTGACGAAGACTATACATTTGATATTCATCGGCATCGATACGCATAAACTCGGTGGAAATTTGCCCTTTAAACAGCGCAGCCATGACATCAAACTCGACCTCGTTATGTAGATAAGCCATCGTTTGCTCAACAATCGCGTTAATGCGATTGGACTGCACTTGCAGCTCAGCCACGCGTTTTATAATAGCCGCACGCTCAAGCTGCTCTGAAAATATCAGTAACGGCCCAGATGGCAGCCTTTCTTCATACCAAGCAAGCGGTACCTCATGATCGGCCATCACAATAACGTAATTGTCTCCTTGCTTTTGTAACACAGTGCACGCTTCCCAACTTCGACCATCAACATGGCAAGGTTTATCGTGTATTGAGAGGCTATCCGCTACAATGGCTTTATGCAGCTTCTTTGGTAACTTTTCACCTTCACCGAAATATAGACAATCCCGACCTAATTCCTGTGCTAACGCATGCTCCCAAGAGTGCAGGTTTAATTGCACAAAAATATCAATCGCGCGTTGTAAATCATGGCTGAAATCAAGCTCAACTTCCGGGTGTTTAAGCGACACATGATGTAAAAACTCAATTTTCGTGCGCTCATTGATATATGCGAGTCCCTGCTCCATAGCTTTGGCTTTGTTACGTCCCATGCTGCCAAACATACTGTTATCATCACTGGCTATTTCGCTGTAAATCTCTATCCAATTCAAGTAACGTTCGGAGTTATAACGTTGGTTGCTCATTTCATAGGCATTCAGTATACCGCCATCTATTCCAGCTTTACTTAACTGTTCGTAGACCTCAATTTCATCGAGTATAGTGTCAAACTCTATGCTCCAATGATCATCCGAATAAGCACGAAGCACATTGCGTGCAACCCTAACTGGCGCTAGTGCAATAATAAATTGCCATAAACGATCCGCTTTGTATTGTAGGGGTAAAGGTAGCTGTCGCAACCAAAATGCCGTTAGGGTAAAGCGTTGGAAATCATCATCATGATCTTTAAAAAGCTGATAGCTTGACTGCTTTTCACTAAACTTGTTTAGGTAAAGATCGCCACGACAACACTCATCTCGATACAACTGCGGCTGCACTAATGCCAATAAACTGCTTAAATCATCTTGCGGCGTGTCTGCAGTAAAGTAATCACAGATCCGCGTTATTTGTACCTCAGACAATCCTAAGTTATCAGGGTTATAATGATCGGACTTTTTATGACATTTCTGAATGATGTGCTGGGCAGCGAGTTGCCAAATATGATTGTCGTTAAGATAATTTGCTAGTGCCTCAGTAATATCATCGCCAATATGCTGATTATAATCACTGTGCAGGTGATAGCTGGCCAGTGTAATTAATCCCATATCCAATTGCGGCCATTGCTTTGGGTGGCACAGCGCACGCGATGAGCGGAAATGCTCATTGACCAACTTAAGATGCTTGCGACACAGTAATTCATCTTGGTTGGTGAAGTGACAAAATATCGACTGGATATTTTTGGCTTTAGCATTTTCAGCCGCGCTCTTGATATCAGACACGGATAGTTGAGTATAACGCTGATAATAGGCTTCTCTCGAGAGTAGTGCTTCATCACCTTCGGTAAGTGATGCCATCATATATTTGCAAAACTCACGCTTGCCTAGGGCATGGTAAAATACATCAATCACGCGAAGGTACTGCTCAGCACGAGCTTGTAGTAAGTTATTTTCTGCATCATTGCGTACCGCAAGCGTCAACACCATGCCATTTGGTTGTGTATATTCAGCTTCTTCACTGAAGTGATCTGTAAGTAGATCGCCTCGCACAAGGCTGAGTACCGACTTCAGCTCCTCGACTATACCTTGATTATTGCGCTCAAAACTACTCAATTGATCAATAAGATGCTCAGCCATGTCACTGGCATGCACTTTCGCTAATTCAAGCACATCTACTTCACAGATTGTTTCCAATACTGTTTGTGGTTCCCCAGTTTCAATGTAGCGCCACAATACTTCGCCTTGGGGCATAGCCAGCACTAAAGGTTTCAGCAAATTAGTACCATAGTTAAGCTCATATTTACGCTCACCTCTGGCTAGATAAGCACGATAATTTGCGCGAGCAGCAATGGCACTCTGTGCAATTTTAACTAATGGGCCTGCAACCTGTGATTGGACTTTTTGCTGTAAATCATACGCTTCATTTTCGAGGGTACTGCCAAAAAATGGCATTGCCATAAAGCTGTCTTTAGCCTCTTCATCGTCATAAAAACAGCTATGGGGGAATAGCGATTGATACAAAGAGATCACAGGCTGATGACCACTCAGGTCCTCTTCTTCATCCTCATCACACATGGTATCGACATCGGCAAGTAATACGGGCTCAGCTTGAAAACGTGCAATGACTAATGCTTTAAATTGCTCATAACTCTCAGGATTTTCGCGTAAATATTCCCCAAGCGGCTGGTAGTCACATTCTTCACTGTATTGATCATTTTTGAACATGCCAGATCTAAAGTTATCGTTGTCACACCAAATAAATGCTTTGATCATTTCACGATGCCAACCGTGCTCGTGTAGCAATACACTTAAATAACTTTCATAACCGCATGCATGTTCATCATCCCAATAAGGCACAAAGTATTGTGCTAGCAAATAGGCGTACTGTATATCCGTCTTTGCAAGCATATACAAAGCTTCAACGCCAAATACCCGCATATCATCAAGCCACATTTCATCGGTGTCATTTTGGCGGCGACTATAGGCCACTATTGCCTTGGCGGCTTCTACAACAGCTTGTTTGATCTCAGGGTATTGCAGCGCTGCTGCAAATAAAATGACCTCAGAAATATAGTTTTCGGTATCATCAAGTATGGTGTGGTCATAGTGGTGAGCACCGCCTTCTTGGCCTAAATCTAATGCAGATTGAAGCAACTTTAGGTTGTTGCCACTATCTTGGGGTTGCAAACGGCGCATCCCCGCTTCATCAAGTTGCTTAAACTCAACATCAAACTGACTGTTAAAACAGGCCTTATCGCTGTCCAACAAAGCCTTATACTGAGCTAATGCTAATTCTATTTGTTGCGGGTTTTGGATATCCAGCGTGATTATCTGGTTTTTATCGAATTGGTTCATGTCGTTATTTCTAATTGAATTTGACGTATAGCCGTACTAATCGGACTATAGAGAAGAAAAAGAGAATGAAGCGCAGCTTTGTGCACTGCGGCAATTTCAAGTAAATGCTAAACACAGCGAGTGGCAGCTACGCGTTAGCATCCTCAGCTTGCAGCTCCTTTAACTTGTCGATATCTATTTGACAGTCCTGCTTTGCTTTTTTCTGTTGATCGGGTGTCATATCATCCCAATGAATATAACCACCGTGTGCGTATGGCGCATTGTATAAATAGTTGGCGAATTTTTTGTTGACTGTACCAGAGACTAACCCTCTTACAGAGCCCTGTTTATCAGCAGCCCACAGTGCGACACGTTTAAATTCCAACTCTCCAGATGCATTAATACGAAATGAGTACCAATTTTCAGCAGCACTAATGTGCAGATCCTTATCCATGTTTTACCTTTTGTAGTTCCTTAATATCAACACTATTATTTCGAATCCATATAACTAGGTCAACATCAAACTTATAGTTAAGCTTTTGATAAATATTAATAAAAAGTAAAGAGTAGCACACTTATAATAAGGATCTGAGCGATAACCGCAAATCTACTCAATCACGTTAAGTGCTAAATCTGGCCAGTCCAATACCCGTACACTAGGTATCCTAAGCGCTGCAACTTAGGAGAAATAACATGGCTCTATCTACAACTTTCAATGCACTACACCAACAATCAGCCCCGCTTTTTCTAGCTAACTGCTGGGATCCATCATCAGCGCTTATCATCGAACAGGCTGGTGGTCAGGCCGTTGCGACAACAAGCTGGGGTATGTCTAATCATCAGGGCTAGAAACCTGAGCTTCGGATAATTAATGCCTTTCTAGCAGCCAGTTTTAGCGCTACCTGCGTTGAATTCACTTCCAATAGCCAGCTATTGGTGCATAAATTCGCCTAGCTATCCCCAAAACTCTCTGGCTAGACAAGGAAATAATTTAATATGATTTTAAAAATAATGAGTTAGCTCATTTCTTATCCAAACCTCAGGTTAAAAAGATGGAGAACAACTCACATTTGACCGTGTACTACAAACAGTAAGTGCCATTCTTAAGGTGATCACTATTCCATTAAGTGTTGATATTGAGGCAGGCTACAGCGCGGATCAAAATCAGATCATCAACCATATTATCCAATTGGCCGACCTTGGCGTTGCCGGTATCAATATTGAAGACAAACCCAGTCACCAGAACAGCTTACGCGATATAAAGGCACACCAAACGCTATTGCAGGCAATCAAACAAGCTTTACGTCATAATGGTTTCGATCATTTTTTTATTAATGCCCGTTGCGATCTTTGCTTACAACCACAGTGGACTGAAGCGACGCTGCATGAGCGTGCACTCGCCTATCAAGCAGCGGGTTGCGATGGCTTTTTTATTCCCGGTTTAACCGACGCCACCATGATAAAACGCCTAACAGCCCTGCTTTCAATTCCAGTCAATGTGATGCTGTTGCCCGGATTTAGTGATAAACAGGCGTTAGCAGAGTTAGGAGTCAAACGTATCTCATCGGGTAATGCTCTCAGCGATCATGTGATAGCACTACAAGAATCAGCCACCAGAAGGCTGCTCGAAGAACATACTGTAGACTTCTTATTTGAACAATCAGTCCGCACAACTTGGCTGTCAAACTAAATAAATCACAAGATCTGACCGCTTTTTTAGATTCTTTTATTATATGGATCTAACTATATAGATCTAAAAGACTGGATCGACTTCCAGCTTTTAGATCGTTATCCACAACACCTCATCCACAACCTCAAAATTTGTTCAAAAACAGCGGAGATCTTACCGTTTCAAGCATGCGCCTTGGCTTAAAAAAGTATTTTTAGGCTCAGCTATCCCATAGATTATCCACAAATAAATCACCGAGTTAAGCTTAGGAATATTTTATTTTCTGCTTTTATTTCATAAGGATAAGTGAAAACACTAAAAATTACACACTATTTGTGCAAATATTTTTATCCAATAACTTCAAAGCCCTCTTTACATATTCACGTTAAACGCTAAGATGGCGCGCAATACGACTTAGGTAAGGGTAACAATGCAAACTTTAGATCTTATTGTAGGCAGCCAAATGGGATCAGCAGAATACGTTGCTGAACAGCTAATGGAATCGCTTGAATCTCAAGGTTATACCGTGAATTTGCATGAAAAACCTGAGCTTGAAGCTTGTCAGCAAGCACTTTGGCTGGTGGTGACATCAACCTATGGGGCCGGTGACTATCCAGAAAACTTATTACCTTTTATATCAGCATTAAAAGCGAGCTCGGATCTAAGCCAGTTACGCTTTGCGGTAGTAGGAATTGGTGATTCAAGTTATGACACCTTTAATCATGCAGCTATTAATCTTGCTGATCTACTTAAAGAAAAAGGTGCAACACAGCTGTTAGACATAGAAAAGATCGACGTTTTACACCCAGATCTACCAGAAGATACCGCTATTGCTTGGTTACCTAAGTTTGTTGAATGTGTCGCTTAACGCTGCAACATTGAAATACACAGAAGTTATTCACAAATTCAGTCTATTTTAGATCGTATTGTGGATAACCTATGATCTAACTGCTGATCTACGCTTACTTATCCATTGGATAAAATAATTCAGATCTAGCCCTGTGAATAAAGAGCCAAGTTGATCAAAGGTTTTAAGCCCATTGATCCGATCTAATTCACACCAATTGATCTTAGTTAAGCAGTTGGATCTAAACAGGAATACAAAACTATTCACAGATCAAAGGATCAGTAGTAGTAAGATCAATAAAGATCTTTAAAAAGATCCTTATATATTTTAAGTGATCTCTTTTTTGCGTTGTGCAAAGTTTAACCATTTCACTTCTGGTTAATTCTAGGTAGAATACGCATCCTTTCTAAATTTGCTCGGTTGTTTTAAGTAGGATCCCGTAAATGATTTATCATGAACATTTTGATGTCATCGTTGTTGGTGGTGGACACGCAGGCACTGAAGCTGCACTTGCAGCTGCACGTATGGGTATGAATACCTTATTGTTAACACACAATATGGATACCTTAGGCCAAATGTCGTGTAACCCAGCTATTGGTGGGATTGGTAAAGGTCATTTGGTTAAAGAGATCGATGCGCTTGGTGGTGCAATGGCCAAAGCAATCGACAAAGGTGGGATCCAATTTCGAACGCTTAATTCATCGAAAGGCCCTGCGGTACGAGCGACTCGTGCTCAGGCAGATCGCGCATTGTATAAAGCGGCGATCCAAGACATTTTGCAACACCAAGAAAACTTAAAGATCTTTCAACAATCTTGTGATGATCTGATTGTTGAAGGCGATCAGGTCAAAGGTGTCGTAACTCAAATGGGTTTACGCTTTAGCGCTTCTTCAGTGGTGCTAACGGTTGGTACTTTCTTGGGTGGCCAGATCCATATTGGTTTAGAAAACTTCAAAGGCGGCCGTGCTGGCGATCCTCCTTCTATCGCTTTGGCTGAGCGTTTACGTGAAATGCCTTTTAGAGTTGATCGTCTAAAAACAGGTACCCCACCACGTATCGATGCAAGAACAGTTGATTTTTCAGTGATGCAAGAGCAACCAGGCGATACCCCTACTCCGGTTTTCTCGTTTATGGGCAAAGTGTCTGATCATCCAAAACAGATCCCTTGTTATATCACCTATACCAATGAAAAAACCCATGATGTGATCCGCAATAACTTACATCGTTCGCCGATGTATGCTGGCGTGATTGAGGGGATTGGTCCGCGTTACTGCCCTTCAATCGAGGATAAGATTGTGCGTTTTGCTGATAAAGAAAAACATCAAATCTTCGTAGAGCCTGAAGGCTTAACGTCATACGAGCTGTATCCAAATGGTATCTCCACCAGCTTACCATTTGATATCCAACTGGAGATCGTGCGTTCTATTAAAGGCTTTGAGAATGCGCATATTTGTCGTCCTGGTTATGCAATTGAGTACGACTTCTTCGATCCTCGTGACCTAAAGCAATCATTAGAAACTAAGTTTATCAATGGCTTATTCTTCGCTGGTCAAATAAATGGTACAACCGGTTATGAAGAAGCTGGCGCACAAGGGTTGATTGCGGGTATGAACGCAGCCCTTCAAGTTCAAGGCCGTGAAGCATGGACACCGCGCCGTGATGAAGCTTATGCCGGTGTGTTGATTGACGACTTAGCAACGCTTGGTACAAAAGAACCTTATCGTATGTTTACCTCTCGTGCTGAATACCGTTTGTTACTGCGTGAAGACAATGCGGATTTACGTCTAACGGAAAAAGGTCGCGAACTAGGTTTGGTTGACGATGAACGCTGGGCTGCATACAACGACAAGCTTGAAGTTATGGAACAAGAAGCACAGCGTCTACGCAATACTTGGATCCATAAAGATCACCCTGCACTTGAAGCGGTAAATGGATTATTGAAAAAACCACTGGTACGCGAAGCCAGTCTTGAAGATCTGATCCGCCGTCCTGAGGTTAATTATCACGACCTGATGGCAATTGAAGGATTAGGATCTGAGTTTGATAATATTCCAGCCCTTGAACAGGTTGAGATCCAAACTAAGTACGCCGGTTACATTGCACGCCAACAAGATGAGATTAATAAACAGCTTCGTCATGAAGAGACATTACTGCCTGCTGAGTTTGATTATGCTCAGGTAAGCGGCTTGTCAAATGAGGTTGTGGCAAAGCTAAGTGATGCTCGTCCACAAACGATTGGCCAAGCTTCACGTATTTCTGGTATCACCCCTGCTGCTATTTCGCTATTATTAGTGTATCTGAAAAAGCAAGGGCTATTACGTAAGTCGGCGTAATAGCAGTGGAACACTGTGTTACTAGAACAATTGAATGAATTACTCGCTGATACCTCTATCGAGCTCAGCGAACAACAAAAGCAGCAGTTGGTCGAATATGTCCAGCTGCTGGATAAATGGAACAAAGCCTACAACCTCACTTCCGTTCGTGACCCAAAAGAAATGATGGTGAAACACATCATGGATTCTTTGGTTGTTGCGCCACACTTAACAGGCAGTAACTATATTGATGTTGGCACCGGACCGGGTTTACCGGGTATGGTTTTAGCGATAGCTAGACCGGACATCAATTTTGTTCTTCTTGATAGCCTTGGTAAAAGAGTTCGATTTTTAATGCAGGTAAAACATGGGCTTGGCATTGAGAATGTTACCCCAGTGCAGTCTCGAGTTGAAGAATATCAGCCAAGTGTTAAATTAGACGGTGTACTCAGCCGTGCTTTTGCATCACTACAAGATATGATCCAGTGGTGTTCACATTTAATCGATAACCAAGGTGTATTCTTAGCACTAAAGGGTCAATACCCTGCGGATGAGCTAGAACAATTACCAAACGGCGTGAGTTTATCGCAAGATATTAGTTTAGTGGTGCCCAAGCTTGAAGGTGAGCGCCATTTAATCATTCTTTCTAAAGATTAATTGTCGAGGACAATGTGGCAAGAGTCATTGCAATAGCAAACCAAAAAGGTGGTGTTGGTAAAACAACCACTGCGGTGAATTTAGCCGCGTCCATGGCGGCGACTAAACGTAAAGTTCTGTTGATCGATCTCGATCCCCAAGGTAATGCAACCATGGGCAGTGGCGTTGATAAATACGCCGATGTTGCAACGGTTTATGATCTGTTGATCGAAGAAGCGCCTATGGATCAAGTGATCACCACAGAAACCAGTGGTGAGTATCATCTGATCGCAGCGAATGGGGATGTAACCGCGGCAGAAGTCAAACTGATGGAGTTGTTTGCGCGCGAAGTGAGACTACGCAACGCCCTTGAGACGATAAAAGATAAATATGAGTATATATTCATCGACTGTCCACCTTCATTAAATATGCTAACGGTAAATGCCATGGCTGCCGCCGATGCGGTTTTAGTTCCGATGCAGTGTGAATATTATGCACTGGAGGGATTAACAGCTTTAATGGACACCATTACCCAACTCGGTAAGTTGGTGAATCCAGGATTGCAAATTGAAGGCATTTTGCGCACTATGTACGACCCGCGTAATCGTCTAGCTAACGACGTATCTGAGCAGTTAAAACAACACTTTGGCGATAAAGTGTACCGGACTGTGATCCCTCGTAATGTGCGATTAGCGGAGGCGCCAAGTTTTGGAGCGCCTGCGATGTATTATGATAGAGCATCAAGCGGTGCGAAAGCTTATCTAGCGCTAGCGGGTGAAATGCTAAGACGCAAAGAAAAGCAAGCGGCTGCGGTTGCCTAAGAGGATAAAAAGAACATGTCGGTTAAAAAACGTGGTTTAGGCCGAGGGTTGGATGCCCTACTCAGCTCAGCTAAACCTAATCCAAGTGCTGCGGCACCTGTGCCTAATCAACAAGAAGCGGTCGCGACAGTCAGTGAAGCACCTGCCGAATCGGCGGTTGAACAAGAGTTACAACGATTACCTATTGAGTGGCTAAAGCCGGGTAAATATCAGCCGCGTAAAGATATGTCTGAACAGGCACTTGAGGAACTGGCGAGTTCGATCCGTTCACAAGGGATTTTACAGCCTATTGTGGTGCGTAAAGTTACCACGCAAAGCTTTGAAATTATTGCCGGTGAGAGACGCTGGCGTGCGGCACAACTGGCAAAGCAAGATACCGTTCCTTGTTTAATCAAAGATGTGCCGGATGAAGCGGCTGTTGCAATTGCGCTTATTGAAAACATTCAGCGTGAAGACCTCAATGCAATGGAAGAAGCAATTGCTCTAGATAGATTGCTAAATGAATTTGAACTCACGCATCAGCAAGTTGCCGATGCGGTGGGTAAATCGCGTACAACGGTCACCAATTTACTTCGTCTCAACAATCTCAACGATGATGTAAAAATCTTGTTGGAACATGGCGACATAGAAATGGGCCATGCTCGTTGTTTACTTGCCCTAACTGGTGAGGCGCAATCTGAAGCGGCAAGAACTGCTGTGGCCAAGGGATTAACCGTAAGAGAAACCGAAAAACTGGTTCGCACCATTTTAGAGCCTGTTGAGAAAAAAGAAGCGAAGCAAAAAGATCCTGATGTGAAGCTGCTTGAACAGCAATTACAGGAAAACTTAGGCGCAAAAGTTGAGATCAACTACAACCAAAAAGGCAAAGGTAAACTGGTTATTTCCTATGCTAGTTTGGATGAGCTTGATGGTATTTTGGGGCGTATTAACCCTGAAATGAATGAAGCTGACTAACGGTAAACTTAACCAATTGACTAATCCGTGAATGCGGTGCTTTATTTTGCGCCGCTATTTCTTCACCGATATGCTGCGAAATAGCGAGAATACGAAGAACTTTGATGGAAAAATAGCCACTCTTGTACAGGCTTTAATTTAAGCCTTCCTCCCTAACAAATTTTGACCTATTTGGCGTCCAAAAAACGTCACATTTCGCCTCGTCAAGTTGCAAATTAAGCAGAAACAAGTATAATTTCGCCAGTTTTCATACCCTGATAAAATTTAACGTCATTAAGGTTAATATAAAGTGACTCATTCGTTAGCCCGCCCATACAGGCGAGCCGCATTACAAGGTGTTTTGATTCAGGGTATCGTAGCATTAGTCGCTGCAGTAATCGTTTTTATAGGTTGGGGAGTACAAGCCGGAGTTTCAGCATTAGCTGGCGGCGCTGTGTTGGTACTCCCTAATTTTGTATTTGCTGCTTACGCCTTTCGATTTATGGGTGCAAGCAAAGCAAATCAAGTATATTCCTCGATAAAACGAGGAAATGGATTAAAATTTTTGCTAACTGTTGTGCTCTTTGCACTGATTTTTAAGCATTTTTCAGTAATGATGCTGCCTTTCTTTGGCGCGTATATGCTCGTGATGCTGACACAATGGTTGGTCCTGATTTTTTTTAATCATTAACTTTTGGGATAAAACATGGCTGCAGAAGAAGTTACTCTATCAAGCCATATTCAGCACCACTTGACCAATGCCAAGATGTGCTCGACCGATGCCGGTCTTGCCTTCAACAAAGCATGTGCGGATAGTGGTTTCTGGACATGGCATGTAGATACCCTCGCATGGTCAATCGGTTTAGGTCTGATATTTTTATGGATCTTCCGAAGTGCCGCTAAAAAATCCACTATAGGTGTTCCTGGTAAATTCCAGTGCTTTATCGAGATGGTTGTTGAGTTCGTTGGTGCCAACGTACGTGACACTTATCATGGTAATAGCAAGTTAGTTGCACCTTTAGCCCTAACGGTCTTCGTTTGGGTATTCCTAATGAACTTGATGGATTTGATTCCAGTTGACTTCCTACCTGCATTCGCTGGCTTTGTTGGTGAACAAGCATTTGGTATGGATTCACACGATGTGTACATGAAGATTGTACCTACAACAGACCTAAACATGACAGCAGCACTGGCGCTAGGCGTGTTTATTCTGATGATCGGTTATTCAATTAAAATCAAAGGTATCGGTGGCTTTATTGCAGAATTAACATTGCACCCATTTAGCTCTAAAAACAAACTAATGATGGCAGTGTTGATCCCGTTTAACTTACTACTTGAAACAATCGCATTGGTTGCTAAGCCGTTCTCGCTAGCACTACGTTTGTTCGGTAACTTATACGCAGGTGAGATGATCTTCATCCTTATCGGTGCAATTGGTTTGATGCAGTTACCACTGCACTTCGTGTGGGCAGTATTCCACATTATGGTAATCGTACTTCAGGCATTTGTATTTATGATGCTGACTATCGTTTACCTCAGCATGGCTAGTACAAAAAGTCACTAATCTGCTGAATAATAAAGATTTTTACAACTTAAATTTAAACTTAAACTTTAATTTACTATTAAAACTTTGGAGATAAAAATGGAAATCGCAGTTGCTATTAAACTTATCGCTGTTGCACTACTAATCGGTTTTGGTGCTATCGGTACTGCACTAGGCTTCGGTAACATGGGTGGTAAGTTCCTAGAAGCATGTGCTCGTCAACCTGAGCTTGCGCCTTCACTACAAGTTAAAATGTTCATCCTAGCTGGTCTTATCGATGCCGTTGCAATGATCGGTGTAGGTATCGCTATGTACATGTTGTTCGCTCTTTAATATTGCAAAATACCTGAAACGAACAACTGTCAAGTAAGGAGGAGCGGTCGTGAACTTAAACGCCACTCTAATAGGTGAATTAATCGCATTTGTGGTCTTCGTATGGTTCTGTATGAAGTTCGTATGGCCACCACTAAATGGTGCGATTGAAGCTCGCCAGAAGAAAATTGAAGATGGTTTAGCGGCATCTGATGAAGCTGAGAAAGAACTTGAGCGCGTACGTGCACAAGGTGCTGAACAGTTGAAAGAAGCGAAAGCACAAGCGGCTGAAATCATCGAACAAGCTAAGAAGCGTGCTGCGCTGATTGTTGACGAAGAGACTACTCGTGGTCAGCAAGAGCGTGAAAAAATCATTGCTCAGGGACACTCTGAAATTGAGTCTGAGCGCAACCGTGTGAAAGAAGAGCTGCGTTCACAAGTCGCTGCACTTTCTATCGCAGGCGCTGAGAAGATTTTAGAGCGTGAAATCAATCAAGCCACACACAGTGACATCGTTGAAAAACTTGTCGCTGAGCTTTAAGTAGGAGGGTATGAGCATGTCTGAATTGACTACTATCGCTCGCCCATACGCTAAAGCGGCTTTTGAACTTGCCGTTGAAAAAGGCACAGTTGAAGCTTGGAATGAAATGCTGTTCTTCGCTGGTCAAGTTACCAGCGACGAGCAGGTTCAGGCGCTACTTGGTAGCATCGCTACTGAATCACAGCAGTCTGAAATCATTATCAAGTTATGTGCTGAGCAACTCAATGAACAAGGTCAAAATCTTATCAAGCTGATGGCCGAAAATGAGCGTTTAGCCGCCATCCCAGCTGTTGCAGAATTGTTTGCAGAATTAAAAGCAGACTATGACAAAGAAATCGAAGTAGATGTGGTTTCGGCAACAGTGCTTGCAGATGATACGCAAGCAAAATTGGTCGCGGCACTTGAGAAACGTTTCGCACGCAAAGTTAAGCTGAATTGTAGCATCGACGAAGCCATTGTAAGTGGCCTAGTGATTAAAGCCGGTGACACCGTAATCGACGGTTCTGTTCGCGGCAAGTTAGATCGTCTTGCGACGTCGCTACAATCGTAATTGGGAAAAAGAGCATGCAACTTAATTCCACAGAAATTTCTGCACTGATCAAGCAACGCATTGAGCAGTTTGAAGTTGTAAGTGAAGCGCGTAACGAAGGTACTATCGTATCTGTTACCGACGGTATCATCCGCATCCACGGTCTTGCTGACTGTATGCAGGGTGAGATGATCGAGCTTCCTGGCAACCGTTATGCTATCGCACTAAACCTTGAGCGTGACTCAGTAGGTGCTGTAGTAATGGGTCCATACGCTGACCTTAAAGAAGGCGTAAAAGTTAAATCAACTGGTCGTATCCTTGAAGTACCAGTAGGCCGTGGTCTACTAGGTCGTGTTGTTAACACGCTAGGTGAGCCAATCGACGGTAAAGGCGCTGTTGATAACGATGGTTTTGAACCAGTTGAAAAAATCGCACCTGGCGTAATCGAGCGTCAATCAGTAGATGAGCCAGTACAAACTGGTTATAAGTCTATCGATGCGATGATCCCAGTTGGTCGTGGTCAGCGTGAGCTTGTGATCGGTGACCGTCAGACTGGTAAAACAGCACTAGCAATCGATGCTATCATCAACCAAAAAGACACAGGCGTTAAGTGTGTGTACGTAGCGGTTGGTCAAAAAGCGTCAACAATTGCTAACGTAGTACGTAAACTAGAAGAGCACGGTGCACTTGCAAACACTATCGTAGTAGTTGCTTCTGCATCAGAATCTGCAGCGCTACAATTCCTAGCGCCGTTCTCTGGTTGTACTATGGGTGAATACTTCCGTGACCGCGGTGAAGATGCACTAATCGTATATGATGATTTGTCTAAGCAAGCTGTTGCTTACCGTCAAATCTCACTACTACTTAAGCGTCCACCAGGTCGTGAAGCATACCCAGGTGACGTTTTCTATCTTCACTCACGTCTTCTAGAGCGTGCGTCTCGTGTAAACGCTGACTACGTTGAGAAGTTCACTAATGGTGAAGTGAAAGGTAAAACAGGTTCATTGACGGCATTGCCAATCATTGAAACTCAAGGTGGTGACGTTTCTGCATTCGTACCTACCAACGTTATCTCAATCACTGACGGTCAGATCTTCTTAGAAACTGACTTGTTCAACGCAGGTATCCGTCCAGCGGTTAACGCTGGTATCTCGGTATCTCGTGTAGGTGGTGCAGCTCAAACTAAGATTGTTAAGAAACTAGGTGGTGGTATCCGTCTAGCGCTAGCTCAGTACCGTGAACTAGCGGCGTTCTCTCAGTTCGCTTCTGACCTTGATGATGCAACTCGTGCACAGCTTGAACACGGTGAGCGTGTAACAGAGCTAATGAAGCAGAAACAGTACGCACCGATGTCTGTTGCTGATATGTCATTATCGCTATTTGCAGTAGAGAAAGGCTTCCTAAAAGATATCGAAATCAACAAGATCCTTGATTTCGAAGCAAGCCTAATCGCATTTGCTAAGAGCGAGTACGCAGAGCTAATGGCTCAAATCAATGAAACTGGTAACTACAACGCCGAGATCGAAGCGCAGCTTAAAGAGCTTCTTGAGAAGTTCAAGTCTACGCAAACTTGGTAATGTGTTATTAAGGTGAGTAGGTAACTACTCACCGAGATTCGGAGAGAGAGTCATGGCCAGCGGAAAAGAGATAAAAAGCAAGATCGGGAGTATCAAGAATACTCAAAAGATCACCAGCGCAATGGAGATGGTTGCCGCTTCTAAAATGAAGAAGGCACAAGAACGCGTAGCGTCTAGTCGTCCATACGCTGAAAACTTACGCAAAGTGATCGGTCGTGTTGCTCAGGCTAATCTTGATTTCCATCACCCGTTCCTTGAAGAACGTGATGTGAAACGAGTTGGTTATATCGTTATCTCTACAGACCGTGGTCTTTGTGGTGGCTTAAACTCAAACGAGTTTAAGCGTGTAGCGAAAGACGTGAAAGCGTGGAAAGAAAAAGGTGTTGAGGCGTCGTTCGCAACACTAGGTAGCAAAGCTGCTGGTTTCTTTAGACGTTTTGGTGGTTCGCTTGAAGCCAAAAAGGCAGGGCTGGGAGATGCACCTTCAATTCAGGACGTAATTGGTCCTGTAAAAGTAATGCTAGATGCATACGAAGAAGGCAAAATTGACCGCTTATTCGTTGTGTACAACAAGTTTGTCAACACAATGAAACAAGAGCCTGTTATCGATCAGTTATTACCTTTGCCAAAAGCTGAAGAAGAAGTATCAGCTCACGCTTGGGATTACTTATATGAGCCAAGCCCAGAGGCGATTTTAGAGACACTAATTGTGCGCTTTATTGAGTCTCAGGTTTACCAAGGCGTAGTTGAGAATGCTGCCTCTGAGCAAGCTGCCCGTATGGTTGCGATGAAAGCCGCAACTGATAACGCAGGTGGCCTGATTGATGAGCTACAGCTGGTATACAACAAGGCACGTCAAGCCGCAATCACACAAGAAATCAGTGAGATTGTGAGCGGTTCGGCTGCCGTGTAACGCTTCGGCAAAGTTTAATAAGAGGAATAGACATGAGTTTAGGTAAGGTCGTCCAAATTATCGGCGCCGTTGTGGACATCGAGTTTCCACAAGACAACGTGCCAGCCGTATATGACGCACTAAAAGTTACAGAAGGCGACTTAGCTGGTTTGACACTAGAAGTGCAACAGCAGCTAGGTGGCGGTGTGGTACGTGGTATCGCACTAGGTAGTACTGACGGTCTACGTCGTGGTACTCCAGTACAAGGTACAGCTGAGCCAATTAAGGTTCCAGTTGGTACAGCAACACTAGGTCGTATCATGAACGTACTTGGTGACGCGATTGACGAAGCGGGTCCTATCGGTGAAGAAGAGCGTTGGTCTATTCACCGTGCAGCACCATCATACGAAGATCAAAGCAACTCTGTTGAGCTTCTAGAGACTGGTATCAAGGTTATCGACCTTGTATGTCCATTCGCTAAAGGTGGTAAAGTTGGTCTATTCGGTGGTGCGGGTGTAGGTAAAACCGTAAACATGATGGAACTTATCCGTAACATCGCAATCGAGCACAGCGGTTACTCAGTATTCGCAGGTGTTGGTGAGCGTACTCGTGAGGGTAATGACTTCTACCATGAGATGAACGACTCAAACGTACTAGACAAAGTATCTCTAGTATATGGTCAGATGAACGAGCCACCGGGTAACCGTTTACGTGTTGCACTAACTGGTCTAACAATGGCTGAGAAGTTCCGTGACGAAGGTCGTGACGTACTATTCTTCGTAGATAACATCTACCGTTATACACTAGCAGGTACTGAAGTATCAGCACTTCTAGGTCGTATGCCTTCAGCAGTAGGTTACCAGCCTACACTAGCTGAAGAAATGGGTGTTCTACAGGAGCGTATCGCATCAACTAAGACAGGTTCAATCACTTCAATCCAAGCGGTATACGTACCTGCGGATGACTTGACTGACCCATCTCCAGCAACAACGTTTGCTCACTTAGATGCGACAGTAGTACTTTCTCGTGATATCGCGTCTCTAGGTATCTACCCTGCGGTAGACCCTCTAGATTCAACTTCACGTCAGCTTGACCCACAAGTTATCGGTCAAGAGCACTACGACACAGCACGTGGCGTTCAGACAGTTCTTCAGCGTTATAAAGAGCTGAAAGACATCATCGCAATTCTAGGTATGGACGAGCTATCTGACGAAGATAAGCAAGTTGTATCTCGTGCACGTAAGATCCAGCGTTTCCTATCTCAGCCGTTCTTCGTTGCTGAGGTATTTACAGGTGCTCCTGGTAAATACGTATCTCTTAAAGACACAATCTCTGGCTTTAAGGGCATCCTAAACGGTGATTACGATGATATGCCTGAGCAGGCATTCTACATGGTTGGCTCAATCGACGAAGCGATCGATAAAGCTAAAAACATGTAATTAGGAGGTTGTTATGGCAATGACAGTACACCTTGATGTAGTAAGTGCAGAGCAGAGCTTGTTCTCTGGCGCTGTGACTACTATCCAAGTGACAGGTAGTGAAGGTGAGCTTGGTATTCATCCAGGTCACGCGCCACTACTGACTGGCCTAAAACCTGGTATGGTACGTTTGGTTAAAGCAGATAGCTCAGAAGAAGTTATCTACGTTGCAGGCGGTACGCTTGAAGTTCAACCACAAACAGTAACTGTTCTAGCGGACGTTGCTATTCGTGCGGAAGAGCTTGACGAGCAAGCTGCTGAAGAAGCTAAACGTGAAGCGCAAGCGCAAATGGCTTCTGGTACTACCGGTGAGTTGGATTATCAACAAGCTGCGGTACAACTAGAAGAAGCCCTTGCTCAACTACGCGTTATTCGCCAGCTGCGCAAATAAGCAACCACCTATCTGGTTATCAAAAACCCACGCATCGCGTGGGTTTTTTTATGAACGATGTATACCACCCAATCAATTTGAAAGTATCAAGCCGACCGACCCAAACGAAGTTCAAGATTTCTTACCGAGGTTGCCTCCTTGGGTTTATTCCAATTCACTTAATTAAGCGAATTGGTATTACTTAGTACATTTAAACTTTCCTACTCTTAGGAGAGCTACAAAATGGCAACCAACTTATTGTGACAGTATTAATTCTTTATGTTGAAGTTCTTTCTTTAGGAATGCTGACGTATCAAATATGCCGGCTTAAGCTGTTTGTCACGATTCATTACTTTCTGTATTTGTTGTAATAACTATATGTTTATTATGCTAATAATTACTTGGTCACACGTTGTGGCGTGAGGTAACAACACTTCACTCCTCGTATCCGCTCTCTACTCTCTAAACTCACCCAAACAAACACAGAGAAAAGAGAAATCAACGGGGATCAAGTTATGAAAATTTTTACGCATCAAGTCGGTTTGTTGTTGCTACTCCTTGTGTCTCAGCACAGCTTAGCGCAGCGTATCGTGACTACCGCTCCGGTTGTCGAAAATAGCCGAGGGATCACGAGTAAGTTGGTTGCAGAGGTTGTTGATTCAGATGCCATCGTACTATCTAGTTACAGCAGCGCGCACGTTCTTAGGATTAAAAAGATTGGAGAGCGAGTAAATGCTGGCGATGTGATTGCACAATTGGATACTCAATTTCTATCGTTGTCGGAGCAAAAAAAGCGCTTTGAGATTCACCAAGCTGAGGCTCAGGTACAGCATCTTAATGTTGAGTTAAAGCGACTCGAAACCTTATCAAAAACTAAAAGTGTTAATCAATCGGAGTTAGATCAGCTTACTTATGAGCTTGCGAGCGCCAAAAATAAGGTATCTGAGCTTGAAGTCAGTCTGACTGAAATCCAAAGACATATTTCGCTTAGTACAATTCGTGCTTCTGAAAGTGGCTTTGTTGCAGAAACCTTCGTACGTAAAGGCGAATTTGTCCAAGAAGGGGATGCGATTGCAAGAGTCAATAATTTTGCTGCGATTGAGCTATCTAGTCAGCTTCCCATTGAACTACTTGATTATATTGATGAGCATGCTGAACTGAGCATCGAAAGTGAGCTACAGGTACCGAAGCGTATAGGCACAGCCAAAGTCGCGAGAGTAGTACCTGAAGTAAGTGTAGGGACTGGCGCTGTAAAGCTATTTGTTGAACCGGAACCTGGATTGAAAGATAAGCTAGTATTAGGCTCTAACCTGTCCATACAACTCACAATCACGATACCAAATAGTCTGCTTATTCCTGGTGATGCGCTGATCCCAAGAGGCAAGGATAGTTTTGTTTACAAGTTAAAAGCTGATAGTTCAGTAGAAAAAGCCAATGTAAAGGTGCTTGCTGGCATTAATGGTGATTATGTCGTGAGCGGTGCACTATCTGCCGGGGAGGTTGTTGTCACTCGAGGTGGGCTAGGTTTGAAATCCGGTGATGTAGTAAAAGTGGATGAAAGGGTAGCTCAATTATGAATAGCAGAATACTGAAAAACCCTCACTACGTGGTGAGCTTTTTTCTCATCATAATCATCTTGGGTATTGCTGCTATACCCAAACTCCCTGTTCAATTACTTCCAGATATTGGTGAAGACCGAATTGTTGTAGGAAACTTCTGGCCGGGCGCATCGCCCATGGAAATGGAGCGTCAGATTGTTGAACCAGTAGAGGAGCTGCTAAGTAAAGTGCCCGGAGTGTTGCGTTATGAAACCGATACTGGGACTGGGTTTGCTTGGGTAAATATGACCTTTCAGCCAGGCACCGATATGCAGGAGGCTTATATTGAAGTTATCGATAAGATGAATCAATTTAATACGCGGCCAAAAACAGCACTAGAACCAATCATTCAAAACAAGTCAAAAGATAATAAAGGAAGCATTGCCGGCCTAGTACTTTTCCCAAATAGTGCAGGGGTTCCGGCTGATCGAACAAGATACACAGAAGTATTTGAGAAATATGTTAGACCTAGAATCCTAGCGATTCCGGGCATTAGCAGCCTCTCGCCTTTAGCGTCTACTGAACAGCGCATAGATATTATTTTTGACCCTGAAAAGTTGACTAAATACACGTTGACGATAGATCAAATGCTAAATATTTTGCGCAATTCTCTAGATCAAAGTGTCGGTATCGTTGAACAAGGTACACGCAACTTTGCGGTACGTTTTGAGGGGCGTCGTGATATCTCAGATCTCAATGGGCTAGTTATCGCTAAGAATGAACAAAAGGTGGTTACACTCGGTGATGTTGCCTACATCGAAAATGCTTTTGTTACTGATTCATCGCCAGTTTACTGGAAGCGACAGCAAGCTTTTTATGTCAGCGTTAATGCCGCAACGGGCTCAAATGCTTTGGCATCTTTGGCACAATTAAGAAAAGTGATGACTGAACTCAATACTACAGTACTGCCTGAGCTAGGTGTACAAATGGAATTGACCAAGGATGACTCTAAAACCATCAATAGTGCAGTAAGTATGGTGCAAAATAACCTGATCCTTGGGGTTGTATTATCTACTTTAATTCTATTTTTGTTTGTTAGAAAGCTCCCGGTTATCGCGATGATATTCATCAGTTTACCAATTTCCATTTTGGCCACATTTTTGGCTATGCAGGTTTTAGGTAGAACATTTAATGTGATATCGCTTGCCGGTATTGCTCTGTCGACAGGCATGATTTTGGATGCTGCAATCGTCGTGGTTGAAACTGCAGTGCGATATCGAGAGCAGGGGGAGCGTGTTGTAGACGCGATACATAAAACGATGGCTGAGGTATCGGGAGCGCTGGTAAATTCAGTGGTATCTAGCATTATCGTATTTGCTCCAATACTTTTGATGCAAAGTGCAGAGGGCAAATTATTCCACGATTTGGCCATCACTATTTCATCGGCTCTAGGCGCTTCTTTGTTTGTTGCATTACTGCTGTTACCACTGCTTTTACGCTATATTTTGCCTAGCATCAAGGCTCTGGATACGACAGGAGACTTTGTCGATAGAATTTCTGCACGCCTTGCACGTATGGTAGTAAGTTCACGAAACCGAAGTGTGATGCTCCTGTTATTAGTGGTAGTACCAATTGCCGGACTGATATTACTCGCGCCTAAGTTGAACATTCTACCGCAAGTGGAAGGAACGCGCGTTAACGTATCTGTTAATGTCAACCAAAGTATGAATCATGAAGCGTTAACCAGTGAGTTGTTGATGCCCATAAATCAACTGATTGAAGCTGAGCAGGAACAGCAACAAGGCCCACTTATTGATAAATTTTTGTCATTTGTTTCGGGAAGTTCGTCGGTCCAGTTGGTGCTATACCCCAAAGAGCCTGAGCAGGCTGAGCAATTAAAGTCTTGGGCAAAAAACACACTGGACGCGGCTTTTCCACATGCGAATGTGTATGCCAACTTTAACTCCTTACTTGGTTTTGGTTTGTCTACCAATCGCCGGGTTACTATCGACTTTACCGGTACGTCGCTGGATGATTTGCAATTAATTGGGCGTGAAGTGTATGAGCATCTAAATACCAATATGGGTTATGCCAACCCGTGGAGTAATACACCGCTTTATAATGATGACCCACAAATTATCTTTACTCCAAAAGACAATCAGCTGCTTGAGTTGGGAGAGTCCCAGTATAATTTGTCGCAGAAGTTACGTGCTCTGACCGACGGTGTCTATATTGGGGAATATTCTAATGGCACAAAAAACTTACCAATCTATATCAAAGGGGAAGATTGGGATGCCATCAATAATGTAATGGATACACCGTTGTATTTTCCACTTGAAAACAAAGTTACCCTGTTAAGGACCTTAGTTGATTATGAGTTGGATGTCGGGCCAAGTTCTCTATATCGTCTAAATGGCTTTCGTACATTGTCAATTAATGTAACGCCACCGCCTAGCATTCCCTTATCTACCTTTATTGACGATCTCAAAGTTCAAGTGACCCCTATTATTGAGCAACATATGCCACAGTCTGTTTCGGTGTCCTATCGTGGTAGCGCAAGTAAATTAAATGAGCTTATTTCGGATATGCTGCAACAGTTTAGCTTTGCAATGCTAATTCTATTTTTACTTGTATCTGGGTGGTTTAAGTCTTTCCGCAATGGTTTGGCTATTATGCTATCGTTACCTATTGCACTGATTGGCGGGATGTTAGCACTCAATACCGTTAATCTTTTTACCTATCAACCCTTAGATGTTATCTCAATGATGGGGTTCATCATTCTAATTGGACTCGTTATTAATAATGCGATTCTGTTTGTTGGTCATTTTAATGAGCTTGAGAGTTTGCGCTATACCATAGGCGATAAAATTCAGTTAGCGATTAAATCACGAGCACGGCCCATATATATGAGTACACTGACAAGTATTTTTGGAATGTTGCCTCTGGCCATTATTCCTGGCGTGGGTTCGGAGATTTATCGTGGCTTGGCCATTGTGATCGTTGGTGGTATGACATTCAGTGCCATATTTTCTCTTTCTGTTATGGCTGCTTTGTTAAGTTTACCCGTTTTCGTCAAATACAAAGAGCGAGAAGCCCACTTCCCACATGCTGAAACGGCTTCATAATATTTATTTACCTAGTTGAACTCCATCAAGGCCACACTTAGTTGTGGCCTTTTTATTGTATTGCACGTTGTAACTCTTATGAGTTGTAGAACTCTGGTTTTGCTTTGAAACGTGTAAAGTTGGAACCCCCATCAAGGCTACACGATGTGTCATATTATGCCCTAATGTACAAGAGTATTTGAGTCTGTGCTGAGCGCTATGATATTAAGTATTAATCGAATATTACACCCAACAATACGCCTCTTATTTAACATTACGATCTGATTTCCGTAAGCTTGGGAGTCATTATTGTGAGTTAATTGGTAGTGAAATTGTGACAGACTTATTTCATTACAGCAGCTTACACACTAAAACTTAGTTAGCAGCGTTAACTTATCCTCTTATTACAACTATTCAGGTCCCATTCCATCTTCACGCTCTTGTGACTATCCGCTATGAATAGCCTAATAAAACAAATAAGTACTTAGTAATAGATAAAAGATAGCAATATTGATTTTTTACAAATTGTTGTTTTTGTTGGTTTTATTTCTATTTTTGGAATGTAATCAATTGAAATAATGCGTAGTCATGAATGGTGGGGTGGTAAATAGGCTTTTTACGCTTAAAGTAGATTCATCAAATCGAAGCACGATAATAAAGTAAATGAGTGCTCGATATAAACTCGATATAAATTAAACTCAAAAATTGGAAATAAATATGTTCTCTACATTAAAAAAACTAGCGCTAACAACTCTACTTACTTTAACTACAGTATCTGTAAATGCTTATGAGCAAGATACTAACAGTCAAGATAGTGCAACAGTAACAGATGACTTTGTAGTAACACCTGCATGCCCTAGTTTTCCCAAGTGTTGGCCGGCTCTACCTCCAACATCAACGTCACAACACAGCACAAATAAAGAATAAAACGATAACATCGAAGAGGTTGCTTACGTCCTATTTCCGATGCTGAAAAAGTGGTAATAGGTGATGCACTCAGTAGTGATAATGTTACTGAACAAGCACGACTAAACAATAAATATAATTAAAAATCAATTAAAAACAATAATTACACAAGGATATAATATGTTTTCTAAAATAAACTCAACAACAATGAAATCACTTTTTATCGGCACCGTGTTTTTTATTTTATGGGCGCCAGCAAAGGCTTCTGAGCAACCTTATTACACGAATGGTGCCAACACCACAGGTACCCCAAATGGTGAGATTATTACCCCAAGTTGCCCAAGCTTCCCTAAGTGTTGGCCGGAAGATAATTCAACGGAAGAGTAATAATGATATTCTACTGCCAAGTGGATACTTACATGCGGTAGTTAGATTATTTAAGGTCGTATAGTAAAAGGTTAAGAAAGGCGTTTTAACACCTATGATCGTTCTAGCCCGTTGTCCTCTGCAAAATGATATGTGATGCAGAGGACACTTTATCGTATCGAGTTAAAAATAGACGTTGTAAAGGTCAGTACTCGGTGCTGCTCGTTGCAGTAGCAATAGTTTTTGTTCGCTCGGGTGGAGTTGAAATTTTGCGTAGAATGCGTATTTCAGTAGAGAAGCTCGCTCAGACTTGCCTGAATTCAAATCTGTACGAACCAAATCATACTTATAACCATTTGAGACAGAATAATAGACGTATTGAGATGTGAGGTGCCAAGAAATATTAGACGCTAGCTCTAGCTTTGCTATCGGTTTACTTTCTTTCATCGTGTCTAATGGTGCTCGATACAATTGGCCATCAGTACGCTGATAATATAGATACTGCCCTTTGGGATCCTCTTTTGCACTGACTACATTAGAAAGCAGTGGTTCTGATTTACCGCTGTTGACATCTTGGCGGATAAGCCAAAACTGATTGCCTTCCTTTCGTGAGAAGTAGATTGAACGTCCATCATTGCTCCAGCTCGGGTTTTGAATATTTTCTAACTGAGTGGTTAGATAGTGTATTTGTTTGCTATTGATATCTAAGGTAAATAGTTGGCGGTCTAAAATACCGAGTATGGAGTGATGCTTCGGGTGATACTCCAGATCGCTTATATTGTGATGCTGAGTAAACTCGGTCAATAACTCCATTTTTCCTGATGTTGAATAAGTAACGATTTGTGGAATATTGTCATATTCATAGCGGAATACTATGCTATTTGAGTCTGCCAGATAATCGGGATGTCCCTCTTTACCCGCAAGTGAAAACTCAAATAAGTTGTTGATGTTATTATCAAAAAATGGATTTTTAACTTCAATAATATCACGCACATTTTCTTCTTCTTTACCTACTAACAAGCAATGTTTTCCGCAGGTACTGTAAATTGAAGATAGCCCAAAATCGGTTTGCACTTGAGGGGTGAGCTCATTTTTCTGAGCGTTAAAAAAGAAGATTTCATTATTATTTGAAAGATAAAGGCCTGAACCGCTTTCATCCCAGACGATATTTTGCGGTATAAAGTCAAGTACGGTATTGCTCTGCACTTTTCCAGAGGTCAATTCTAAAATGATCAAGTGTGTACGTTGATAATTTGAGTATCTTAAAACGCCAAGGCGTGATCCATCCCCTGAAATTGCTGAAAAGTAATCTCCATAAGGATTAAAGTCTGGGTAAGTTACCTGAGTTAGGCGCTTACTGTTAATATCGATCTTAAAGATGGTATTTGGATAATCCGATTGCTTTTTCAGGGAAAAGTACAATGCACTATCGTCTGGAGCCCAGGATAAATTTGGCTGAGATGTATCATACTCATAGATCACCTCTTCCTTAGAAACATCCATTGCATCATTTAGCGATAAGATGACTAGTTCTGCATGATTACCTTTTTGTTTTTGTGCAGCGATTTTCTTTCCATTTTTAGAGAATTTAGCGGAATAATAATTAGCCTCGCCTGAGTTTAACCTTTTAGTAACGTTGGTTGACAAAGATTTAATGTATAAGTTAAAAAAACCCGACACGTCTTTACGATGAGAATAGACGACCATATCCGACTCTTTGTGGTAATCCGCCCAATCCTCTTCACCTGACATACTGGTGACTGCTTTTATTTGTTGTATTTCCTTTTTAGTAGGTTTCAAAATATAAGTGTAAGCCACATAGCAAGTAATTAATATTACTATAAGCAATATTAACAAATACTTAGCTTGATTTTGAATGGTTTTTTTAATGTTCTTATTATCAGGGGGTTGAATATTGCCATCGGTGTGATCAGCGCCGTTACCTTGTGTGACCGCCTCAATATTTACTTCGGCAATAAGCAGGTAGCCTTTGCTTGGTACGGTTTTTATATAAGTAGGAGACTTTACATCGTCACCTAGCGCATCTCTGAGCTTTTTAACCACTCGGCGAATAGCGTTATCTGAAACGATGCGCCCATCCCAAACATGATCAAGCAGCTCTTTTTGGCTTACATAGTCACCTTGGCGCTTAACTAGGTAGCATAAAAGCTCCATGGTTAAGGGTTCTAGCTTAATTACTCGTTCGGCTTCATTCACGGCGTTGTTGTCATACAAGCGTGTTTTTTTGAAATCGATCTGAAATTGACCAACTGTAATTTGTTTATCTTCTAACCAAATTGCCCTGTTAACACTATTACCATTCATGATTGTATTGTGTTTATTTAATGTGTTTTTTTGTTACCGACCAATGTAACACATTATAATGGGAAGTGTTTTGTCTTTCTGTGCTGATTATTCAATTATCTTGGCTAGTTTAGTTTTGTTCACCGTGTGTCGTGCACAAGGAACAGGTATTGGAAAGCGAAGATGAGCATAGAAAGAAAACATAGCACTATAAAGAAGGCACTGTTATTTAGTGGCCTATCAACTATGGTAATAACCAGTTGCGCTAGTTATTGGTTATGGGATCGACTGAATTCTGCTCTGCCTTTATTAAATGGTGAAGTTAATCTTCCTCATGTTGAAAATGAGGTTGTTATAGACAGAGACAGAAGCGGTGTGCCATCCATTATTGCACAGACAAGAATGGATGTATCTCGAGCAATGGGCTTCTTACATGCTCAAGAACGCTTTTTTCAAATGGATTACCTGCGTCGAAAGGCGGCTGGGGAACTTAGTGCACTTTTTGGTGAGTCTTTTGTTAGTGCTGACAAGGAAGCTAGACTGCATCAGTTCAGAAAGTCTGCGCGACAAGCTTATGAAAGTTTAGATGTTAGGCATAAAGCATTACTTGATGCCTATGTCGAAGGCGTAAATGCTGGGCTTGAAAAGCTAGACAGTACCCCATTTGAATATACTTTGTTGCAGGCATCACCAAATCTTTGGCAAGCGGAGGATTCATTCTTAGTCTCTTTTGCCATGTTTATGGAGATGCAAGGCCATGATTACCGCAATACACTTTATCTAAATAAGTTACGACAAAACCTACCACAGACACTGGTTGACTTTCTGGTGCCACTGGGTACTCCTTGGGATCAACCATTAGATACACAACATCTTGCTGCTATATCTATTCCTAGTGCTGAAGTTTACTCGCTAAGAACTGCTACTGACACTAATCAAGACATCTTGGCGTTGCATGAGCAAGCTGATTCTTTATATACAATGGCGTTACAAGATAGCCCATCAGTTGTTGGCAGTAATAACTGGGCTGTGTCGGGCGAAAATACAAAATCCGGCAAGGCTTTAGTTGCCAATGATATGCACTTAAACCTCAATGTTCCCAATATTTGGTATCGAGTTGGCTTTTCGTGGCACGAAGCAGATGAAGACCGCAAATTAACGGGTGTTTCCTTACCCGGCCTGCCACTGATGATTGCGGGCAGTAATACGCATATAGCCTGGGGTTTCACTAACTCTATGGGAGATTGGTCTGATTTGCTGCGGATCCCTGCAGATAAAGGCCAAGAACTAGTCACACATATTACACAGCGCATTGATGTCAAGGACGCTGAGCCTGTGGAATATGTCGTTGATGTCACTCCTTACGGACCCGTCGTTGAACGTGAACAGAATGGCGATTTATTGGTTTTACGTTGGGTCGCCCATTCATCCTCTGCAGTCAACTTAGGGTTATTGGAGGTTGAGCGTGCATCTAGCGTTGATACCGCGCTGCCTTTATTCAATAACACACATATGACACATCTCAATGTAGTAGTGGGTGATGAGCAAGGAAATATTGGCTGGACGATGTTGGGGGCATTGCCTAAGAGAGCGCATTCAGTATGGGCTCCCATTGACTATGACGATAAAGAATATGACTGGTCCGGGTACTTAACGACAGATAAATATCCGAAACGTATTAATCCTGAATCAGGTTTTATTTTTACTGCTAATGCACGAGTCGTTTCAGGTGATGAACTAGATATTATTGGTCGCGAAAATTACGCCCTTGGCGCGAGAGCGCAGCAAATTCATAACGGTCTCAGAGTGATGCATGAGCCTAGTGAAGCCCAGATGTTGCGTACACAGCTCGATAGTCGCGCAATATTTCTCCAGCGTTGGCAGTATCTGCTGCTGTCTATTATGAATGAAGAGTTCATGGCCAAATATCCTGAATTGGCCGAATACCGAAAAATTGTCAATAACTGGAATGGTAAAGCACTTAAAGACTCCACCGGTTATTTGTTGGTGAGGGCATTCAGAACTCAGGTCGCACGCCGAGTTTTTAGCGGCATTCTGAGTGGAGTGAATGAAAGTAATCCCGACCTAAATGTTTTTGACTACTTCAGCTTAACCAGCCAGTGGGAAGGGCCACTATGGAAGTTAGTCAATGAACACCCAGATCACCTTTTAAATACACATTTTGAGTCTTGGCAAGCTTTGTATGCCGATGCTCTGACTTTTTTGAATGACCACTTTAATAACACTCATGGCTCGATAGCGAATGCCAAATGGGGTGACTACAACAAAGTTGCTATTTCTCATCCTGTCGCTGGTGCTCTGCCACTCATTGGGAGGTTCTTTAATATCCCAGAATACGGTGCTGACGGAGATATCAACATGCCCCTGGTACAGGAACAAAGCTTCGGTGCCTCGATGAGAATGGGGGTGACACCAGGTGAAGAGCAAAGTGGATTCTTTCATATGCCTGTAGGTCAAGCGTCCAATCCAATGTCGCCATACTGGATGGCGGGGCATGACGACTGGCAAAAAGGGGTGTTCTCGCCATTTTTGCCGCAGGAAACCGTTTACTCGCTCAAGCTACTCCCCGCTGAGTCTAAGGAATAAGCCATGAAAAACAATAATAAACTCACAGAGGATAAGGGTATGATGCTGACATCTGCACAACTCGATATTTATCTGGATCAAAAACGATATCCAAGCTCACCAAACTATAACATTGGTGGAGTGATTACAATTAAAGAGCCTATTTGTGTGGCCTCCTTTCAACAGGCTATGGCGCAACTAGTGGCTGAAAACGATGTTTTTCACCTCTATTTCCAAGAGCAGATGGGTCAACCAGTTCAGTGTCGCGCTGAAGTTGCGTGTAAGTTCGAATATCTTGACTTTAGTGCCGCTTCTGATGCGAAAGAACAAGCGAAGCAGTTTGTAAAAACACAGCTAACGCAGCCTTTTGATTTATCTGAACCTGGTTTATATCAAACCTTCTTGCTCAAACTAACGAGCGACGAGTATTGGTATGTACCGATTGCGCATCACTTGGTTACTGATGGATTTGGTTACAGCAACTGGTTTGATACGTTATTTAGATATTATTTGGCACATAAAGATGGAAACGGCATTGTTGAGCCTATCCAGCTGACGCAGTTTGAACACGTTGTCGATTATATGCATCACAATGTGGATATTAGTGCTGCAACAGCAGACTTCTGGCAGCAAAAGTTCAGCAGCCAATTGCCAGATAGAATGTTTGTTCCCAAGCAGCTAAATACCCCCCTGATGCATGAGAGCTTTTTGAGCCAGTATGCGATTGCTCAGGCAGACTATACTAGCCTATCTGAGCTGGCAAAAAACATGGGAGTCCGTATACATCATCTGTTTATGGCAGCTATCTCATGTTATTTAAACCTTCAATATCATACATCTGACATTATTTTGGCTTTGCCGTTTCACAACCGTGATAAAGCCACCATGCGAGCAATTGGCGGCATAGTCTCTGTTTTACCAATGCGTTTTGGCATCGATCAACAGTGGACCATGGCTGACCTTGTGAGTGAGATCCGCACGCAAATGCGAGATGTCTCAAAGTTTAAGAAATATCCGGTAAGTAAAATTGTTGAGCACGCTCGTCAGTTGAAGCCAGACCTTGAGCGCTTATTCGATGTCCAGTTCAATTATCAAAAGCTAGATTATAAATATGCAGACGGACAGATAGACGCCGAATCAGAGTTTATCCCTCCTGGGGTGGAAACCACACCTTTGTTATTCAATCTTTGTGAATATGGCGACCATCAAGATGTGATTTTACAGATTGAAGCAAATCGCGCATTTTTTGATGAATCTGATGTGGCAGTCATATTCGAACGTCTGTTTGCTATTTTGGAAGCTATACGTCACAACCCAGAGCAGCAGATCTCAGGCTTTAACTTTTTCAATGAGCAGGACTTTCAGGCTTATCAAACGCTAAACGGCAGCTCGGAAGCGTGTGACAGTAGTAGCCTAGTGCAACGTTTTAATCAGCAAGTAACTGACCGCCCAAATAGTATTGCGCTAGTTGTTGGTGAATCTACTTGGACTTATCGCGAATTAAGCGAAAAATCGGCGCAAATAGCTGAAATTTTAACGTCACAAGGACTCCAATCTGGCGATTGTGTAGGGTTATGCCTCGATCGCAATGAGAATATGGTTGCCACGTTATTAGCTTGCTTATCTATAGGCGTAACCTATGTACCGCTAGATCCTTCTTATCCGCTAGATCGTCTGACCTTTATGTTTACTGATAGTCAGGCTGCGCTGTTGGTGACTGATACGCAGGTATCGAAAACGACTCCGATTGATGCTAAACGTACATTACTTATTGACCAATTAACCGCCGATATAGAGGCGCCAAGGCAGCATAGCCTTAGCTTTTTGACAGAACGTGAAGCTGTGGGTGCTTATATTTTATACACTTCAGGGTCTACGGGTCGTCCTAAAGGCGCATTGATTGCTCAACGTAGTTTAGACAACCTCATTGGTGGCATGGTCGCGCGCCTTGAACTTACAGAAGCATGTCATTGTTTAGCAACAACAACGATAGGGTTTGATATTTCGACTTTGGAAATATTTGCCCCTTTGGTTGTTGGTGGCAAAGTCACGTTGGTTGGACATCAGATAGGTAAGGATGCACTTAAACTCGCAGCGTTTGCAAATACATCTGAGTACAACTTATTCCAGTGTACTCCAACGATGTGGCAAGCCTTAGTTGAGGCTGGTTGGCAAGGAAATGCTCAAGCGACATTGGTCACTGGTGGTGAGCCGCTTTATCCAGCACTTGCAGAGCAAATGCTGTTGCGATCGAAACGAGTTATTAACGGTTATGGGCCAACGGAAGCAACCGTGTACTCCTTGGTTGAAGAGGTGCATAGAGACAAAGATGGTATACCAAGTTGCCGGTTATCAAGATCACTTCCTAATTACCGTCATTTTGTTGTTGATACTCGAGGGCAGCTAGCTCCGGTTGGTGTGAGTGGTGAGCTATGTATTGCGGGCGATGGTCTTGCGCTTGAATACATAGGTCGACCTGATATTACTGCTACTCAGTTTGTGCACTTGCCTGCAGTTGCCAACGAGCGACTTTATCGAACAGGGGACTTAGTCACTTTACACCGCTCCGGTGAGATTGAGTATTTAGGTCGTATCGATCATCAGGTAAAAATCCGTGGTTATCGTATTGAATTGGGGGAAATCGAAGAAAAGCTATCGCAACTGACCGGCATTAAGCAGGCGGTGGTGACCACGCATGGTGAGCGAGGTAGTGATGTAAAGCTGGCTGCGTATGTCATCATGGAGTCTAGTGCTGCACTTGATGTTGAGGCCATACGTACTGCGCTTGCAGCTGAGTTACCTAACTTTATGGTGCCTCACTTTTACACCGAAATGAATGCATTTCCATTGACTTCTAGCGGCAAGGTAGACCGCAAAGCGCTGCCTGAACCCGCACATCGAGAAGTTGAGTTTCTCGCAGCAACAACTGACACCGAGCATTTGTTAAGCACGATTTGGCAGTCGCTATTTGAGCGAGATGCAATTAGCGTGACACATAACTTCTTTGAGCTGGGTGGTCACTCTTTATTAGCCATGAAGATGTTTGGTCAGATAAGACAAAGATTACAAGTGGATCTGCCACTTGCTTGCATCTTTGAACAGCCAACGATTAGGCAGTTGGCGAGCAAAGTCGATACGATGTTGGAAGATCAATCATATAGTCCGGCGACTCGCAATCTGACTAAGTCGGACATCGAACGTGGACATCCTTTATCGCGCTCTCAACTGTCAATGTGGGTGATTGATAAGCTCAGTTATGGCACGGCGCAATACAATATGCCTGGAGTATTTTCCATCACTGGGGCATTGCAGGTTAGTGCATTACGGAATGCGTTAGCGCAGCTAGTTAGCCGCCATGAAGTGTTACGCACAGTGTTAATCGATGACGATTATACGGCTAAGCAATACGTACTCGAAGACTATAGCTTTGATGTGCCAATGATAGACCTCTCGGGTAAACAAGATGTGATGTCCAGTGTTGAACATTTTGTTGAAGCCGAAGCGAATATGCCTTTTCAACTAGATGTGGGTTTAAAAATTCGCGCCAAAATTATTAAAACTGCGCCGGAACATCACTTTTTGCTACTGACTTTGCACCATATTGCCGCTGATGGATGGTCTATCAACATCTTAACCGAAGAGCTGAAGATGCTTTATCGCAGTGTGTTGAGAAATGAAGCTGCTGAACTTCCGACTCTGGATATTCAATACAAAGATTATGCGCATTGGCAACATCAAAACATTCAGGACGGTTTACTGGATGCGCAATTAGAGCATTGGCTTGACTTTTTGGCGGATCATCCACAAGTGCATGGTTTGCCGTTGGATTATCCTCGACCAGCACAACCTTCATTTGAAGGGCGTAGCTACAAGTTGACTATTGATAGCCAAATGCGCTCGCAGTTACAGGCTTTTTGTCAGCGTAAAGACATGACGCCGTTTATGGTACTACAGCTCGTGTATGCCCTTTTAATCGCAGAGCAAAGTGGCGAAAGCGATATCCTAGTTGGCACACCTGTAGCTGGTAGAAATCATCCTGATATCGAAGGATTAATAGGGTGTTTCACTAATTCAATAGTACTTCGCAATAGGATCGATTTTGGTCGACCCCTTGAAGACTTATTGGCCGAGTCCAAACAGTCTGTGATGTCTGCTTTTGATAATCAGGATGTTCCCTTTGAACTATTGGTAGAGCGATTAAATCCCGAACGCAACCAAAGTTACAACCCGATCTTTCAGCTTTGGTTTGTTTACCACAGCCAACAATTCAACCCGATGACGTTGGATAATTTAAAAGTTGAGCTGGTGGAGCCTCATACTCCAAGCGTTAACTTCGATCTTTCATTGTCGGTATACGAACAGGAAAGCACATTAACACTGGATTGGGAGTACCGCCCTGAGTTGTTTAACGTCGATACGGTAGCGCAATACGCCGCGCGCTTTAAGGCTATTTTGCAATGGTTCCTTGAAGGGTCTGACACGTTAATTCCTTTGACACAAATGTCCTCACAAAATATTGAAGTGCCAATCGTTGAGCAAGGAGTGTTTGCTGCACGAGTGGTCGCAAATGCTACCGCCAGTCCTCAGTCAACGGCAGTGGTAAACGAAGGACAAACAGTTGCTCAGCAAGCCCTGTTTGCCAAAGTTAGACGCATGCGCGCTTATTTAGATGCTCAAGGCGTAAAACCAGGTTATTCGGTAGGGGTTTGTTTAGAACATGGTTTAGCTTTATTAGTCACTCAAATGGCCTGCTTATTCAGTGGTATCACCTTTATCGTATTAGACCCAGATAGTGATACGCAGACGATAGATGAAGCAATCAAGCGTTTTAACCTAGAATTCGCGGTTACGCAGCGTCATTTAGGATCATTCTTAGCTGATACACCGGTAAAAGTGTTGGATACAACAGAAGCGCTGGCTTTTAAGGTACCGACAGGGTTTCTTGAGCCAGAAGCAAAGTTATCGATTCAGCCTATTTGTATTCTGTATCCGGGATCCGATAACGAAATAGCACTAACACAACACGATCTCGTCATGCTATCGGGCAAGCTCACCAATGAGCTTCAACCACAGCAGAGTCACAGTAATAAGTTTATTTGGAATGCATCCGTGTCCTTCGATTGCTCTGTCATGGCGCTATGTCTAATGAGTATTGGCTTCGAATTACATATCGTTGACACCAAGACTCGATACTCAATTACTGAATTGAATGATTACTTAGCATCTCAACAAGTAAACCTGATTGAGCTGACGCCTGGGTACTTAAGTTTAATGCACAGTCAAACTGGGCTTACGTTTAGTCACACAACGGATCTGCTTATCAATGGTACAGAGGTGGATACACACCTGACTGAAATCCTAGCGCAATATCAAGCAACATCAGATGCCAAAGTGATAGCAGTCAACGCACTTTTTGAAGAGTTCCGCTTAATCAAACTTAACCAGCTATCAGCGTCAACTCAGCATGTTGGCAGTCTTGCACAGACTCAAGGCAAAGCCATACAACTGCGCGAACGCATTATAGATATTTTGCATGATATTTATGCATCGTTACTAAAAAAAGACCAAGTCAAAGTCGATGCAGGGTTCTACGAATTAGGAGGTAATCCATTACAAGTACAGGGTTTATGTTCATCTTGTGAACAGCATTTTAACTTGGGACTAAATGTGTCGACATTTGCCAGTGGTCCCTCTGTTAGCCAATTGGCAGAACTAATCTCATCCATTTTTAACAATCAAAGTATGGCCAGTCCAACGATGACAGCTACTACTTCGCCGCAAACTTTAAGGAAATAACCATGAACACACAAACAATAATAAATCAATGTCTTGAGCAAGGAGTTCGACTCTCTGTAGAGAACGGCAACTTGCAAATCGATGCGCCAAAAGGCGGATTGAGCAATGAAATGATCACTATTTTACGAGAAAATAAAGCGCAGCTTATTGAGTTCATTAATAAATTTTCAGCACAGAAAAGTGCTGTTGAAAAACAAAAACTCAAGCGTGCGGTGATTGATGGACCTATTCCGCTATCTTTTGCTCAACAGCGCCTTTGGATTATTGACCGTATTGAGCAAGGCTCTGCACAGTACAATATGTCTGCGGCATTTAAGCTAGATGGCAGCCTTAACCAAGCGGCTTTCATTGCAACGATCGATGCCGTGATTGAGCGCCATGAGATTTTACGTACTGTATACAAAGAAACGAACGACAAATGTGAACAGGTTATCCGAGATCAGGTCGATAGTGCGGTGACCATTATTGATTTCACTCACTTGCAAGGAGATGACCTGTACGACGAGATCCGTTCGTTGGCAGAGCAAGATGCGCTAAAGCCATTCGATCTGCAAAACGACACTATGCTGCGAGTTCAGTTAATTAAAGCGTCAGGGTCTGAGCACTATGTGTTGTTTAACATGCATCACATTGCTTCAGATGGTTGGTCTCTTGGTGTGTTAGTCAAAGAGTTCTTGGAAGTATATACCGCGTACAGTCAAGGCCAACCGAATCCGTTAGTTGAGTTGGAAGTGCAATATAAGGACTATGCACACTGGCAACGTCAATGGCTACAAGGTGAAGTATTTGAAAATGAAGTGGGTTACTGGCGCGAACAGTTAAAAGGCCTACCAGCAACACACAGCCTACCATTAGACCGTAGTCGCCCAGCACAGCAAGGCTTTTTAGGTAATTCATTGCGCTGTGAATTGAGTGTCGCGCTAACGAAAAAACTAGATGCATACTGCCAACAACAGGGCGTAACACAGTTTATGGCTCTGCAAACGATTTATGCCTTATTGGTTGGTCAATGGAGCGCCGAAGAAGATGTCGTTATGGGTACGCCAGTCGCAGGCCGTATTCACCAAAACGTGGAACCACTCATTGGCTTCTTCCTAAACAATTTAGTACTACGTACCGACTTGTCAGGTAATCCAAGCTTCAATGAACTTATCGCCAGCAATAAAACTACGTTATTAGAGGCATTTGAACATCAGCACCTGCCGTTTGACGCGCTTGTTGAAGACTTGAACCCTGAGCGTAGTAGCAGTCATCAACCTATGTTCCAGCTGTGGTTTGTACTACAAAACCATGATAGCGGTACGTTCCAGCTCCCTGGTTTAGAAATGTCGGATCCGGAAGAAATCCTCTCAGGTGTTGACGTGGTCAACTTTGATATCTCGCTAAGTGCCGCGGTGGAAGAAGGAAAGCTAGTACTGGTTTGGCAATATAAATCGGATCTGTTCGACGCACATACCATGGAGAACTTTGCTCAATCATTTGAAGCGTTGCTAGCAAATGCTATCGCTAATGGAGACGAGAAAATCTCGACAATTTCTGGTGTGACAGAAGGTACTCTACAGCCTTGGCAAAATGCGAATGAACATACCTTTGAAAACAAAACCAATCTGATTAAGTCGATTTTTGAATTCGCACAACAAAATCCAGATGCAATCGCGTTACGAGTTGAAGATGAAGCCATTAGTTATGGTGAGCTTGCAGCGAAAGTCAGTGAGTTTTCTCAGCAATTAACAGCGCTAGGCGTGGTAACTGAGTCTCCTGTTGGTATTTGTGTCGACCGCAGTATCGAACAGCTAATTGCCCAACTAGCTGTGATGCACGCGGGTGGCGCATATGTCCCACTAGATGCTGGAGCACCTAATGATCGCATCGAATACATCATTGCTGACACTGGACTACATATCGTTGTTGCTCAGTCTCATTACAACGATAAATTCAAAGACATCAATTGTCAGACTCTGACTATCGATCACACACAGTTGGTGGCAACTGGTGAGATCAATGTTGACGATATCAACTTGTCAGCTGAGCAATTGGCTTACGTGTTATATACATCAGGCTCAACTGGTAAGCCAAAGGGCGTGGCAGTTCAACACGGTAACTTGGTGAATCTTGCAAACAGCATGAAGCTGCTGTTGTCTGAGCGTGGGGTTTCAGGTCAGTATCGCTGGGCATGGAACGCGCCGATGATTTTCGATGCTTCTGTTCAGGCTCTGACTCAGTTGGCTTTTGGTGTGGAGCTTAATCTACTAAAAGATGAATTGCGAAAGGATCCAAGCAAGTTACTTAGTTACCTTACCGAAAATAAAATCGACGTACTCGATACCACCCCTGCATTAGTTGATTTAGTGCTTCGTGAAGCCAATGAGCAGGGAATTGCGTTGCCGAATTTATTAATCGGTGGTGAGGCTATCAGCTCTGAATTATGGCAAAAAGTGGCATCACATGCTTCTGAACATCAACGTTTTGCGCTCAACGTCTATGGGCCTACAGAATGTACTGTTAACGCGACTTTCTCTGATATTACCGCTGAGTCTATACCAAATATTGGGCGTCCATTGCCGAATTGCCAGACTTATATTTTGAATGATGCATTAGCACCGTTAGCGGCTGGCGCAAAAGGTGAAATATACATTGGTGGTGAAGGGGTTGCTCGTGGCTACTTTAACAATGATGTGTTAACTGAAGAGCGTTTCATCGAGTCTGCTACTTTTGGTCGTATCTACAAAACCGGTGACTTAGGGCGTTGGCTGGCAGATGGCACTATTGAATACCTAGGACGTAGTGACTTCCAAGTTAAGTTACGTGGTTATCGTATCGAACTAAACGAAATTGAGTCTGTTATTTTGGAAGATGCGGGTGTAACTGATGCCGCAGTACTCGTCAAGGATGAACAGCTAGTCGCTTACGTGGCAGGTGCAGATGTAAATCAAAATAGACTCAGTGATTGGATGAAAGCAAAACTTCCCGCTTACATGGTTGCTGCCGTCATCATTGAAGTTGAAGAAATCCCGTTAACGAAAAATGGTAAGCAGGATCGTAAAGCGCTACTTAGCATTGAGCTTGAAGAAGTGATTGATGACTACATTGCGCCAAGATCAGAGATGGAAGCGCGTTTACAAACCATTTGGCAGGATTTATTGGGCAAAGAGTCTATCAGCATGGACGACAACTTCTTCGCTATCGGCGGTCACTCTCTATTGGGGATCCGGGTTGCGAGTGCCTGCCGTGAGCAACTTAGCATTGAAATACCATTAAAAGTGCTAATGGAAAACCCAACTATTCAAGCACTTGCTGAACAGTGTGAGCTCTATGAGAAACAAAAGTTGGTAATGTCTAGCAGCGTCGCGCGTGATGATGACGAAAGGATGGTGATATGAGTGTAGAGCACATCATTGAACAGTGCTCTACTTTGGGCCTCAGGCTGTCTACGGACGGCCAGAGCCTGAATATCACTGGCGATAAGAGTAACCTGATCCCTGAACTCATAGCGATGCTTAAGGAAAATAAAACAGCTCTGATTACATATATTCAGCGGTTTGCTGCGCTAGAAGGTGAACGGCAGCGTTATCGTATTACGCCAGTAGACAGAAATGGGCTTCTGCCCGTTTCTTCTGCACAACGCCGAATTTGGTTATCACAGCAGATGTCAGATGCTACGGCGACTTACAATATGCCAAATGGTGTGCACGTGGTTGGAGAGTTTGACGAGCTTATGGCTCGTCAGACAATGCAAATGATAGTTGCTCGTCATGAAGCATTGCGTACTGTTGTACATTACCAAGGTGAACAGCTGGTGCAAACGGTACGTGAAGCGGGCGATGTTGACTTTATTATTGAAGATTATAGTCATTTATCAGCTGCAGAAAGTGAGGCGCTTGCACTTGAGTTTGTACGTAAGGATGCTGATAGGCCTTTTGATCTTGAACATGACCTCATGCTTCGAGGTGGTTTTTTAAGGCAATCTCCAGAGCGGGGTATTTTGTTCTTCAATGTCCATCACATTGCTGCTGATGGCTGGTCAATGGCATTGTTACTTGACGAATTCAAGCATATTTATAACGCTTTATTTCATGGTATTGCGCCACAGCTTCCCGACGTTGCAGTGCAATATGCCGATTATGCAAATTGGCAATCAGAGATGCTACGTAGTGATAATGTGGAGGGATCAAAGACCTACTGGCTAACTCAATTACAGGATTTGCCAAGCGTTCATAGTATCCCATTGGACTTTTCGCGACCGGCATCTACCGGTGGTAGAAGTGACTTTAGAGTTGCACAGTTATCAGCTTCTTTAAGTCGCAAACTAAAAGCGTTGGCAACAACACAGCAAACATCATTATTTGTGTTGTTTCATGCCGCTATTTCGGTGGTACTGGGGCGCTACGCAGGTAGTGACGACGTTGTCGTGGGCACGCCAGTGGCGGGTAGAAAGCAAAAAGAACTAGAAAAAACGTTTGGCTGCTTTATTAACAACTTAGTGTTGCGCTTACGCCTAGACTCAAAGCAGTCATTTGCCCAGCTGTTGTCGGCAGCCAAACAAGTGAATGAATCTGCGCTTGAGCATCAGGATATTCCATTTGAATATTTAGTTGAGGCGTTAAAACCAGAGCGTAGCAATGGTTATCATCCGCTGTTTCAAATCGCGCTCGTACAGAATAATCTAGATATTAGCACAGAGGCAGAGATCCCATTGGCAGGAGAGGTCGTGTTGCAATCGTTTGACTCAGCAGAGCTAAGCGCAAAATACGATATCCAAATAAACATCGTTGACACAGTTGATGGCATTCAAGTGAGCTTTTCATTTGACACTAACCTGTTTAAGGCCGAAACCGTCGCGAGAATGACCCGCCAGTTACAGATCATTTGCAAGCAAATTGCTGACAATATTGATACTCCTATAGAGCAACTTGTGCTGATTGATGATGCCGAACTTACTCAGATACAAGAATGGGAGCAATCCGCTGCATATCAGGGAAATAATTTACCTATTCATAGCTATGTAGAGCATTGGGCAGGTAGCAACCCAGACAAACCAGCTATTTGTGTCGCCGGTAACACTCTGAGTTATGGAGAAGTAAATACCCGAGCGAATCAATTAGCAAGATACCTACAAAGCCAAGGTATAAGTAAAGGTGCATTCATTGGCGTGACATTCGAACGTTCTACGGAGCTCGTGATTGCCATGCTCGCGATTGTCAAAGCTGGCGCGGTTTACGTCCCTCTAGATCCCGATTATCCAGCGGCTAGGCTGCAATATATGATCGAAGATACGGCGCTAGAGCAAGTATTGACTACGACAGCGTTAGCACCCATTTTTGAGCAGTACGAGATTGCTGTCGTGGCAGTTGATGCGCTAGAGGTTGAAGCTGAAATTGCAACTCACAGTGGTACTAATCTTGATTTAACTACCAGTGGCGATGATCTTGCCTACATTATTTACACCTCTGGATCGACAGGTAAGCCAAAGGGGGTGATGGTTGAGCACTTAGGTATTGAGCGATTAGTACACAACCCTAATTATGTCTCATTGAGTTCGGCTGAAAATATCTTATTCATTTCCAATACCGCGTTTGACGCTGCCACATTTGAGATTTGGGGAGCATTGGCAAACGGTGCAACATTATATGGGATGGATAAGGCTTGTTTACTTGATGCCAACCGCTTTGCTGATGAAGTTCGTCGCATGAACATTTCCACAGTGTTCATCACTGTGGCGCTATTTAATCAAATAATTGCTATTCGTCCAGATGCATTTGCCTCACTAAATAATGTCATGGTTGGTGGAGAGAAACTCGATAAATATACTATTGATCGCGCGTTAGCTAATGGTAAGCCCATGCGTTTATTGAATATTTATGGACCGACTGAAAATACGACATTTAGTACTTACTATGAAATTGAAGAAGTAGGGAGAGTCCAATATCCAATCGGTAAGGCAATCTCAGGTACGGGTTGTTATATTTTGGATGCTGAGCAGCAACGCAGTGCCGTTGGCGTTGTTGGTGAGCTGTACTTAAGCGGAATAGGACTTGCCAGAGGGTACTTAAACAAACCTGATATGACAGCAGAGCGTTTTGTCCATGTTGATTCAATTACGAGTGAGCGACTTTATCGCACCGGCGACATGGTTAAGTGGGATGAAAATGGCAATGTTTGTTATATCGGCAGAACCGATAATCAGGTAAAGATCCGCGGATTTCGTATCGAGATCGGTGAAATAGAGCAAGCGCTAACAAATCTAACCGATGTCAAAGAGGCCGCAGTACAAGTCGAAACTGAGGGTGGGCAAAAAAGCTTGATTGCTTATGTAACTTGCCATCAGGTACAGAGTGTTGAGGCGATTAAACAGGCACTTACTCCGTGTTTGCCTTTACATATGCTCCCGGCTCAGATTGTACTTTTAGAAGCGATGCCACTGACCGCAAATGGCAAAATAGATCGTGCCCGCCTGGTGCGTGAGCAAAGTAATACGGCTACGAAACTGACACCACCCTCTAGCGCTTTAGCGAGTGTAGTTGCCAATATTTGGGCTGTTGCTCTGCAGCTTGCGCCAGAGCACATTGGCATGGAAAGTAATTTCTTTGAACTCGGCGGCCATTCGCTACTGGCGATGAATGTCGTGCACAAAATTCATCATGCTGCACAATCTGAAGTGCCTGTGCAATGTTTATTTGAAGCGCCTACACTGGCTCAATTTACCGAATTAGTCGCGCAATATCAGCATACCACTAGCTTACTTAGCGTCACCAAAGCGCCAAGTTCGGAGCTGGGGTATCCCTTGTCGGCAGCACAGCGCAGAATGTGGTTTATCGACCAACTTGGTCATGGTAGTACGCAATATAATCTAAATTATCAGTTTGAAGTTCGCGGTGATTTTAACATTGATTCAGCCGAACGCGCGTTTTTAAGCCTGCTTCAGCGTCACGAAGTATTAAGAACGTCTTACCATGAAACCGATGAAGGTGAGATACAGCAGGTTCAGCCAATTTCAGCATTTACTATTGCTCACTACCATACCAGTGCAGAACACTATGCTGATGAGTTAATGAGAGTGCAAAGTGAGTTGAATGAATCATTTGATCTCACCAGTTCTCCGCTGATACGCGTGGCTTACATTGATGGTGCTGCGCAAAATTCGGGTACCTTACTATTGTGCTTGCATCATATTGCTACCGATGGTTGGTCGATGAACATCTTGTTTAACGAGTTCGCCGAACTCTACCGTGGGGAGCAAGAAGGTAAGAAGCCAAACTTGCCGCATAATGCGCTTAATTACACGGATTATGCTGTGTGGCAGCAAACATACTTGACCAGTGAGAGCTGCTTAGCATCGCTTGAACACTGGCAGGAGTGCCTTAAGGATGCACCAGCAGAGCATGGTATTACCTTGGATTTTCCTCGGCCGAAAATTAAACAGCAAGCTGGAGCCGTTGTAACCCAGGTTCTTGCAAAGGCTGAAGCGTTGGCGTTAAAGGATTTTATCGGCACGCATAATCTAACCCCATTTATGTTGGCACATGCAGCATTGTCGCTTGTTGTTGCAAAACATGGCCGTGAATCTCAGTGTGTAATTGGCGCGCCAGTGGCAGGTAGACATGATCAAAAGCTAGCTGATTTAATTGGACTATTTGTAAATACCATTGCACTAACGGCGCACACCGACTTTGCGACTCTGGGAGAGTATTTAGCTCACATACGTGACGTCAATATTGCCGCACAATCACATAATTTGGTGCCTTTCGATTTAGTAGTTGATGCGCTTAATGTGAATCGCTCCGCAGCGATAAGCCCTGTATTTCAGATAATGTTGACTACGGATGGAGAAGATAGCTTCCGGTTTGATAAAGCAGACTCGATAGAGGCTTTATCAGGTGTTGAGTTTACCTCGCTAACGGATGGAAAGATCACAACCAAGTTTGATTTAGATGTTCATTTTGAGCTGTCTGACCACCAGTTAACCGTTAATTGGGTATACGACACTAGCCTATTTAAAGCATCGAGCATTGAGCGATTGTCCGAGCAGATGATGCAGTTGTTACGCGCGTTGGTAAAAGGCAATTTGCAGCGCGATATCATGACTTTACCAATGAGCGCGTTGACGCTTTGTAACGAAGTTCAAACCACAGCACTACTCGCTAAGTTGAATCCGCTAGACTCGACGCAGCCTGTTGTTGCCGAGAGTTTGGTCACATGTTGGTCAGATACTGTAGCAAAGCACGCAACTAACATCGCGCTTCACTGGCAGGATCAAAGTTGGACCTTTCAAGTATTGGCATCGCGTGTAGCAAAGTGTGCGCAAGTGCTCCAGACAGTTCATGGTATTGAGCGTGGACAGGTTATCGCTGTGCAGATGGACAAAAGTGATGAGATGGTCGTTGCTTTGTTAGCCATTATGACTACTGGCGCAGCTTACTTGCCGCTAGACCCAAGCGCACCGCGAGAACGAGTTGATTTTGTGCTAGCTGATGCTAAAGCCAGTCTGTTGATTTCACAGCCAGCTTATCAGACGCGCTTTGATAGCGCTCAGTGCCCAAGCACTACCGTCAATATGTTAGAAGTCGCACAAGTCGCTGGGGAAGTTACCCCTGTTATCGTCTCGGCAGAGGATCTTGCCTATGTGATATACACCTCAGGTACTACAGGGCAGCCGAAAGGTGTCATGGTATCGCACCGCAATGCAGTTTCATTGATGGAAGAGATGCAACGTTGGCCAATATGCCAAGGTGAACAAAACTGGGGATGGAATGCTAACTATGTTTTTGATGCGTCGTTGCAGGGGTTATTGCAGCTGATAGCTGGAATGGCGTTAACGCCGATACCAGAAACCCTTAAGTTACAACCACTACAACTGGGCGAATACCTTAGCGACAATAACGTGACGGTATTGGATTGTACGCCAAGCTTAGTCGAAATGTGGCTGGACGAAGACCTAGATGCGCAATTACCAAACCTTATCATAGGCGGTGAAGCCATCTCTGAGTCACTTTGGCAGCGTTTGGTTAAGTGGCAGCACCAGTATGATCGGAAGGCTTTGAACGTTTATGGTCCAACAGAATGTACCGTCAATGCAACGGTTGCTGAAATCTCAGGCTCCTGTCCACATTTAGGTGTGCCGTTATCTAATACTCGTTTGTATGTGTTTGATGAACATCAAAGATTAGTCGCAGAAGGAATGAGTGGGGAGTTATATATCAGTGGTGAAGGCGTTGCAGAAGGGTATTTAGGTAAACCTGAGCTAACTGCCAGCTGCTTTATTGATAACCCGTTTGGTTACCACCAATCATGCCATGCTCGGTTATACAAAACAGGCGATATCGTGCGTTTTTCAGATGGTATTTTGCACTACGTAGGTCGTGCTGACTCTCAAGTGAAACTAAACGGATATCGTATTGAATTGGCTGAAATAGAGCAGCATCTTTTCGCTTTGCCTGATGTTGTAAGGGCACATGTGATGATTAGTTATTTAGCAAGTGGTACTCCTATGCTTGTGGCATATGTACAAGGTGTATCTGAAGTGCTTGATAGTACTGGGTTGAGCGCTACATTAAGTGCGAAATTACCAAGCTACATGATACCTCAACAATATATTGCCATGACACACTGGCCAGTTACTCGCAACGGCAAACTGGATATTTCTGCATTACCACAAGTCGAGGTTGAGCCATCCGGGGACAGTTTAAGCACGGAGACGGAGTGCAAGTTAGCAGAGGTATGGCAAGCAGTATTAAGGCTACCGACGGATACGCTGCTGTTTAAGGGGTCGTCGTTTTTTGAGCTAGGTGGCAACTCATTACAAGCGGTCGCGCTAGTCCGAGCAATTAAAAAGACGTTTAATGTGCAGCTCAATGCACTAGATGTTTTCCAGCAGCAAACGTTGAGTTCACTGGCAGCAAAAGTGGATGCAATGGATAGTTATGGTGACCTTAAACAACTTGTATGTTTGCGTGAAGGCGATGACCAACAACCCCCGATTGTGTTTATTCACCCTGTGGGTGGTCAGTTGACTTGCTATGCACAATTGGTTTCTGAATTGGAAACGAATGCACCTATTTACGGGCTGCAATCCACTACCTTGCAATTTAGATCGATCACTGCGCTGGCCACACATTATCTGTCTTTGCTTGAGGTTGATATCGAGCACCCGAATTATCATCTGATCGGTTGGTCGATGGGTGGAGTAATTGGTCACACCATGCAAAGGTTGGCACAAGAAAAAGTACTTAGTCTGACCATGATTGATTCATATGTTCCTGAGCTACATAGAAATATTGAACAAAGTGAATTACAGCGGTTAGGCGCTTTTGCCGAAGAACTTGGGGTGTCGCTGGATGGCATTGCCGTTGAAGATGTACAGCATTTGGATCACGAGCAACGTCTGGCGATGCTTCATCAGTTGTGTGTGACACAGCACCTAGTTTCTAAAGCGTTTACCTTAATGGATTTACAGATGCAGTGGCAGATATTGAGCCATAACCATGCATTATTTTCAGCCCATACCTGCATTCCTTCTGCATCCAGTGCTCGACTAATTTACGCCAGCGATTTTACGGCTGTAGAGGGATGGTCAACACGTTTATCACATTGTGAAGCATTTGGCATTGAGGACACAGATCATCATGCCATTATGAAAGAAAATGAACTTAAAATACTGATTAATAAACATTTAAACTAAAATATAAAAGGAAATATCCATGTTAAAAGATACTGTAATTTTCAAAGAGCAATACAACGGTCAAATGCCAGCTGCACTTCAGGAGCGTTTTTTACCTGAAGGTCCAGATTTCCCGCTTGTAATTGAAGATACTAGCGGAACACACAGTGCTGCGCAGTGGGTTGCTGACAATGCAGCAAAAATAGATCAGCAGCTGAGACAATACGGTGCAATTCTATTACGTGGTTTTAATCTACAGAATGAAGACGACTTCCGTGACGTCGCAAATGAGTTTATTCCGACGCTCGCAAAATATATGGAAGGCGCGACACCTCGTACCAATCTCGGCAAAGGTGCTTACACCTCAACTGAGTTTCCTAATGAATTGAGCATCGCACAGCACAACGAGTTGTCATACGTTAAACAATGGCCAATGAAGATTGCATTTAGCTGCATGATCCCAGCAGAGGAGCGCGGTGCGACACCTATCGCAGACGTTAGAAAAGTGCATGACTATATTGACGCTGATATTAAAGCCAAGTTTGAACAGCATGGTTGGATGTTAGTACGCAACTATGGCAATGGCTTAGGCCCAACTTGGCAAAAAGCATTCAACACTGATGATATTGAAGAAGTTAAAGCATACTGTCAGAAAGCGGATGTTGAGTTGGAAATTATCAGTGCCGATCAAATCCGTACTCGCCAAGTGCGTCCTGCTATTCGCGATCACATTCATACCGGTGAAAAGGTGTGGTTTAACCATGCTGCATTCTGGCATCCGTCAAGCTTGTGTCCAGTGATTAGAAAAGAGTTGGTGTCTCAATTTGGCGAAGAAGCGTTAACTTATAACACAATGTATGGCGACGGCTCTGTGATCCCTGACGACGTGATTGAGCATATTAACGAAGCCTATAAAAAGGCGACCGTGACTTTCTTGTGGGAAAAAGGCGATGTGTTACTGATGGACAACATGTTGGTATCACACGGCCGTGATCCATTCAAAGGCGAGCGTCGGATTGTTGTTTCAATGGGCGAGCCAGTGGAACTATAAGTTAGTCATGTGGCTCGTGACTGCGAGCCCCAAAATAGCAGGTTTATTATGTTGCTTTACTATATTAAAAAATTCAAAAAGATCATGTTCTTATCGGGGCTCGCTAGTTTGTTTACTGCGGCTACATCGATAGCTTTGTTTCATATGATAGGGGAAAGTGGGGAAACCGGTTTTCAGCCTCTAGAGGTTGTTGTGTTTGCGGTATTAGTCACGTTTCTATTAGCGGCTTCAATGACGACGAGTTACTTTCTCTCTCAATACAGTGCAGGCACAGTAAACAGTGTGCGCCAAAACCTAGTTAGTCGAATTTTGGGAACCGATTACGACAAACTAGAAAAAGCTGGTAGAGCGCGACTATATAACGTTCTGACCAATGATGTGAATGCTATCTCGGGGGCGCTCGCTGAGATGCCAGCTTTCGTTTATAACAGTTTTCTGTTGTTGGCTTGTTTCGGTTATCTGTTTGTACTGTCTGAAGTCATGTTTGGCATTCTTGTATTAGCTGCGTTAGTGTCATTTTTAATCACAAAAATAGTAATGACAAAAATAACCAAGGCCGCGAACCAAATGCGTGAACATCAAGACCATGTATTTGAGGGCTATAAGGGCATTTTAGATGGCGCGAAACAATTAACAGTCAACAAAGCGAGACGCCAGTACTTTTTTGAGAAGCGCCTACAGCCAGTGATGACTGAGTTACGCAGCAGCGAGCGTGAATATGGCTTTGCCTGGGACATTAACCGCAATATAAGTCAGGTGGTGATTTTCATCACGTTGGGCACCATAGTTGCGGTCAGCCATTATCTACAGCGCACTGAATTAGTAATGAGTTATATCCTTATCGTAACTTACATTGCGGCACCATTTGGGTATGTGATGAATCTATGGCAAAACATCGCTCGGGCACGCGTCTCGATGCAAAAAATCGAATCTTTACAGCTTGGCAGTGAGCAAGGTGGATTAACTACGGATCAGCACACGCCGCTTTCAGACAACTGGAATAAGTTAGTTTTTAAAGATGTCTCTTTCGCTTATGAAGCGAAAGGAGAAGATACCGCTTTTTCTTTGCCGAAACTGAATCTGACGTTTAATAAAGGAGAAATTATTTTTATTACCGGTGGTAACGGCAGTGGTAAGTCAACATTCTTACACTTGCTATTGGGTCTTTACACACCCTCAAAGGGCGTAATAAAAGTAGATGAACAGGAAGTGCATGCAGCTCAACTTGATAGCTATAGAGATAAAATTACGATGGTGCTGCCCGATTTCTACCTTTATCGCGAGCTGTTAGACGCCAAAGGCGACCCAGTAGATAGAAAAACGGCGAATACATTGCTGGCTCAGTTTCAATTGGATCACAAGCTAAGCGTGGATGAGGAAGGGTTTTCCGCCACACAGTTTTCTCAAGGCCAGAGAAAGCGTTTGGCATTGATCGCCTCAATTCTCGAAGATAAAGATATCTACGTGCTAGATGAATGGGCTGCGGATCAAGACCCACATTTTAGAGCGCTATTTTATCAAGAATTGCTGCCATGGTTGAAGTCGCAAGGTAAAACAGTAATTGCGGTAACTCATGATGACAAATACTTTCACCTCGCTGATCGCCATATCAAGTTCGATCAGGGGCAGGCAGAAGAGTTGAACCAGAAAAAACAACAAGCTGCATAATTAAAGGAGCACATATGTTTGATTTTATCAAAGGTCGCAAGACCCCAGAAACACCAAAAAATACGGATATCGAAGCTGTTGGAGCTGAAAGTGAAGTGACAATTAAAGAATCCCAGTACACCGTTGGTGGTAAAGTGGTGAAAGAGCGCCATGTAACCGTTACCAAAGGCGATGGCGGACCAGCCCCAGCCACGCCGACTCCGCCCCAAGCTCCAGCCAAATAGGTGCTGAACACTGAGTGGTGCGAGGCGAAAGCTTCGTGCCACTTTAGCTCACTTTTAGTGTGTTAAAACGATTCAGTTGACTGTGTTGTAGGTACTATTGCATTCTTTTAACGTATTTTTTGACTAAACCGCTGTGTGGAAGAAAAGTACACTCTTACCTTTCTCACCAATCCTCGCTACAATATTGCGCAATTTGTACTTAGTAAGTGCTTGTTGTCTGCTAAAGCCATTTCAGTATTACGGTGCACAATGAAGTGACCGGATTAAAGGCAAGAGTATTGAACCGTACGTTTGTTTTTTGACACAAGAAAAAGGATCCTGTGTTCATGCCGTTAAATACAATTATTCTTGCTGCGGGTAAAGGCACTCGCATGCGCTCTAAGTTGCCAAAAGTACTTCACCCTATCGCTGGAAAGCCGATGGTTCAGCATGTTATCGACAATGCGGTCTCATTGGGCGCGCAGTCTACCAATTTAGTTTTCGGTCATGGTGCGCAGCAGCTACAAGCCGCGTTATCACATAATGAAGTGAACTGGGTGCATCAAGCTGAGCAGTTGGGTACTGGTCATGCTGTCGCGGTAGCAAAGGAACATATCAGTGATGACGATAAAGCACTGATCCTCTATGGTGATGTACCTCTCACAAAGCTGAGCACGCTACAGCGTTTGCTGGATGTGACGCCAGCTAAAGGCCTTGCGGTACTCACTGTTGATTTAGCAAACCCGACAGGTTACGGCCGTATGCTGCGAGAAAATGGCAAATTGGTTGGTATTGTCGAACAAAAAGATGCGTCTGCGGAGCAACTTGCTATTACCGAGATCAATACAGGCATAATGGCGGCTAACGGTGGATTATTGAAAAAGTGGCTTGGGCAGCTATCGAATAATAATGCACAAGGTGAATATTATCTCACTGATATTGTGGCGATGGCGCACAGCGAAGGGGTAGAAATTACTTCTGCACAGCCTGATGATGAGATGGAAGTAGAAGGTGCGAATAACCGTGTGCAACTTGCTGCTTTAGAGCGCGCTTATCAAACTTGGCAAGCTGAAACCTTGATGATTAATGGTGCTAGTTTAGCGGATCCTGCTCGCATTGATGTGCGTGGACAGGTAACAACTGGCGAAGATGTTCAGATTGATGTTAACGTGATATTTGAAGGCCATGTTGAAATTGGCGATGATGTTGTTATTGGTCCTAACTGCGTACTTAAAAACTGTAAAATCGGTAATGGCGTAGTTATTAAAGCTAATACGCTTATCGAAGATGCGTTGGTCGCTGATAAGTGTACTTTAGGTCCATTTGCTCGCTTGCGTCCTGGCGCGGTAATGGAAGAAGATTCTCATATTGGTAACTTTGTCGAGATGAAGAAATCTCGTTTGGGTAAAGGTTCAAAAGCTAATCACTTGACCTACCTTGGAGATGCTGAAATTGGGGAAAAAGTGAATATTGGTGCCGGGACCATCACTTGTAACTATGACGGTGTGAATAAGTCAAAAACCATTATCGGTGATAATGCCTTTATTGGCTCTAATTCATCACTAGTTGCACCGGTTGAAATTGGTAGTACGGCAACGATTGGTGCAGGCTCAGTGATTACCTCAAGTGTTAAAGATGAGCAATTGGCAGTCGCGCGAGGAAAACAGCGTAACTTGGATGGCTGGCAGCGTCCAATAAAGAAGTCATAATATTATTTAATTTTTAATATCATACAGATAGCGTTAAATATTTCTAAACCTAAATAAGGCAAGTGCGACTTGCCTTATTTCATTCCTTTCTGTTACCACCCGTGGTACATTGTATTTTCAATAAAAAAATATTAACAATAATATTACCCGATAAGTGCTATGGAAAATTTATTTCGCCGTGAGGTGTTAGAGCATAAACAGCACCGCTTAGAGGGCACAATTAGCTTAATCCAACCGCCCGTATTTAAGACTTTGGGATTACTCATTTTAACGGTTGTGATTTTAAGTATCGTGTTTCTATCAAGTGGTAGCTATACCAGAAAGGAAAGAGTATCTGGCGTTATTGAGCCCAGTGGTGGATTGCTGCGTGTTGCTGCAATGCAACAAGGTGTGGTGTCTGAAGTGTTGGTCAAAGAGGGTGAACAAGTCGCTGTTGGGCAACCTTTGCTGCGAATTGCATCTGCAAAACATAGCACCGAAGCCACTGAATTGAATCAAGCATTACTGAATCAATATCGCTTTCAGCAAAAGAACTTACTACAGCAGATTGAGCAACTACGTGGACAGTACCAGCTTGATATCGAAGAGCTACAGCAACAAGAAACGACCGTAAAAGAAAAGTTAAAAGAACTTGAGAGCCAAGCAAGCACGTTCCAAGAGCGGCTACTACTTAATCAAGATTTAGTATCGCAAATTGCGACGTTAAAAGGCACTGGTTATATTTCTGAACTAGAATTGCAGCGCCAAAAAGACACCTTGCTTTCATTAAAGCAGCAAGCTTCTTCAATCCGTTCAGAACGCATAGCGCTTGAGTCACAGCTGAAAAACATCAAAAATCAATTGGCGAAATTGCCGATTGAACATCAAAACCGAACTTCTCAGCTGCAATCGCAGCAAGCTGACCTGCTTATCCAAATCTCATCCATCGAGCAGGAGCGACTTGGTGAAGTCCGCGCGGCCCAATCCGGTGTTGTCACTGGCTTGCTTGCTAAGCTTGGCAAAAATGTCTCCATAGGTCAGCATTTACTGACCCTTATCCCTGAAGATAGTGATATGCAAGCAATTGTTTATATCCCAACTTCGGCTTTTGGTTTTATCAAAGAGGGGCAGGAAACAAAATTGCGCTACCACGCGTTTCCTTACGAAAAGTTTGGTATATACAAAGGAAAGATTGTAGAGCTTAGTAACAGCGTTATCTTGCCTGAGGAAACCAACATGCCAGGCATTATTCAAGAGCCTGCGTACCGTGTAGTGGTTGCGTTGGATGAACAAGCAGTAAAAGCATATGGTAAAGATACAGTCTTGCGTGCAGGTATGACGCTTGATGCGGATATTGTGGTAGAAGAACGCTCTTTATTGCGTTGGTTGTTTGACCCAGTATTTAGCATCAAAGGCCAGTTATAAGAAGTAAAAGGGTTGATATGGAAATGGAACATGAAGGCGCTGCCAATAAGTTAGAGTTTTGGTCGCGGAAATCTTTACCAGTGATCATCCAATCAGAAGCGGCAGAGTGTGGCCTTGCGAGTCTTGCTATGGTTGCTGGATATCATGGTTATCGCACTGATTTAACTCGCTTAAGGCAGCGTTTTAGTATTTCAATCGAGGGTTGTACGCTGCTCGATATTATGCACTTTGCTGAAAAGCTCCATTTAACTTCAAGGCCTCTGCGAATTGAGCTTGAAGATCTAGATGCGCTGCAAGCACCGGCAATTCTACATTGGGATATGAACCATTTTGTGGTGCTTAAAAAAGCCAATGAAAAGCGCATCGTGATCCATGACCCCGCTGGTGGCGAAAAAACCTTTACGATGGAAGAAGCCTCTAAGCATTTTACTGGCGTGGCATTGGAGTTAACGCCAACCAAAGACTTTGAAAAGAAAGAGCAAAAAGCGAGCCTTAGATTCTCAGATTTTTGGAGTCGTATTACGGGCTTAAAACGCTCACTGCTGCTTATCTTTATGTTATCCATCTTGCTACAGGTATTTACGCTGGCAGCGCCCTATTATATTCAGCTGGTTATAGATGATGTCATACTCACTGGTGACACCTCTCTCTTGACGGTGCTGGCGATAGGGTTCTTTTTAGTACTGCTTTTTGAAATCGCTACCAATGCGCTACGTGGCTTTACCTTGCTGCACTTTGGTAATCAGATGAATATTCAACTGGGGGCGAACCTATTTCACCACTTAGTGCGCTTACCCATCGCCTATTTTGAGAAGCGCCATATGGGGGATGTCGTTTCTCGCTTCGGCTCTCTTCAGCAAGTAAAGCAGCTCCTTACAACGGGAGTCATTGAAGCGATTATTGATGGCTTAATGGCGATTATTACCTTAGCGATGATCTTCTTCTATAGCCCTATGTTATCAGCGGTCGTGTTGGTGGCTGTGATCACTTACGCGATTATCAGAATGGTCATGTATAAGCCATTTCGCAATATCAGTGAGCAAGAAATCATGGCGCGCGCGGAAGAAAATTCCAACTTTATGGAAACGGTACGCGGGATCCAAACAATTAAATTATTTGGCTCAGAGGTCAAGCGAGAAGGACAGTGGCAAAATCGCTATGCGAGTGCGATTAACCACAATATCCGCTTGGGCAATTTTAAAATTGGCTACGACGCGATTAACCGGGCGCTATTTGGTATCGAGAATATCATTGTGGTTTATTTGGCGGCGCACTTGGTGATTGCTGGTGGATTTAGCACTGGTATGCTGTTTGCTTTTATGTCTTACAAGCGTCAGTTTATGGATAAGACCGCAAATCTTATAGAAAAGCTTATTGAGTTTAAAATGTTAGGCCTCCACTTTGACCGTATTGCTGATATTGCTTTAACGGATAAAGAAGAGCTACAACCAGATCAATATCGCAAACTGAATATCGAGGGCAAAATTGAAGTAAAAAACCTGTCGTTCGCATATTCAGACGCAACACCAAATGTTATTGAAAAACTAAGCCTAACAATCAATGCGGGCGAGTCAGTAGCAATTACAGGGCCTTCCGGTTGCGGTAAGTCGACTTTACTTAAGTTAATGTTGGGGTTAAACAAACCATCCAGCGGTGAAATCTTGGTGGATGGTATATCTCTTAACCAAATTGGCGCAAGACAGTATCGTCAGCAGATAGCTGCGGTGATGCAAGACGATGAGCTCCTATCTGGTACTGTGGCTGATAATATCGCCTTTTTTGATTCACCGATTAATATGGAAAAGGTGGTGCACTGTGCCCAGCTTGCTGCCATTCATGATGATATCAGCGATATGCCAATGGGCTATGACAGCTTGATTGGTGACATGGGATCGAGTTTATCTGGTGGTCAGAAGCAACGGATCATCTTGGCGCGTGCTCTGTATAAAGATCCGAAAATACTGTTTATGGATGAAGCGACTAGCCACCTTGATACGGGGTTGGAAGAGGATATCAATGATGCGGTGTCTCGGTTGAAGATAACGCGTATTATCATCGCGCACCGGAAAGAAACCATTGCCTCTGCTGACAGAGAGATTAAGCTCAAAAAGCCAGTGCACCATGAAGGGGAAGAGCAAACCTCGACATCGGGGTCTGAATAAATAAAGCGAGCATACAGCTCGCTTTATTCTATTTTTGAATAACAAGTAGAGTTCATAAAGTGACTTTCACAAAGCAGTCGTCGTAGCATGTAAGTTCTGTGACTGTAGGTCCGTTACCTTCAACACCACCTGCTACTTGCGGTGTCATTTTTTTATCTAGCGCTTTGCCGTGAGTAGTTGAAAGTGTTTTTATGATCTTCTTTTTGAATGCTATTTTCATAATTAACTCCTTTATTGATTTTTGTTTTATTAAAGATGTAAGTAACAGTTAATTAATTTTAGTGTTTACAATATCTTTTGCTTAATTATCCGAAGCTCAGGTTATTTACGTGCTTTGTATTTTAAAGCTGAAAAAGAGTAGAGAGTTCTCTACTCTTTTTAGTCAGATTATGGGATCTGACAAGTGTGCTCACGGCAAGAGTGGTTACGACCTGTCCAACAATCGCCATAGCGATCTGTGAATAGAGAGCCTGCTGGAGAATTAGCCTGAACATCACCGCCAGCAATTTGAGGTGTCATATTTGCTGGAATAGATTTGCTGTCACTTGAGAGTGCCTTTATGCACTTTTTGTTTAGTGTCAATTTCATTCGTTTTTCCTTACTTATGTTGGTTAATAGCAGTCCTTTATTTCAATCCTTTTGCTACACGCATTGAACGCGTGTGTACAAAAGTTAAGCTAGTGTTAGTTTGAATAAATGTCAATACTTTGTTTTTTTATGGCAACCTTTATATCAAAGTTTGAGTTTGCCTAAACAAAAGGTTAACTTACCTATGGTGAGTACAGAAATTATAATTAAGAATTGAAACAAGGATAAGTATGCTAAAGGCGTTAGATTTAGAAAAAAAAGAACAAATCCTGTCTATAGTGGAAAAGCTAGCCAAGCAGGTTGAATCAAATCTTGAAGCCGTGAACAGTAACGGTTTGCTTAGTGGTTTAGCTGGGCACTTATTGTTTTTATTTCGAGCTGCAAACTTTAATGATGCTTGGGTCGATGAGGAAAAATTTCATCTGGCGCTAGATAAGCTCCAAAATGAATTGGCAGAGCAAACCCCTGAACTGAGTTCAGGGCTAGCTGGGCAAGCTTGGGTGCTTGAGTATTTTAACCAGTATGACGACGAAGAGTATGATTCTGATCTGCTGGAGGAGATAGATAACTTCTTTGACACTGCACTCGACTTTTCTCCTTGGACTGGAGAAATTGAAATGGTGTTAGGCCTTGCCGGATATTCTCCCTATATCTCACGTCGTGCAAAAAAAACACAACAAAGTACTTTGTTTGATCGTCTTGTTACGGGATATGAGTCGGTTGCGGTAGAACTAGATGGTCAGCAGGTTGCTTGGTCTCAGCCGAAGCAATCGGTATATAGATTTGACAAAGAAAATCTCGAACAAGATGAGTTTAACCTTGGGCTTGCTCATGGTGTACCCGGGATTATCGCGGCACTTATTCCTGCGCTTCAGGACGAAAAAGTAAAGCTGCGGGCGCAAAAACTGGTCGTTGCGGGCTGTGATTGGCTGCTTGAACAACAAAGTCATGCTGATGATAAGAAAGCTTGCTTTGGATCATGTGCAGGAGATGAGCATCACTCTCGGTTAGGTTGGTGCTATGGTGACTTAACGATTGCGTTAACACTTGCAAGAGCTGGGCATGCGTTAGACAAGCCAAGTTATGTTGAACAGGCACTGGAAATCGCGTTGTTTAACGTCGATAGAGACGCGAAGCAAGGCCATATTAACGATGCCGGACTTTGTCATGGTTTTTTTGGGTTGGTAACCATTTATCAACTACTCAACCAAGTTATGCCTCATCCTAAGTTACAGCAGGCCGCCTTAACTTGGCTAGATTATGGCTTAAATCAGTACCAAGAACGTGGACTAGAAGCCCTGTATTCATATAACGGTCTGGAAAAGGCACACCAGGAAGATCATAGCTTTTTAATGGGTTTTGCGGGTATTGGTTTAGCGCTCATCGGTGTGCTGGATGACAATCTTGATTGGACCGATTGTCTGTTAATGAGTTAAGGAGTATTTATGCCAGCTAAAATAACAACAGACTCCTTTTTTGTTCTGCGAACACCAAAACTGCCGATTGAAACCTTGTTCAATCAGCAAGATAGTAATGCGATGTTAAGTGCCTGGCTTGCCACACCAGGGGTGATGGAAGCTTTGTTTGTTGCAAGTCCATCTCTACTTGAGCGATTGGAACAGTGGCGTGAAAAGCCGAACTCCAAGCAGGGGAAAAAAGTCGCATTGGCGCTATTGCGATACCTCATTCGAATGTCTTCACGACCTACACCTTTTGGTCTTTTTTCTGGTGTCCATACGGGTAAAATTGGCTCAGAAACTCGTCTTGTGAGTGATAGCGCAGAGCATGATTCCCGCAAAACTCGCTTAGACATGTTTCTGCTGTCTGCAATTCGCTCTCATTTAGCAGAAACTGAAGCAAAATCAGATAATTTGTCTTATTTACCTAATCCATCTCATTACTTTATAGCAGATCAGTGCCGCTACATCGAAACTTACCTTTCTGATGACACCATGCAGTATCGCCTGAGTGCCGTTGATAGTGATGAGTACTTCATCACTATGCTGGAACTGGCGAAACAGAAGCTAAGCTTTTCTCAGCTCATTGAGCAATTTTGTTTGCGCTATAGTGAAGCAGAATATGAGGAAGTTAGTGCATACCTTGAAGAGCTCATCAGTGAAGGGGTATTAATTCCCGATATTCCGCTACCACTTACAGGTGAAAGTCCCGACATCGCGTTGATTAAAGCGTTGAAAAACGTTGCGCCTGTAGAAGTTTACGCCAAGTTGGAGCAGGCGACTCATGACCTTGCAGTGATGGATGAAGCGGGACAAGCGAAGCCTGAGCAATATCAAGCCATTTTTAAATACCTTTCTGAGCTACCGGTTAAAGTTCAAGAAAACAAACTTTTCCAATCAGATACTTACCGCGCCTTTTTACATTGTGAAATGTCACAGCAAGAAGTTGCAAGGGTGAATAAACAACTGCAATTGATCGCGAGTTTAAATCGCAGCGCTAAGCATAACCCACTTGAAAACTTTATTAATAAGTTCAACACGCGGTTTGAAGGTCAATTTGTACCTTTGGATATGGTGTTGGATGATGAGTCGGGTATTAGTGTCTCCACTGAAACTGGCTATGATGCCCCGTTAGTAGGTGGTTTACAGTTGGGTCGAGCGAGTAGCGGACAAGCTAGCGCCCCTGACTATACCGAACTGGATCACATTATTGAGCAGGCTGTGACATTGCCAAGTAATTTAGGCAAAAGCTGTGTTGTCCTGACCAGTAGCGAATTAAAGCAAAAAGTTAAGGATAAAGTAGAACTTAACTTGCCACGTTCAATGGCTGTGATGTTGAGTTTATTTGAGGACGAAAAGTCGAATCCTGTGTTCAAGTTCAATGGCTGTTATGGGCCGTCGGCAGCTAATCTTTTGGGTCGTTTTTGCCACCTTGATGAAACATTAAAAGAATCGGTTATTCATCATTTAGAGCAAGAACACAGTCACAGTGAAGAGGTTATCTTCGCAGAAATTGTACATATGCCCGAGGGAAGACCTGGTAACGTGATTGCGAGGCCACATTTACGGCAGTACGAAATCGTTTTTATGGCAGACAGTTCACTAGACCTTGAATACCAGATCCCGCTAAGTGATCTGTATGTTTGGGTCGAAAGCCAGCAGGTTAAACTCTGGAGTAAGCGACTCAATAAACGCATTATTCCGCGTTTGTCGAGTGCACATAACTTTTCTGCCCGAAGCTTGAGCGCTTATAAATTCCTTTGTATGTTGCAGCATCAAGAAAGTGAAACGCCCAAGTTTTCGCTGCCTTCAAGCCTAAGAAACGCTACTTATGTGCCGCGCATCATGTTAGATAACCTGATTTTACATGAGAAAACATGGCGTATTGAACGCAAAGAACTAGAAGCGTTATTAGTTAATCAACACATCGACGCAAATAAGCTTCAACAGCTCAAAGAGAAGTATTTGTTAGATGATTGGGTCAGTTTTGCCGCAGGAGATAATGTTTTAACTTTGAACTTAAGCCAAAGTGCGATGGTAGAAGTGTTGCTAATGGAAACCAAAGGCCGCAATACGGTTGAGCTCAGCGAGGTATTGGCATATCAACTGACGCCGCGTGTAACGGATGCACAAGGTCGTCATTACGCTAATGAAATCATTGTTCCTTTACTTAATGAGAATGCTGCTCCTCATTCGCATTTTGCCGAAAAGCCACTAGAAAATATTACCGCCACACCAATCTCTCGACGCTTCAGTGCAGGTTCCGAATGGCTCAGCTTAAAAATATATTCAGGTAATACCATTGTTGAGCAGCTACTTTATGAGCAGTTATTGCCGCTTATTGAGGAAAATAGTGCATTGTTCGATAAGTGGTTCTTTATTCGCTATGGCGATCCGGATTGGCATCTACGCTTACGCTTCCAAGGCAAGCCAGCAGTGCTTTGTGGAGAGTTATTGCCAAAACTCAATCAGCTATTGTCACCTATGATAGAGAGCTCTCAGCTGCATAAAGTTGAATTAATGACTTATGAGCGAGAAGTCGAGCGCTACGGCGGTCCGCAATCTATGACTTTGATCGAAAGCTTGTTTATGTTTGACAGTGAGCTTATTGCGAAAAGTTGTCAGCTAGTTGAAGAATTCGGAGAAGATGTCCGTTGGCGTATCGCATTGGCTTGTACTAACCGTTTGCTGACGCTATTTGATTATGATGCGGAACAAAAGCTATCACTGATCTCTTCATTGCGCGCAGGGTTTGGTAAAGAATTCAATGAGAGTAGCGCGCTGAGAAAGCAGCTCGGTAATCGTTATCGCGATCACCAAACTCAGCTCGATGATGACTTTACCAAGCTTAATATTGCGAGCTTAGCGCAATGTGATGAGACGCAACAAGCGATGTTGGCGCTGTTAGAGGCGTGGCAGAAGCAGGCAGAGCCAGTGGTGAAGGAAATTTTGACATTAGAAAAGTCAGGTTCACTTAATTTGAGTATACAATCATTACTCGGCTCTCTTTTGCATATGCATAACAACCGTATGTTTAAAGCTTATGGTCGAGAACAGGAATTTGTTATTCATGATATGTTGAGACGAAAGTACTTCTCTGAGTCTAAAGTTTCTTAGAGAATGAAAAAGGTTGGCTTGGTTGCCAACCTTTTTCATTTATGAGTTATGCTGACACTTTATTTTGCATTTTCTCACCAACAAGTTTTGGTAATACTCGCTCAATGAACTGTTGAAGTGGCTTAACGTGTGCTTCTACGTCAGTCCAGTCCGCTTCTAAGTCCTCAATAATATGATGAGTCTCTATTACTTCACCCTGATAGCAAAGTTCAATGATGGGGTGTAAGAATTTACTTAACTCCGCGTCAGTCGCGTTGTCTTTATGCACTCGAACCTGATTGAACGGGTCGCCTTCAATTGGTGCACCAAAGTCTAATGCTATCTGCAAATGATAGTGATCACCTAGATGAGCATGGAGGTACGGACTTGGCAGGTGCTTATAATATTGTGCCATACCGCTCTTTGATACCGTAACTGCATCCACCATGAAGCCATGCTGTTGCCATAGCGCGCTTGTCTCATTGATACGGTTCAGGATTGCACTGCCGATTGCTTCTGGCGTACCTAAGTGTTGGTCGCATGCAAGCGTAGTATCATGATGTTTTTGTTTTAGCATCTCGACTAAGGCGCGGCTATTGTATCTAAAGCCGTGAATAAAGCCTGAAGTCGACTTTCGATATTTGGTGGATTGTGTCAGCGTGCCAGCAAAATAAAGGCCTTTTACATTGATGGATTCAAAGCTGCAATCTAGAGAGGGGAAACGGCCTTCAATCATGAGATCAGGTTTTGCACTATCGGCAAAAATACTGCTGTCCATGGCAAATCCAGTACAACAAATGATCTCGTCATACTCTATGGTTTCTTGCTCACCATTAGCATGAGCATAACTAAAGTGCACGATAAAACGGTTGTCTTGTTTCTCAATACGCTTAATGTCGGCGTCTAAGATAGCGTTTTGCGACTTCAGTTGATAAGTATCTAGAATATTGTTGTTTACTGCACGTAGGTCGCCAACATAGTGGGTCTTCCATGCCATATCTAAAGGATTTGGACTACAAACGTGAATTAGGCTGGTTGCAGGGATAAGGTGATCAGCCGTTTCGAAAGCTGAGTTTCCTTTACCGATAACAAGTACGCGTTTGTTTTCATATGGTGCCAAATCAATATTTAAGTCTGAGTATTGTGTAACTAGCTCTATTCCTTCGATCTTCGGAATATAAGGCTTAGGGACACCTGTACTGACGATGACGCGGGCTGCTGTATATTGTTCATTATGAGTTGTGGTCACAACGAAGTGATCGGCAATCTTTTCGACGGACTTAACACGCTGGTTATAAGCAACATTTAGCTGATTTTGGTCAACATAATGGTTGAGGTATTTGACTAAGTTATCAGCACTTGGGAAAAAGTCGCGGTCAAAACTGGAAAAGTTAAGGCTGTAGTCATCAGTTAAAATGGAGTTCCAATCGTGTCTTAAGTTGAATTCAGGGTTTGTTGAGCCGGTAAATACTTTATTAATTGAAATTAGTTTCCGGTGAATTGGGAATGTTTCAAAAAAACACCCTGCGCGCTGACCTGACTCCAACATGAGGTAGGACAAGCCACTTTGTTTTAGGTGGTAAGCGGTTTGGACTCCTGCTGGGCCTGCGCCAATAATAAGATAATCAAGCATGTTCGTTGTTCCTTGTTGGTGTTGGTGCTGCAACAACTACTCTAGACAGGGTAACGTTCCCCGCTTTCCCTATTGCAGTTATGATATTAATTTGTTGTATAATTGTTGTTTTAAATTGTGTATTAATTGTGTATTTGCAATGTTTTTTTACCAACTGGAGGAGTGACAGGTTTATCTTAAGTACGCAACCTACGCATGAGGATTTATACTGAGTGAGACACAATCAACGGAAATAAAAATGATGAAAAAATTCGGGCTCGCCATATTGGTGGTATTCAGTACGCTATCTTGGGCTAATGAAAAATTAAATGAAGAACTCTCGGTGTTTACACCTTATCTTGGTACTTGGCAATCGAACTTTGACGTGCCTTCAGATAAGCCAAAGATGCAGGATGTCAGTCACTGGGAGCGAGCTTTAAATGGCACAGCCGTTCGTACCTTACATTCAATCAACGATGGCATGTACGGCGGAGAGTCATTAATTTTCTGGGATAAAAGTAAAAACAGTCTAGTGTTTTACTATTTTACGACGGCAGGATTTTACACCCAAGGAACGATGGAAGTCCTGAACCAGAGCGAGTTTGTGGCATACGAAGAGGTTATCAATAACAAAGATGGTATTACAAAGGTGAAATCAACCAGTAAGTTTGAGAGTGGTCAATTTACGGTGTCGACGCAATACTTGAAAAACGGCGAGTGGACTGAACCTGAGTCGCGCATTTATACAAAAAGCGATAAAAAAGTTAAATTTAAGTAAGCCTTAAAGTGCCTCCTTAGAGGCACTGAACTGTGTTATTTACTCTCGATTAGTAAATATCAGGGCAAGTATGGCGACCACACGTATTGGCAACACAATGCGTTAGCCTGTCTTGGCTGAAACGAAGCGCGCCGCCTGCAACCTGTGGAGTCATTACTGCTGGAACAGTTTGCTTATCAGCTGATAGAGCTTTGATTTTCTTCTTGTTTAACGATAATTTCATTTCAGTATTCCTTCTAAATTATAGGCTCTGATTGAGCTCATTATATTGTAGTTATGTCATCTGATTTATTCTTCAATGAACAAAAAAGTAACACAACAACTAAGCTAAAACATATTTATTACTTTTTCAACATTTTGCTATTAATTACATTTTCTCAATGTTTCTTTTGCAGCTGATAATGGTGATAGAGATGCTAAGAACTAAGTAGGGCTTAGCATCATGTTGCTCTTATTCGTTATTTTTTCTCTAAACTCAAAGCTCGTCCTTTGCGATCAGAGTTTGGGTGCACCGCTCTAAGCGCCTGTACTTGATTAAGTGAGGCATTGAAGGGCACCCAGTTGCCGTTTTCAAGCTGTGCTTCGATAACAAAACCCGGAATGGCGGTAAAAGCGTCGAGCTTTGCTCCAGATAGCTGTTTTGCGGCGACGACGGGAATGCGAAATTCAATTCCGGCTTGTGCTAACTTAGGTAGTTCTTGATTGCCCAAAATAGCCACGAATCGTTGCCAATCAGCCTCACGTTGCGCTTGTAACTTAGCCGTAAAATATCTGCTAGATTGGCTGTATATACGACCGGCTTGGTAGGGTAATTCCCACTCGGCATGGTGCCATGCACGCTCTGCAAGGGCTAATAGCCGTGGATAAAGCATGTATTCGGCTTGTGCATCACTGCGCAGCATTTCACTCCATAAGTGCCCTTGGAGCCCGGCAAACTTAACCCCTTTGTTTAGTGATGAGTCGCTGTCGTTGGCTATGTAGGCGTGGTTATTGGTATTTTTCCAGATCTCTGCATGTGCAGGAAGGTTGTCTGGCATAAATTCAAACATCTTCTTGCTTTCGATAGCGCGGCTTGCCCAGTGATTACCACGCTCTTCTGGGTGAGATTGATATGGAAAGTCAAAGTAGGTTACATCAGGGCTAGACAACACAACCTGCCAGCCCTGATTGGCGAAGCGATGCGCGACCGCGTGCCCGTTTTCGCTTAATGTCGCCCAAGCATTGCTCTGTACGTTTGCTGGCATATTGGCAGCACGTACATCACCTAAACCGTCGCTCCACCCTGCAACCTGTATTCCTTTTTTATCTAGTAACTTTGCGATCCGTTCAATGAAGTAACCGTTAAAGTTGGTAAAATCTTTCACGCTTGCCTGCAATTTTTTACAAGCCGGCGACTCTAGCCAAGCACCTGCGGTTTCATCTGCACCTATATGGTAAGTGTTGAGTGGTACACCTGCACGGTCATGCAGCACTTTTACTTCGCTTAATACTTTGTCGATAAAGGTATAAGTGTTTGCAATGCAGACATTTAGCGTGTTGTCGTTATAATGTTGAATAGAGCTGTAACGCGTCTTGTCAGCAGCTTCTACTAACCGGTACTGCTGTGCATCCTCAGGTGTGCCTTGTGCCATCAGCTTTTTATATCGCGCCTCCATGGCGATGATTGCAGCGCGTGAGTGACCTGGCATATCTAATGAGGGTAACACCTCGATATGATGCGCCTTTGCATAGCGCAGGATCTCAATATAATCCTCTGCAGAGTAAAAGCCATTCACTTGCGCGTTTTTATCATTCCCAGCGCCTAATTGCGGCAATAGGCAGCGAGTTTCGGTCAAATCAAAGCAGCGATAAGCGCCGACAGAGGTGAGCTCGTCAAGACCGTCGATGGCTAAGCGCCAGCCTTCATCATCCGCTAAATGAAGGTGCAGTTTATTTAGCTTATATGCCGCCATCTGTTCAATGGTTTGTAAAATAAAGGTTTTGGAGCGGAAGTTGCGGGCTACATCGACGTGTATACCACGAAAGTCATACCTTGGTGTATCAATAATATCCACCATGGGAATACTTAAATCATTAATATCCAACAGTCCAGCAAGGCTTTGTAGCGCATAAAATGCAGCAGCGCTGTTATTGGCTTGGATTGAGATATTATTTTCGGCGACCGTCAGTTGATAATGTGGACTTGATTGCTTATTTGGCTTTACAGCGACATTAACTACAAGTCCGTCCTTGGTGCTTTTTACCCCAAGGGTATTGAGTCGCTGTTGTGCCATGGCGATAGCATCAGCTGAAATACCTGAAAGTTGCAGATTAATTCCGGCTGCTAGATTGAGTCGTTTATCGGACAGCACTGTCAGTTGTTTAGGTTTTGGTATCAGCCCAATTGCAGCATCAAGAGTTGGCCTCACTTGATGTTGATATAAGTATTCACTGCCCATCCACGGGGTGTCATCTTTACTGCTGGTTTGCAGCTGGTTGAGCGTACCAAATGACGTCAGATAAGGTTGTAGCTCAAGTCCTGTGTCGTTATCGCGCTGGGTTTGCGTGCTTTTGATCACTTGTGGGGTGAGCTTAAGCTGCGCGTCCGTTACAACATAATTTGGCATAAATTCTGAGCGTGTAACCTGAGAGTCCTTGGTATAAAAGCGCACGGTAGTGGGGGCACTTGAAAACCCACTAAACCCTGCTGCAGGCGTGATTTTGTGAATATCACCATTGATATGGGTGATGGCAAAGTTATCGCCCTCAACATGGTAAATCGGCATCAGTTGGCTAAAAAAGATAGCAAAGTCATTATTTGCCTTGGTATTTTCTTTAGCTACGCTAAAACTCAGCTCTGAGTAATAACACTTTTGCTGTGCCTTGGGGCAGGTGCTTGGCTTGCTATCAAGCAAGGTGTACTTTACATCAAGATTTTGGCCTAACCAGTTTACTGCGGTTTGGTCGAGCGCATAAAGGGGTGACGACACCCCAAAAAGTAGGGCCATAAGCCGATTAAACTTCATTGGCTAGTTCCTTGTTATCATGGTTAATTTTATTGTGTTGAAACAATCCGTATGCCCCTAAAAGTGGCGCGTGATTTAAGGTGCTTGGAATGACACGAACGGATTGATATAAAGCATTGCCAAGCAACTGCTGCATCTTGGCTTCAAGTGCGGCGTTGAAATAGTCATATGAATGCGTCACGGAGCCGCCAAGTACAATGACATCTGGATTCAGCACCATGACTACTTGCGCGAGTGCATGACCAACGTGACTGCCAAAAGTCTCAAATTGTTGTAGTGCAAATGGGTCGCCACTGCGTGCTTGCTCGGCCAACCACCTCCCTTCAATTCCTTGTCGCCCAAAGAACTGTCCTGACGCATAATCTTCAATAATTCCATCAAGATAGCTTAAGTTGCCTAGCTCTCCTGCAGCACTATGGTTACCCGTATATAAATTACCGTTAAACACAAAACCGGCACCAATGCCTGTGCCAAGGCATACGCCAATTAGGTTGTTGGCATGGTGGCCACCATATAAGTATTCACCAAATGCAAAGCAGTTTGCGTCATTATGGACAACAACGGGCAAAGAAAAGTGCTGTTCTAACAATCCCTTCAGAGGCACATTTTGCCAATGAGGAATATTTTGTGTTGTCAGCACGGTGCCGCTGCACACATCCAGTGTGCTTGGTACGCCAATCGCAATACCAGTTGTTTCGGTCGTTAGGTTTTCTTCGATTAAACGGATAACAAAGGCATTAACTTGGTCTAAGTTGGCCTGACTAGGCACCGCATACTGGCGTACCTGCTCGACCTGAGTGTGGGCAACCGAAGCCACAAGCGCTTTGGTGCCTCCCAAGTCAATACATAACAAAGAGTGATTCATCGTAATTTAACTATTTTCATTTAGAGGTTGAGACAGCGTCTTTTGACTATTGCCAAAAGTTTTATTTTTAATCAAAGGATTAGCCCATACACCAACACTCAGAATATAGCTAAGTGGCAGTAGTAACAGCAGGGCAGCAAGTTGTAAGTTGTTACTCAATTCAGCCGCAAAACCTATGATGGGAGACATAAAAGCACCGCCAATGATCCCGGTACATAAAATCCCTGTGATTGCGCCATGGCCGGTTTTGAATGAATTTAATGCCAGAGCAAAGATGACCGACCACATAATGGAGAGGAAAAATCCCACAATTGGAAAAGCAATAAGCGCCACCGTAGTGCCACCGAATAACGCACTTAGGAGCGCGATAGCGGCGCCAGAGCTGAATAAAATCAAAAGCTTTTGCGCATCAATGAGTTTAAGTAGTGCCAGTCCAAGTAAACAGCCTAAGGTTAGGCATAACCAGAATTCGCTCACCACTTTTGCGCCTTCGGTGGCTGGGTCTAGGCCATGATATTGCTGCAAAAACACGGAAATGAGGTTTGCGACGCCTTGTTCTAGCGCAACATAAGCGGCGATGGCGGCAAAAAATTTCAATACGGTTTTATCTTTAAAAAAACCGATACTTTGTGACCAGCTCAGCTGCTGCTTTTTCTGCTCCGGTACTGCGTCAAATGGTGTAAATTGCGAGAGTAATAGCATCACGACGCTTAGGATAGCGAATACCGCATAGATACTTAGCCAGGTTTTATCTGCTGGGATAACACCAGACAGCGCTCCGCCAAACCCCTCTGCGGTGGTGACTTGAGACTGTAGTTTGCTATACACCAGAGGCGCGAGTGTTGCGGCAGCACCAAACATCAACTGCGCAAACACCGAAAGCACGGCAAAGTGTTCTGAACCACCGCTAGCGCGTAATAGTGGATTGATAGCCACTTGCAGTAATGCCATGGCACAGCCGAGCATAAACAACGCAACCATGGCAATGGCAAACGTTGGCATTAGCACAAAGGTCGTTGCACCAATTGCAGCAAGGGTAAATGCGAGCTGCATAACGGTTTTTTCTCCAAAACGCTGAACTAGCAGTCCCGCTGGAATAGACATCACACCGTAAGCGATAAAAAAGGCAAACGGGAAAAACCCCGCAAGCGTTAGACCTATGCTGTAACTTTCTATTAATGCTGGAAAAATCGCGCCTAAAATATTGGTGATAAAGGACACCGTAAAAAAGGTTGCCAATACTAAGGCAATCACTAGGTAGCTTTTTTTCATGTTGTATTTCCACCTTCATTAGAGAGCGGGTGATGGCGTGGCGATCTCGCTTGTGGGCAGACAAACAAAAAGATCAAGGGGAATCTCACCACCACCCGCAATTGGGTTATGCACGGAACGCTTGTGCTCGCTGTAATTGTTCCAGTGCTGTTGTATGGGCAGTAAAATGCTCATCACTAAGCTTCGTAAGATAGGTCTTGGCCGCCTGTTCGATATGCTGTGGTGCTTGATCAAAGGGCATTTGGCAGGTGCTATCGCGATGATCCATGCCGCCAAGTAAGCAATACCAACTGGGACGAATATAGGGTGAGTGCATCCTGTGTTGGTTGAGCCAAGCATCAAAATCACCACCGCTACGCCAGTGTGTGAGCAGCTCATCGAGCTCGTTTAAGCTCAGTGCTGCGATTTTCGCATCTTGCCAATACGGTGAATCTGCGCGCTTGCTGGTGGCGTAATGTGCCAGTACATACTCTTTAATACCGAGCACCAGCTCTGACAGTTGTTGATTGATGACTTGTGCCTCGAGCTGTTGCGAAAGCAGCCTATTCAATAACTCAATGCTATAACCTGTGACCATCAGCGCGGTGGCTTCGAGTGGTTCAATAAAGCTCTGCGCGAGGCCAATAGCAAACACATTGCCTTCAATACTGCGCGCCATCATGCCCACTTTCATGGTGAGATGTTTGGCTTGTCCTTTATCGAGTTGCGCGGCTTGACGCAGTTGAGCCTCAGCCTCTTCAGGAGTGGTATGTGCGCTGCTGTACACGTAACCATGTCCGGTTCTACCTTGTAGCGGGATCTGCCAGTGCCAGCCGCACGGCATCGCGATAGCAGAAGTGCTTGAAGGTAGCGGGTTTATTTTAGCGCCGGCAATCGCGACAGCTGAATCATTGAGTAACTGATCTGCAAAGGAAATAAAGGGCACTTCGAGCGTTTTCTCTATCAGCAGGGCGTTAAACCCTGAGGCATCGACGTAAAAATCGCTTTTCACCTGCTCACCCGACTCAAGTGTCAGTGCAATAATTTCTTTGGCATGATGCTGTACGCTACTCACCGTACTTTGAATATGCTTTACGCCTCGCGCTAGGCTAAATGCCCTTAACCAATCCGCAAGTTTTTGCGCATCAAAGTGATAGCCGTATTCAAGCGCCCTTGGTAATGGACGCTGTGGCAGAGGTGCTTGTTGCTTGTCGGCCAGTACTGCGGCTAAGAAGTAATGTTCAGGCTTATCTATATATTCGCTACCACGACGTCTGGCGTTGGCGTTGACAAAGTAGACTTCCGCTGTTTTTGCATCCATTTCAGAGAAGAAGGGATGGAAATAGCTGCCATTGTCGCCATTCCAGTTATCAAAATAGATCCCGGTTTTATAGCTTGCTTGGCATGCGGGCATCCAATCGCGTTCTTTCACACCAAGGCGTTGCATAAAAAGCTGCAAATGTGGCGTTGAGCCTTCGCCAACGCCAATTCTGCCAATACTCGATGACTCAATCACCGTGACCGATAAATTGGGTTGATGCTTAGCAAGGTAGGCTGCGCACATCCAACCGGCGGTACCGCCACCAAGGATGGTGAGTGACTGTATTGTTTTCATAGGCAAATGAGTTTTCATAGGCAAATGACCCCAGCCGCAAGCAACTGGGGCTCCGAGGTTAGAACTTATAGCTGACGCCAAGGTAATAACGCGTACCAAATTCAATGGTGTTCTGCGTCAAGTTGTAGTTGGTGTCGTAAGATTGAATAACCTCATTGGTCAGGTTTACACCCTCTAAGCTGACATCCAGATTTTCCATTGCATGCCACACCAAAGATGCATCCCATTGTTGGTAGCTATCGTTGCGCACCGCTTGTGCTGCACCGACGCCAATCCATTCACTACGCCAGTTATAAGCGATACGTGCACTAAATTGCTCGTTTTCGAAAAATAGCGAGCCGTTGAATGAGTTTTCAGATACTCCCGGCACCATTTCTTTTGCATTATCTGGTGTGGTGGTTTCACTATCCACGTAGGTGTAGTTAGTAATAAAGCCGAAGCCATTATCAAAGCTATGTTGAAGCTGCAGTTCTACCCCTGTTACGTCACCGTCTCCGTTACTACGTGGGCGTGTGACTCGGCATTGATCATACTTAGAAGGGTCGGTACCGCATCCGTCTACATATTCAATCGCTTCGGTAGAAAAGACAACGTTGTCAATTTTCTTCACAAAAACGGCTGCTGAGAGCAAGGAAGCTTCGGTAAAGTAATATTCGACGCCAATATCTGCTTGATCTGCTTCATAAGGTTTAAGGTTCGGGTTACCACCGGTGGCAGAACCAAAGTTGGCATCAATCGCTAGACCTGGTTTTAAGTCGTTATAATTAACTCGAGACATAACGCTAGAGGCGGCCGCACGGATGATAATGTCGTCGCTGTAGTCATAAGCGAAGTTGATGCTCGGTAGCCAGTTGTCGTAGTCAACCGTTTCATCGAACACCGTGTTATCAACATAACCGCTGGACTGCTGTTCTGTATCCACATAGCGTAAGCCGATATTACCGCGGAAGTTTTCACCGCTGAATTCACTTTGCACATAGATAGCGAGCATATCTTCTTCGACATTGTAGGTTTTACCAAAATCTTGCTGCTCAATTAATTCACCCGCCTCATACTTGCCAGTGATAAAATCCCACCACTTATCTTCATCGAGCTTGGCGTATGAATTAAGAATATGTCCGCCCGTTTGCGAATGAAGATTGGTAAAAATACCATCACTCCAGTTAGCTAAGCTATTACCATCAGGGACAAAACCAACAACATCCGCTGGATTTCTTTGTATTGCGATACGTGCAAATTCGTTTTTATTAACCTTCACACCTGCTTTTATGTTCTTGAAGTAATCATGCTCTAGCATCCATTTGATATCGGCTTGCGCATAACTTACCTCATGTTCTTGAATCGTCGTTTGGAAGTTTGATTCATGAGCAAATTTGAGCTGTGAGGCATCGGTTGGGTCTAACGAATCAAACCAAATTTGATAAGGGCCGGATGCATCGTAAGTAAAGCCGCCATCAGTACTATTTTGACCGTTAGGGAAGGCTGGATCGCCAATTTTTCCACCCTCATCTGTTGCCGGGATCCACCAACTTGAGGAACCAAACTGTGTACCACCATCAGATGTTGAGCGACCAATAACACCGCTAATCTCGAAAGTTTCACCGACGTATTTACCACTGAAGTTTAAGGCATCGACTTCCATGTTTACGGCGTTACGAACAGTAGGGTTGTAGATAATGTTCGCGTAAGCTGGCAAAATACGTGCACGCTGTGTACCGCCTGCAGCGTTGTTTTGTACATCAACAGCACCTGCACCACGGGCACTTACGGTAAGGAAGTTATGGTTTACATGTGGGTTGTCAAACTCAAAGCGAAAGTAGTCTACCGCAAATTCGGTGTTATCGCTTGGTGCAAATTGCGCGGTAAGTTGCGCGCTGGTGCGCTCGCGCTCAGCTCTAAATGCTTGTGAGCCGATTGCCCAAGCGCCCACTGTAGATGCTTGTCCCGTATCTTGATCCGCCGCAAAATATTCATAGTAGCCACCAATGGACTCAATAACGTGACGGCCTGAAGTCAGGTTCTCAACAGAGTATGCTGCGAGCACACCAAATTTTTCATCGTCACTTTTCCAGCTACCTAAAAATGAGCCACTTATATCATTTTCATCATACAAGGTAGAGCGGCCCATTTCTGCTGACACCATGTAAGTGTGTGCATCTAAGTCCAGTGGTTTACGCGTGACAAGATTCACTGTACCACCCAGCGCACCTTCTTCAAGGTTTGCTTCAGGCGTTTTGTAGACGTTAACTGCCGATACTTGTTCTGCTGATAACAGCTCCATGTTAAAAGTACGCGTCGATGGACCCAAATCATACCAATCGGTACTGGCGACCGATTGGCCATTTAATAAAATACGCGATTGCTCGGGCGCGGTACCACGGATAGTAACACCACTTACTTCACCATATTGGCGGTCGACCGTAACCCCAGAAATACGCTGTAGCGCATCACCAATGTTTTTGTCGGGAAACTTACCAATATCTTCCGAGGTGATAGCATCAACAATACCATCTGCAAAGCGCTTGGTGTTCATTGAAGCTTCAAGCGAGCGGCGAATGCCTCTTACTTCAATTACTTCGACATTTTCTTTTGCGCTTTGTTCTTCGGCTAATGCTGATGGTGCAGCGGTGAGTAAAAGGGGGGATAAGGTACTTGCTGTCACGATGGCGGCAAGTTTATTCAATTTAAATTGCTTCAACTTAGTTGTTTTCATTGTTCTGCCCATTGTTCCTATTTGTTGTTGGCAGAAGCTAGGGTATCGCCTTGAGTGTTTTTTAAGCGGTATATTTCTATCTACTAATGATACTTTTCACGCTTAAATGAGCGTAATTTGACAAAAATACTTCACTGCACTTCAGGCTGTCGCTATATTTCGATAGATTAATATTGTTTAGTGATTGAATTTGCATGGTGTGCAACTAGGTGTAACGAGCAGTTGTTTTAAAATTTATAACATGCCGATTTTAAATAAGTTTATTAATGTAAAAGGAAATTGCTATGCGAGCGATGTACGAGAAAGTACTACCATCTCCTGGATGTTCATGGCGTTATTGCCTGTATCAATTGCCCGAAATTCCCTTTAATTGGCACTATCATCCGGAATATGAGATCTGTTTGACGCTCAACAGTGTCGGTGTATGTCATGTGGGTGATCATATCGCCCCTTACGAAGACTTAGATTTGGTTATCCTAGGTCCTGACTTACCACATACTTGGCAGTCAAAGCCGAATCCGGATCACTCCGCTCACGTTGTCCATGTTGCACAAATACCCGCGCACTGGTTGGAGTCTTTAGTGGCTCAGCATCCTGAATTACATGGCTTATCTGAATTGTTAAATGCAGCGCGCCGTGGCGTCAAATTTCCTGTGGAAGTCGCAAGACAAGCGAAAAAGTGGTTTGAGCAAATCGCGGATGCTGAACCGTTAATGCGCTTTGTGCTTTTGCTCGAAATGTTAACGCGGATGACGACATCGAATTATCAACATTTAGCCAGTAGCGGCTTTCGCTTTGACGCCCGCCATGACCCCGCGAAAGATAAGTTCGACCGGGTTATTGCCTATATCTATGACAATTACACCGACAAATTAAGCGCCGATGAGCTTGCACAGCAAGTGCACATGAGCACCAATCACTTTCATCGTTTCTTTAAAAAGCGCACGGAGCGTACTGTGACGGAATTTATCAATCAGCTGCGTATTGCCAAGGCCTGTAAACTATTAATTAGCTCTGCCTCTCCCATTAGTGTGATATCGGATCAATGTGGTTTTAATAATATTTCTAATTTTAATCGTCGTTTTCAAGCATTGAAGGCGTGTACGCCCAGTGAGTTTCGTGCACGGCTGCACCAAAAGGCATTGTATTGATCTGGACGTAAGCCTGTTTATTGTGCGTTTTAATCAAAACATCAATTCAAACCGTGAATATTTCGTAATGCTATGATATTCATGCTTATTCCTAAATATTCAACTTGGTATTTATCAAAGAATTGCCAAGAATGTGCCGGGTCGCAACAACAATAAACGAGGATGACCGTGATGACACTAGGACACTTTATTAAACAGATCCGTACACAAAAAGGCTTAAGCCAACCCCAGTTAGCAGAGCAAATGTGTGTTGAGCAAAGCTATTTATCTAAACTAGAAAACGACAAATCCGTGCCTTCTAACGAGGTATTTAGAAAGTTACTAACGGCGCTGAATTTATCCTTAGATGAGTGTATGCAAACCCTTTCAACACAAGGGAAGCGTGAAGAATTAAGCCAAATTCCAGATATAGAGTATTGGTATAAGCAACATCAACAATCAAAACAAAAGCAATATAAGCAACTTGCGATATTAGCTATTTTGCTAGTGTCTCTCGGTGTCGGGTTATTTTGGAGTGGCTACAAACAGATATTTTTTAGTGAAAGACTGTTTGAATATGAATCTCAAGGTGTATTGCAAGCCGGTGAGCCTGTTGAGCTATATAGAAAGTGGCGCTTTCTCCTTGTTCCTCATAGTAGGAATAGCGATATTGAATTTGTGGAGCAAGTTGAGCTTGCCATGGCGAAACGTTTAGACAAAAAAACGGAGCTTTTCTCAGATTACAGAGGAGGCGCTTACACCGAATCGGTAACTGATGGCAGAAGACATTATCGTTTTCAAGGGTCTAGATTTGTTGAGCGTGTAGAAAATGCCTGGTTGCAATTTGTTGGCTTATTGTGCCTCTCTGCTGGGGTTATGCTAACTTTAGTAGGTAAGCGGCTAGTTAAACCTTAGATTATCAATATAGGTGTAAGATGCAAAAACGATTGTTTTTTGGTATTGGCATGGATGACGACGCTCGAGCGCATATCGGCCAGTGGCTGGTAGATAGTGTGAGTGCGAGTAAAACCAATACTCAGCCGAATAATTGGCATCTTACACTGGCATTCCTTGCTATGGTGGAAGAATCACAAGTAGCCGAGCTTTGTGATTTTGCGAGTGCTCTATCGGTGCCTAAATTTACACTCACCTTTAGTGACTATGGCTACTGGCAGCACAATGGCATTTTTTACTTAAAGCCCGAACAAAAACCACAAGCTTTGCTTGATTTAGCCAATCCACTGCGTGCTTTTGGGGAAAAATGCGACCTCTATCACAACCCGCATCCGTTCTCACCACATATCACACTATTTAGAAATTGTAAGCCAGTGCCGACTGTGGCAAAGCCAATAGAGCCCTTTTCGCTGACGGTAAAAAAATTTCACCTCTATCACTCTCACCGCAATGAGCGTGGCTTGATCTATGACCCTATTGAGTCCTTTTTTCTGAGCTGAATTTTAATAGCTGAACCTTAAGACAGCCAGCGCTTTAGCTTTTTAACCAAAGTTTCGAACCAAGTCAGTTGATAGCGTTTGTATTTCTCGCACTTGAGGAATAGCTTTTTGGTGGCTTCGTTTCGTGCTGGGCTAATATGTAAGCGGCTACACTCTTTACTTGCGCTGTGCCAATCTTGTGCGCTGACGGCTTTAATCAAATTAGGAAAAGCCAAAAATAACTTACTGGTACCAAGGTTGTAAGCCATATCCAACAGCGCAATCTTAGCGGGCGTCGGTAATAGCTGATAAGGAATGCTGCCAGTTTCTTGCTTGGCAAGAAAATGAATGAGGTACTGTTCAAATTCTTTGATTTGCTCTATGAGACATTTTTTAGACGCTTTTGGTGGCAAGGTAAGCTCGGTATATTGTGCATACCAAGAAGCCTTGTAGCCGCTGGGTTTGCCCTTAATATTACGGTATTCATCGCGCTTTTGTTGCAAGGTGGCAGACCGTTTAGAGCGCCTATCCCGCATTGGTAACTGGCAAAATTGCTCAACACTTTGCATATGAAAACCAACACCAATCGTCGGATTGGCATTCACATCTAGGTACAAATGCAGTACCTCGCCCTCAAATTGCAATAGATGCTGTATTACTCGTTGATAGAATTTGTCGGTGTCGTTGAACAACTAGGTACCTCAGTGATCACTGCTTTTTCGTTCGTGGTATAGCACTGTTTTAGTATAGAACAGTAGCAGGCCTCTGCCTTAAAAACCGATTTATGGGCGTCGATTTTATCCCATAATCCACGATTAAAATTGCTTTTTGGCATGGTAAAAATGTTGAAAGTGTCGCCATCTGCCAGCAAAATCTTTTGTGGCGCACTGGAAACATACCAGCCAAACTTTTTTAGATAATTGATATTCGATTCTTCTTCCTGCGCATCGTCTAGGGCTGCTTGATAGGCATTGAGGTTGCAACATGCATCCATAAGTTCGGTAACATCAAAGTAATTTTCGCCATCAAACTCGTACTTAATGTAGTGGATTATGGCAGGTCCGGTCCCCGAATTGCGAATATCGACTCGAATGGTTGCTTGAGTGGAGTCTAAATCAAAGTTGCTATAGCTAAATTGAAGCCATGGCCAAGTTTCAGTTTTTAGCTGCTTTTCGGCTGCGGAAACTTGCTCCTGAGCAGCCTTTGCTTGCAGATAAGTGGCGTAAAACGACGCTGCGGAAATAAACATCGCACACAAAGCCAAAATGGTATTCATTTTGGAGCGAGAAAGTTTAAAGGAGCCCCTTGAGTGTCTTGAGTTGTGTGGCTGTGGCCGAGCAGGCTTTGCTGCCTGCGTTTCGGCTACATTTTCAGAGGGTAAGTTATTATTGTTATGTTCTGACATATTTATCCAACTGACACTACGGCCTAAGGCGACAGAAATACGAGTAACGTATCGCCAATTTTCAGTCTATCTGTCGATAGCTGGTTCCATTGCTTTAGCTTAGCGACACTGACATTAAATTGCTTAGCTATGCGCCATAAACTATCGCCGTGTTTTATCTTATAGTCCAGTTGTTTGTCAGCCAAAATGGGCAAAATTAGCTTATTTCCTGCACGAATTCGGTCATTCTTTAATTGATTAAAGGCTTTTAACTCGGCGACGGTTAGCGAGTAGCGCTTTGCAATGGTGCTGAGAGAGTCTCCACGTCGGATAGTATAATGTTGCCATGTATCTGCAGGCATTTTTGGTAAGTGTGTGAGCATGGTTTGCCACTCTGACACGCGCGCTGTGGGAATGATAATATGCTCAGGGCCGCCGAGTAATGCAGGAAAACGTGCATAGCCTGGATTTAATACCTCGACTTCTTTCCAGCCTTTGAGATCAGATAAAATGGCTTGTTGTTCGAGTTTAATAACGCTGATCAGCGATCGATTAGGGATCTTAGGAAACTTCATCAAGTCATGCTTTAACAACTGTGATGCCGCAAGTAGCTTTGGTACGTAGTGGCTGGTTTGACGTGGTAGCTTCAAATGGAAAAAGTCAGTTGGTTTACCTGCTTTTTTATTTCGTTCAATGGCCGCAAGCACTCTACCTTCACCTGTGTTATAGGCGGCAATGGCATGATACCAATCACCATCAAAACGTTTGTGGAGGTATTGCAAAAAGTCCAATGCGACGCGGGTCGAGTCTACGATATCTTGGCGACCGTCATACCAAGCGTTGATCTTGGCACCATAATGTTTTGCAATCAGCGGCGTGAGTTGCCACAAACCTGAAGCATGCTTGTGAGAATAGGCTTGGGTGTTAAAGTCACTTTCTATTAGCGGCATCAATGCAAGCTCTATTGGCATATCGCGCTTTTCGACTTCTTCTACTAAGTAATAAAGTAGCGGCGCTGCACGTTCACTGATGGTATCCATATAATTGGGATGCCTGAGGTACCAATCAATCCGTTGTTTTACACGCTTATCGTCGGAATCGGCAAAGCTGAGTTGATCTTTAATACGGAGCCATAAATCATCAGTTGCGAGTGGATCATATGGCGTTTTAACCACCGTTTTAGCTTCGTCTTTGACTGTATTTTTTGGCTTGTTATGAGTAGATTGTACGGCGTTATCTGGCGTTGGTTCATTCTGTTGAGGTTGCTGTATTTGGCTACAGCCATTTAGCAGCAGGGTTGCTGCAAGTAATGGAGTGATGAGGTTTTTCATAGAGCCTTTTTTATTATCCTTTTATTATGCAGTCCAATGAGGCATCTGAACTGCATAAGATTGTATATAAATTCGGTGCAAATGCAAAAATAGGCACCTTACCTGTTGCGGCTGTGTAGTGTAGGGTGATGAAATGGATACAAAATGAACTTTAGCGTTACAGCATTTAGCATTGATTAATGGAATTAACGCAATAACACTCGGTTACTTGGTAATTGTGTATTGCTCACTTACTCAAGGCTTAGTTGGTGCTTAAACTGTGTTTTATAGGTTCGCGAGAGCGTTAATACTTTCCCACTTAGCAATGCGATTTCACTGTCACCGCTGGCGAGCGGCGTAATACTTACCACTTTAGACACATTAATAGCAAAAGAGCGATGAATACGCACGAAGCCAACGGGGTCTAAGCGCTGACATAGCGTAGCAAGCGTGGAACGTAGCGGATAAATGCGGCCATTTACGTGTAGATTGACGTAATTTCCAGACGACTGTAACCACTCAACCTCTTCAACTTTAACGATAAATTCTTTACCAAGCTTACGTTCCAATAAGTGATGAATAGGTTTGTGGAGTGTTTCATCTTCATCGCTTTCTTGTTTTATCGGAGATGCTTCACCAAGCATATGGGAGACACTAAATTGATAAGCTTTTATGAGTGCAATAAAGAACACTAAGCTCCATGCATCTTTTTGATATTCATAGATAAGTTCAAACCAAGAAAGGTGAAAGTTGTAATCTAGTTGCAAACTAAAATAAATCGTTTCACGTAATAACACCATGATGCCAACATGGCCAAAACAAAATAACAGTGAGGCAATAAAAAAGCTAAAAGCGACGTTAACAGGTTTATGCCACAGCCAAGGAAATGCGTTTAAATACCAAGATATGGTAGGAATTAAGGCTAAGCTGGCAGCTGCACTGGTATATTCCCACACGAAAGGCTCCCACAGCGCAAAATCGAGCTGCGCATCTCGGTTGGCATCCATGATCAGAGTAATGGCATTCAAGGTGTTGTTAATCGTTAGAAAGAGGGCGAGTAATGCCATTGCCACCAAAGGGTGGTATTGCTGAATAAAGGTACGTGAAAACATCATGGTTTGAGTTTTTCTTTTACTCTAGCAACTGGATGCAAAGCGGTCACTTATTTTATCCCACTATTCCACGGTTTATCCCTAGCTATTGTTATTTAAGCAAATTTCGTTTGTTTGTACGCCGTATTGGCGCACTGTAGGGGTAAGTTTATTTTCAAAAAGAAATACCATGGATCATTTAAATCGGCGAGTAGAGCTAGACTGGCTGCGTGTTATTGCATTTACGATACTCATTTTTTATCACACCGCTATGTTATATGTACCTAATTGGGGTTTTCACTACAAAAGTGCTTATACTTCGGTTTGGCTAGAATATCTGATGTTACTGATCTCACCATGGCGCATGTTGCTTATCTGGTTTATCTCGGGAGTTGCGCTTAAATATATTTTTGATAAACAAGGTGCATGCACAGCCATGCTCTTTCGCACTCCTTTGCTGTTGCTCCCGCTATTATTTGGCATATGGCTTGTTGTGCCCGTACAACTGTACGCAGAAATGCAGCAAAATGCCGGATTAACGCTTGGGTATGTTGATTTTTACAAACAGTTTATTGATTTTAATAGCCCTTTATTTAGTCAGTATCAAAGCGGTATTTGGCCCCATGTCGATGTCAATCACTTGTGGTATTTGCGAGAATTATGGCGTTTTACTTTGCTCCTTGCTGTGTTGCATATCGTCTTTAATTCTAAGCCTCAAGTAATGCTTCGGCATTTTATCACTTTGCGCTGGCCAACTTATCTACTAAGCGTGCTGGCTTTTGCAAGCTTACTTTGGGCTCAGCTAGCATTGGAAGGTGATAGCAAAAGAGAATTTCAGGGGTTTGTTTTTCTGCTCGCAGGTTATCTGCTTGCTAAGCATAATCGGTTTTGGGCTTGGCTTGCTCGGCAAGGTAAAGTGCTACTGTGGGTTTGTGCAGTCAACGCTGTGATTATTTTGCTTTTATATCATTTTTACTGGTTGCAGCAAGATACGCGCACAACCTTCATTACTTGGAGTGGGAGTCTTGTGTTGGTGTTGCAGCGCGTGTGTGCGGTGTTGTTGATATTGGCATTAGCAGCGCGTTATCTTAACCGTCCTCATCCGCTGCTTACGAGGCTCAATAAAGTGGTGTTTCCCATCTATCTCTGGCATCAAAGCGTGATTATTGCCTTGGCGCTTTGGCTGAGCCGTTATCAACTCGGTGGTGTGCTTGAGGGCCTGTTGGTGATCACAGGAACGTTGCTATTTTCTGGATTGTTGTTTTGGCTGGTGCCAAAGCTGGGTTCTCTTGGGTTGGTGGTGGGGTATCGCGCATCCTTGCTGACAAACAATAAAATGCTTTGGGGGGTAGGGTGTTTGTTATTGTTGCCGCTGATCCTCCGGATTATTTAACCTGTGTACTGCGCCATTGTGCAATAAATACTCTACTCTTATTGCTAGGGTCAGTATGCCTCCGATGGAGGATACTTCACGGATAGCATCGCCACGAGCAAGGTGGTGAGCGAAAATAAGAAGAGGGAATCAAGCAAATGAAACCAATTTCTTCACCTCTGGCGGCAATTCAGCCACATTACGATGTACTTGTTATTGGTAGTGGTTATGGCGGTTCTATCGCTGCGTCACGCATGGCGAGAGCCGGAAAATCAGTCTGCCTACTTGAGCGAGGGCGCGAGTTTTTAACGGGAGAATTTCCGGATACCGAATTGGAGGCCGCTGGTGAGTTGCAGTTTAATAGCCAAACAGGACACAAGGGCTCTCATTTGGGATTATTTGATATTCATATGCACCGTGAACAGAATGTCGTCGTCGGTTGTGGTTTAGGCGGCACCTCTCTTATCAATGCCAATGTTGCTTTGCCCCCAGTAGATGCAGTACTGAAAGACCCAGTATGGCCACACGCGATTAGAGATGATGAGGATGGTTTGTTGGAAGAGGGATTCACGCGGGCTCGAGAGATGCTGAAACCTGCCTTATACCCTGAATATTACCCAACTTTGAATAAACTGAAGGCTCATCAGCAGTCGGCAAATGCATTAGAAGCTCCCTTTAATAAAGTACCAATCAATGTATGTTTTGCGACGCCTGAAGGTGGCATTAACCATGTGGGTGTTGAGCAGCAAGCATGCAACAACTGCGGAGACTGTGTGTCTGGCTGTAATTTTAATGCTAAAAACACTACTCGAATGAACTACTTACCGGATGCTTGGAATCATGGCGCAGAAATTTATTGCCAGGCCAGTGTGCGCTACTTGGAGAAAACCGGCTCCGGTTGGCGGGTGTTTTACCAAGACATGGGAACCGGCGCAGAGTGCTTTTCTGCTGAACCGTTATTTGTTGAGGCGGATCTTGTGATTTTGGCTGCAGGCACGCTGGGCAGTAATGAAATTTTATTGCGTAGCCAAAGTCGCGGTTTGGCTATCTCTTCGCAACTTGGTCAGCATTTTACTGGTAATGGCGATATGTTGGGTTTTGGCTATAACTGCGACAGCGAAATTGATGGTGTTGGGGTTGGTAATCTAGAGCCTGAAGACAAAGCGCCTACAGGGCCTTGTATCACTAGTGCAATCGATCTTCGTGAAGCGAGCGAACGCGCGCAACAAATGATTATTGAAGAGGGAAGTTTACCCGGCGCCATGGCGGGAGTGTTACCAACTGCGCTTGCAAGTGCTGCGGGTGTAGTTGGGCTCGATACGGATCATGGTTTTTATGACGCTTTGGAGGAGCAAGCGAGAGTATGGCAAAGCCAATGGCGAGGCGCTTATCATGGTGCGGTAAAACATACTCAGACCTACTTAGTAATGAGCCATGACGATAGCCAAGGTGTTATAACTTTAGAGCAAGACAAGTTGAACATCCGTTGGCCTGAGTTAGGAACTCAGCCTAATTTTCATCATGCGAGTGAAAAGCTGCTTCAAGCGACAGCTGCGCTCGGTGGCACCTATGTTAAAAACCCGATTTGGTCACCGTGGTTGAATAATCGCTTGGTTACAGTTCATCCTTTAGGTGGCTGTCGGCTTGCTGAGACGGGTTCCGAAGGGGTGGTGAATCATAAAGGGCAAGTGTTTACGGGAGAAAGTGATGCCTGCTATGACTCGCTCTATGTGTCAGATGGTGCGATCATTCCAACGTCGCTTGCTGTCAATCCGCTGCTTACGATAAGTGCACTGACGGAGCGCTGCTGTGCACTTATCGCCAAGGACCGTGATTGGCAAATTGACTATCAATTGCCATCAAGCCGCTCCCGTAGCGCTGAGCCGACTACAACAGGGTTGGCGTTTACAGAGCGCATGCAGGGCTATTTTAGCCGCGTGGTAGAGCCAAGCACTACCTCTTTACAAACCTACTTGGCTGCTTATCAGCAGGGTCAAGAAACAAATCAAACGCTATCGTTTGTATTGACGGTTACCTCGACGGATCTAGAGGTGATGTTGACCGACCCACAACATAAAGCGCATATTTCGGGTCGCGTTGAGTGCAATCTGCTTTCTGATAAACCACTGACCGTTCGCAATGGTGAGTTTCGTTTGTTTGAGCGTCAGGCCTTTCCTCCAAATACTCGGAAGATGATCTATAAAATGAATTTAACGGCGGAGGATGGCAAGCAGTACTTCTTTAATGCCTTTAAGTTAATCAAAGACGACCCTCACTCTCTCGATCTTTGGGATGATACTACAACCTTATTTGTTGATATTCATGAAGGAGAAGATACTCAAGGGGCCGTATGTGGTCACGGTATTATGAAGATAGCGCCGATTGATTTTGTGACGCAGCTTGCCACTATTCGTGTAAGTCATGCCGAGAGTAAAGCGGCTCGCTTAAAAGCCATCGCGCGCTTTGGGCAATTTTTTGCGGGCACTCTATATCAAAGTTACGGCAGTATTTTTTACCAAGAAAAAACGCACAGTGGTGAATTGGTGCGCAAAAAGCGGCCGCTAAGGGCTCCAACACCTGAAATATACTTGTTTGATACAGCTGATCATGTGCAGCTATCGCTGACTCGTTATCGAGGCGGTGACAAGGGCCCGGTTATGTTAGTGCATGGGCTGGGAGTTGCTTCGAGTATCTTTTCCACCGACATGATTGATACCAACTTAGTCGAGTACCTAGTCGCTAACCAATATGACGTGTGGCTATTGGATTATCGAGTCAGTATTTTGTTGCCTGCCGCCGCAAAGCAATCAAATGGCGATCAGGTAGCGAAATACGATTACCCAGCCGCGGTGAACAAGATCCGAACCATCACGGGAGCAGATAGTATTCAGGCGGTGGTGCATTGTTATGGTGCTACGACCTTCTTTATGTCTATGCTTAGCGGACTTTCAGGGGTTCGCAGTGTTGTTGCATCACAAATTGCGGCGGACGTCGTGGTGCCGATGGCAACGAAAATGAAAACAGGTTTACATCTCCCTTCATTTTTAGAAAGGTTGGGCGTAGACTCACTAACGGCGCGAGTACCAGAGCAGAGTAATGGGCTTGCCTCTTTGTATGATAAGGCGCTAGGCTTGTACGCGCTCGCCGAGGCACAGGGGCGATGCAACAATGATAGCTGCCATCGCGTGACCTTTATGTACGCCTCCTTATACCGTCATGATCAGTTAACCGATTTGCTGCATGAGCATATTGATGAACTATTTGCCGAAGCCAATATTCAAACCCTTGAGCACCTTGCTGCAATTTGTCGCGCAGGAAAACTGGTTGATGCAGATGGCAAGGACGTTTACATGCCACACATCAACCGATTAAACGTGCCGACGCTATTTATTAGCGGGGCAGATAACGAATGCTATTTACCTGAGAGCACGAAAAAAACCTATGAACGTCTTTGTCTTGCCTTTGGTGATGCTCAGTTTACGCGTAAGGTGATCCCCAATTACGCGCACATAGATTGTATCTTTGGGCGTCAGGCTGATGTAGATGTTTTTCCACATATTCTCAATCATTTAGAGCGATATTAGGGCCTGTTGACCTTTGCTGTTTGACTTTTGTTCTCCTGAGTGTGTTTTAGTCGCGACGCTCGACTTGCCAGCTAGTAATCTAGGCAAAAGTTGAGCAACAATGAACAAAGCGCACTCAGGTGAACCCAAAGGGCAGCGCTTGATTGGCATTTCTACTGTGTTATCGACTGACTCACATAGAATAACTATGCTACGCCGGCTCTGCCTTGTATAAATAACCTGAGCTGCGGATAATTAATGCCTTTCTAGCAGCCAGTTTTAGCGCTAACTGCGTTGAATTCACTTCCAATAGCCAGCTATTGGTGCGTAAATTCGCCTTGTTTTCCCTAAAACTCTCTGGCTAGACAAGGAGAAAACTAAGTTGTGCTTTAGCAACAATGAGTTGGAACATTCCTTATCCAAACCTCAGGTTAAATACCAATCAAACTGCTGAAAAAACAAACTTGAAAGATAAACAGACCCTAGTCAGGACACTAAAGTCGGTAGGCGCGATTAGTATCGGCCTACCAACTTCCGCTTAGCGTGAGCGCAAACTCTGGTGGTACACGCTCACGAATCGTTTCCATCGCACTTACGCTGCCCGCCCGTGAGGCGTTGTAATACAAGCGTCGATATTCGTATCTAGACGTGAGTGGCGAAGCTTCTAGGTTGAGCTTAACGCGCTGGCTTACTTGAAGCTGCGCTTGCAAAGTCAATTGCAATGAGCCTGATTCAATAAACTGCTCATCGGGGTAATATTCACGATAACTATCCCCGCTGGAAATCTCTGCGCTCCACGAAAAGCGATTAAAGCTTTGTCGAAATTGCACGCTAGCCCAATGTGGAACAGTCCCGTTAATCGTACGTTTTCCTGTGAGCGCGTCATGGTATGATGCGTCTCGATAACTATAATCAAGATTGAGCTGACTGTTGTTGATCCAGCTTGATAAGTTTAGATTAACCGCACCATCTAGCCCCCAAAGCGCGGCACCGCCTGCGTTTGCAACTATGCTTTCTCCTCGATTATCTTGCTGATATTCATGCACATCTTTTTGCCACTGATAAAAAGGCTTAACGTTAAAACGCCATCTTTCACCTTCTTCAATATCAATTTGCAGTGCAAGTTCAGTGTACTGCATTGGCTTTATTTCAAGATTGCCAAACTGTAAGCGGCCAAATCCTGCGTTGAACTCTGGTAAAAAAAGTGAAAAATCGAGCTGTTCCACTTCATGTTTTAAGGTGGTCGTAAGCTGAATGTGTTTTGTTGCGTCATAATTTAATCGCACCAACGGCTTGACGATGAAATGTTGAATATCTTCACTTTTACTACTGTTGGTCGAAAGCGTAGCCTGCTCGGCTGCCAGTTTGCTGTATAACTGCCATTTTGGTGAAAGCGACCAAGTAAAAGCAGTAAAGGGCTCAATACTTAGCTCTTTTATCGTGCTGTGTAACTGCTCCTCTGGCAATATTGTGTTGGCATTTACGCGATTGATACTGGCCTCAAGACCGAACTCCGAGACAGCGTCGTTTACCATCAGGCGAATTACTCGCTCGTCAGTACGCTTATACTGTGTAAAGCTCGGTGTTGAAAGTTGCGCAGAGAGACCATCAAGCATATGTAACTCATTCTTTTGTTTTGAGTAGTAGCCTGTAAGCTGTGTGCTCCAGCGCTGACCTTGCCACTGCCTATCGATAGACATTTCGCTAGTGTCTGTTTTATCGCGCTCTTGCGAAAACGCAGATTCAACATCGCTGGGTGAAGTTGGCGTGCGGTACAGCCATTCGTATTGCGACTGCAAGTTGTCTTTTACAGCCTGAACATTAAGCGTTAGGGCACCATCCTGAATGGTTTTGTGGCTGGTAAGTGAGAGCGTTATTCGCTCACTTTGCTCTTTAAATGTTTCTTCGCTCTTTTCTTCGAGAGTATTACTAGATGCGAACAGCTGACCTTGGCTGGTGCTTTTATACGGCTCATCTTGAACTTGAATATGACCGCTGTGTGTCCATTGCCCTTTAGGTAATACAAATCCCGCCATTGCTGTTATGCCAGTGGAGGCACTGGCATTTATTGCACTACCTAGCTGCCAATTATAGGCATTGGTTTTTTCATCACGAATGATGTTAACAACTTGATTATATTGCTTAAGTGAAGGGAATGGGTGGTGACTTAGGTACACTTCTAGCGCAACGATTTGGTCAACGGGAAGTTGTTTTAAATACTCCGAGACCGATCCAGACTTTACGCGGATCTCCATGCCATTTAATAAAATATTGGCAGAACTGCCTCCGAGGCCGCGCTCACCACTTTGTTCAATGAGCGTGAATGACGGTAAGCGCTCGATGGCTGCAAGTGCATCTTGTGCTGCAAACTGTTGCAGTGAACTTCCAGCATAAACACTCGGTTTAGCGTTATCCATATTGGCGTAAACGCTGCTACTTATGACGCTCATTAAAGCGTAATATGCCGCTGTGAAGGGATGAAATCGTGTCATTGTTCCTCTTTAAATAAAAAGCTCTCCATTGCGCTATTAAAAATAAAAAAGCAGATAAAACAAATTATTAGGTACGTAAGGTGGTTCTATGGGACGGATCGACGGGAAACCGTAATCGGGTTCACGTTGCTCGCTGGTGTTATGCGGCCTGAGAAAGTGTATCGAAGCGTGACTTTAGTGCTTTCTTGTAACCTTTACTCAAGCTAATTTGCGCGCCCGTTGATAACTTGATGATGGCATTGCCTGACGCTTTGGTGATGATACGTTCAACATATGTCATGTTAACCAAATAAGAGCGGTGGGTGCGCACAAACATATCGGTTGGCAGCATGGCTTCAAACTGAGATAAGGTTGCTCGCTTGAGGTATTGGCGCGACTCGGTATGAATTTCAACATAGTTTTTAGCAGCCACTATGTGCACTATATCTTTGATCTGTACAAATGACTTATCGCCGCCTAAATCCACAAGTAAACGTTGATTTATCGCGGTGCTATTGTTTTCTTCGTTGCTTTCAATACGGATAAACTTGTGCCAAACCATAAAGCAGACGTAGATCACCAGCGGATGTAACGGCGCAAAATAATACAGGGTATAGGGAAGATCATCGCAGTAAACGAAGTAGTCGAATCCGGCTTGTATAGACATGCTCAGCACGAATAAAACCGAGCAGCAAACAAGGTAATCACGCCAACATACCTTATTCTGTTGGTTGAGTTTATTTAGCCACAAGAAGAGTATAGGCGTGTAAATATACCAAAGCCCCCATTCCTGCAAGGCCCACCAGATAGGGTTATTCAGCCGCTCACTTTCTATCTCAACCCAATCGTGCAGTAAGTCGATTGCGGTTAAAAATATGATGACGGCAGTCCAGCCAACTCCAGTAATAGAAAGAATAGGTTTGTATACGGTGTGCACGAACTTTTCCCTAAATTAGATACTTCTAGTTTACCGATTTTTTATAAGTTCACAAATCCTCAAGGAGCGACCTGGCATGCAGTCTTATTTGCCTTGAACTAAAGATAAGCCCTTAAGCAAAGTTTAAGTGAGTTAACCAAATACGCATCTGAAGCATGCGCCTTGCTCGCGCCTAAGATAAATTAAGTCGCCGCCATGATTAATCATAATTTGTCTCGAGAGGCTTAAGCCTATCCCCGAGCCTTGTTGTTTAGTGGTAAAAAACGGCACGAAAATCATGTCGACTACATGTTCGGCAATGCCGGGGCCGTTGTCGCTTATTTCTATATAGTGCTGGCCTACGTTATTTGCTCCAGTTTTCAACACCACTTGGCGGGTGTTTCGCTGGCCTTGGTCTTGGTCTTGGTCTTGGTCTTGGTCTTGGTCTTGGTCGTTGCGTTGTTGCACCGCTTCAATGGCATTTTTGGTTAAGTTAATAAGTACTTGCTCAACCTGAGCCGTGTCTAGCATCACCAGTTGGGAGTGGCTAATATCAAGCTGTAAGTCTATGTTCGCTTGATGACAGCTTTGTTGATGTAACTGATAGATGCCCTCTACCAGCGGCGCAAGCTGAGCAGGTTGCAGCGCTGGGCTGGGTAAATTACTCACCGTTCGAAAACGGGCGATAAAAGCGCCCAGATACTCAGTGCGTTTTGCCAGTGTTTGCAGTGCTAAGGCGAGGTCTTGTTTATCTTCTTCATCGTCAAAGCTTAGTGTGTCTGGCAGTAGCCCTTCACAGGTTTGGGCAATGGATGACAGAGGTGTAATAGAGTTAGCCACCTCATGCGTAAGCACTTTGGTGAGGCGCTTATAGGCTTGCTGCTCTTTGTTTTGTAATGCATCACGAATGGATTGTAAGGTGACAATTTTACGAATTTGCCCTTGGATCTGCGCTGAGGTTATTTGTATAGACAAGTTATCTTGTTGCTCACCATATTGCCAATTTGCTATCGTTTTCAAACTGTTATCGCATTCATTAACCAGTGGTGCGATATCTTCTAAATCTTCGCTGTGATTAATGGGTTTACCTAGTAGGCGGGTTACCGCTGGGTTTGATTCAATCACCTTCCCCTCGCTGTCGAACACCAAAACCGCTAAGTCGATATGCACTAGCAAGGTTTGTAAAAAGTGAGCTTGCTGCTCGGCGCTCAACCGCGCGCTTTGGATCCGCGTTTTGATCTCTTCTAAGTGTTGCCGCATAGGATGATGTTGGCTTAATCCCAGGGAGCTATCACCATTGGCTAAAGACTTAAGTACAAAGCCCATGTGCTTGTTTTGCTTGTTAAATTGAAAGTATAAGGCCGAGATAAACGCGATGGTAATAAGGGTGATCAACAGCCAAGTTGCCGAAAAGCCACCTTGTATATACAAATATAGCGAGAGTCCACTGGAAATTACTAGGCCAATGATAGTAAAGAAAAAAACAAGGGTGGGGTGGTGAGCAAGGCGGGTCATTTCTTTTCTTCCTACAAATCGTACTTTTCTAAGCGACGATACATCGCCCCTCGGGTTAACCCGAGCGCTTTGGCTGCGTTTGAGACATTGCCTTGATAATGCTTGAGCGCTGCACGCACCGTACGTTGTTCAATCTCTTCAAGATTGAAAGTGCCTTCAAAAGTGAGTGCATTGGTGTCCGAGGTATCTTCCATACTTGCTTGCGCCGTCGTCGGGGTGGTGCCAATCACAGTGCTGATATCTAAAAACTCGCTTTCACTTAAGATCACCGCGCGCTCGATAGCATGTGCGAGCTCCCTGACATTACCGGGCCACGGGTAGGTTTGTAGACATTGCATGTCGCTGCTATTTACTTCAAGCTGTCTTTTATACTTGTGGCAAAAGTGTTCAAGGTAGTAATTTACGAGCAGTGGAATATCATCGACACGCTCGCGAAGCGGTGGCAGACGGATCTCTATGGTATTGATCCGATATAATAAATCTTGCCTAAAACGGCCTTCATCAACCGCTTGTTGCAGATTGTCATTGGTGGCACAGATAAGGCGTATGTCCACTGAAATGGGCTTATTACCGCCTACAGGAGTGACTTGTCGATTTTGTAAAGCCGCAAGTAGCGTTGCTTGTTGGCTCATTGGCAGGTTGCCCAATTCGTCCAAAAACAAGCTCCCCTCGTGTGCGAGTTCAAAGCGGCCTACCTTATCGCTTTTCGCATCGGTAAACGCCCCTTTTTTATGACCAAACAATTCGCTTTCAAACAAACTTTCGGAGATAGCACCCATGTCTAGGCTGATAAAGGTATTGTCGCGGCGCATACTCGCCTGATGAATGGCGTGGGCGGCGAGCTCTTTGCCCGTGCCACTTTCGCCGGTGATCAGAATATTGGCATCGGTGAGTGCCGCGCGTTCTATGGTACTAAATACCTTTTGCATGGCCGGGCTTTGACCTAAAAAAGCAAATTGATGGCTACCACTAGATTGATTGAGTGCCTGATTTAACCCTTGCGTCTGACGAGTGAGCTTACCAACCTGCTGTTTGTCTTTGGCATGAGCAAATGCGGCAGCAACCGCACCCAGTAGTTGGTCATTTTGCCAAGGCTTAGCGATAAAGTCGGCTGCTCCTGCTTTTATCGCGTCAACTGCAAGCTGAATGTCACCATAGGCAGTCATTAACAACACCACGATGCTTGGGTCTTGTTCGACAATTTTTTTTAACCAATAAAAGCCCTCCTTGCCACCAATGGCATCTTGGCTAAAGTTCATGTCGAGCAAGATCACATCTATTTGCTGCGAAGCGATCTGCGCTTCTATATCAAAAGGGTTATCTGTGGTGATGATGGTTTGGTAATGCTTTTTTAGCAAAAGCTTTGCTGCAATTAATATATCGCTGTTGTCGTCGACAATTAATATGGTGCCTTCCTGTTTCATATCCTGATCGCTTTATTTTTCTTTTAGCGTACCGCAATCGTTTAGATCTCGTCTACGAAAAGTGTTCATTTATGGACACTTTGTTATTTTTGATGTGTTCTATTTCCGGACACTTATTATTCTTAGAATATAAGGGTAAACGCCTAACATTTTGTAATTTATAATAAAATTAAGCTTGGCACGGTGCTTGATATTAGTCATACATATTCGATAAAACGATTTAACCGACTAACAACAAGAGGCGTGATTATGGATAAGAAAATAGAGCGTTCAGGATTGCAAAAACATCTTAAAAAAGCGGTGGCAGGTGGTGTACTTCTGAGTATTGCAGCAGCGGCACTAGCATTCAATAACACTGCCTCTTCAGGTCGGAGTCAAAATCTCGCGCTGAGTAGTCTCACGGTGAGCACCGTAAGCAAAGGGGCGTTTGTGGACGCACTAAGCTTACGTGGTCAAGTCGTACCAAAAACCACGATTTACTTAGATACCATCGCAGGTGGTCAAGTGGAAGAGCGCTTGGTGGAGCAGGGTGAGTTTGTTGAAGCGGGTCAGCCATTAGTGAGATTGAGCAATACCAGTTTACAGCTAGACGTGATGAGTCGCGAAGCGCAAGTAACAGAGCAGCTTAACTTCCTAAGAAACACCCAAATGACGATGGAAACCAGTCGCCTTAATTTACGCCGTGACTTGCTTGAAATTGACTTACAAATTAGCCATTTGGAACGTCGTTATAAGCAATCTAAACCACTCGTTGAAAAAGGTGTGCTGGCAACCGACAGATTGTCTGAAATCGAAGACGATTTACAGTATTACAAGGCCCGAAAGGAGCTGACGTTAGAGCGCCAAACGCAGGAAAATTCAATTCGTAAAGTGCAAGTCGAACAGCTAGAAGACAGTGCTGAGATGTTACAGAAGAACTTGCAATTTGCCCGTAAAAATCTCGAAAACCTACTGATCAAAGCGCCGGTGTCGGGTTACTTGAGTGAGCTGGATGTTGAAATCGGTGAGTCAAAGAGTAAAGGGGCAAGGTTAGGCCAAATTGACATTCCGAATGAATACAAGTTGGTTGTCCGTCTTGATGAGTTTTATTTAAATCAAGTACAACCGGATATGGCAGTGAATGTGATGTTAGACAGTGGCTTAGTCAGTGCCAAGGTGAGCAAAATTGATAGCCGTGTAACGCAATCACAATTTCAGGTAGAAGTGGCATTACCAAGCGGCCAAAGCGACATTAAACGCGGCCAAAGCATAGATGTCGAACTGATGCTTGGCGGTAACAAAGAAAATGCTTTATTGCTAAAACGCGGTGCCTTCTTTACTAGCTCTGGCGGTAACTGGGTATACGTGTTGGCAAGTGATGGCAAAACCGCCGAGCGTCGTGATATTCGCTTAGGTAAAAAGAATCAAGATTATTACGAAGTGTTAGATGGCTTATCACAAGGTGAGCAAGTGATCACCTCAAGCTATAGCAACTTCGACAAAGCGCAACAACTCAATTTCTAAGGATATAACAATGATAAAACTAACTAACTTAAACCGTGTATTCCGTACTCAAGACGTTGAAACGACTGCGCTAAACGATATTAACCTCACCGTTAATGAAGGTGAGTTTGTCGCCATCATGGGCCCGTCTGGGTGTGGTAAGTCCACTTTATTGTCCATCCTAGGGATGTTGGATTCACCTTCATCTGGGCAGTTTGAGTTTGCGGGTACTGACATTGCGGGGTATAGCGAAAAGCAGCTCTCACAGCTACGTAAAGCGTCTATTGGTTTTGTATTTCAAAGCTTTAACCTGATTGATGAGCTGACTGTGTTTGAAAATGTCGAGCTACCGCTGCAATACCAAAATATCTCAAAAAGTGAACGTAAGCAGCGTGTAGAGCAGATTTTAAAACGCGTTGCCATCGACCACCGCGCCGATCACCTACCACAGCAACTTTCTGGTGGTCAGCAGCAGCGTGTGGCGGTTGCAAGAGCGCTGGTTATTAACCCTAAACTTATCTTAGCGGATGAGCCAACGGGTAACTTGGACTCCAAAAATGGCGAAGAAGTCATGGCGATGTTGCGCGAGCTAAACCGCGAAGGCACAACCGTGATCATGGTAACGCACTCAGAAAAAGAGGGGTCATACGCGGATAGACTTGTACGCCTTCTCGATGGCCAAGTGATGTTAGACAAAGCCAACACAGTGGTGCAACCACAAAAAGTAGAGGTGGCATAACGATGATAGTGAATTATCTAATAACGGCATTGCGTGCTTTTAAGCAGCAAAAACAGCATTTTATTTTAAATGTACTTGGGCTTAGTGTGGGCTTAGCCGCGGCAATTTTGGTCGCACTGTTTGCAAAAAATGAACTGTCTTACGACAGCCAGCAACCTCAAGCTGAGCGCGTGTATCGAATTGCACAAGACTATTCGCAATTAGGGCTTGGGATCGTTCCTGTTTTTAATTACATCAATGGCACTCGAGCACTTGAATATAGCCAGGTTGAAGAGGTTTTTGCGCTGACGATGGTGGAGTTTACCCGCGAAGCTGAAGTCGATGTGACAGTAAAAAATCAAGGGTTTAAACTGAATGATCTTTATGGTGCAACTGCAAATATCGAGAACTTCATCGATATGGAAACGGTGGCAGGTAGCCTAAGTCGCGCCATGAGTGTACCGAATAGCATTGCATTGAGTAGTTCAGAAGCTCAGCGTATTTTTGGCCGCACGAACGTGGTTGGCGAGACTCTGCAGCATAAAAACGGCCAATATACGGTAGGTGCAGTATTTACTGATTTACCTGAAAACACGCATTTTGGCTTTAAAAACCTAGTGTCGGTAGAGCATGATCCAGCCAATACGGATATAACTTCTAGCTATGTTTATTTACGATTGGCACCGCAAACAGACGTTACTGCCTTGGAAAAAACACTGACGGAGAAATACTATTTCGGTGACTTTAAAGGCCGCTTATCACTGCAATTGCACTCCTTAACGGACCTTCACTTTACTGCAAAGTCACCGTTTGAAATGAAAGTGGGTGGTGCGAAACAAGTGGTGATGATCTGTGTTGGTTTAAGTGTGCTGCTGATCCTTATCGCTGGCTTTAACTTTATTAATATGACGGTTGCACAGTCGACCAAACGTGCAAAAGAAGTGGGTGTACGCAAGGCACTTGGTGCTAGCAAGTCGCAATTAGTTGCACAGTTTTTATCAGAGTCTGTACTCGTGTCATTGCTTGCAATGACAATAGCCTGTGTTTTGGTCGAGCTACTATTGCCAAGTTTCAACAATCTAGTTGGCCGTGAATTAGATATTGATTATGCATCTATGTTTAGTGTCGTCGTGGTCGCGGTTGCCGTCACTGTGGGGGTATTGGCAGGTCTTTATCCTGCATTTTTTATCTCATCTTTTAGTGCTAAACGCGTATTAAGCGGAGATTTACAGCGTGGGAGTACCGCGATTTGGGTGCGCAAAAGTCTTTTAACTGTACAAGCTGCACTTGCGGTTGGGTTAATTATTGCTTCGATAACGCTACAGTACCAGTTGGCACATTTGCAAAACTTACCGCTTGGTTACGAAACCACACAACGTTTGGTGGTCTCAGAAGTGCCCGTTAAAGCGGCTTTTACAAAAGCGCCAACATCATTAGTTAAACAGTTCGCGGCGATTGAGGGCGTTGAACATATCAGTGTGATAGATACGCAGCTGACTCGCTCGATTAATAACACCCTAGTACCCACTTGGCCAAATGGTGAACAGTCGCAATCCTTAACGCCAGTTATCGGCACAAGCTACGAGGTAGTCAAAGGGTTGGGGTTAACGCTACTTGCAGGTCGAGACTTTAGCCGAGAGTTTACCGGTGATTGGTCAAATCGAGTTAACGGCGTAACCACAATAGGCACCATTATTACCGAGTCGGTCGCTAAGCAAGCTGGCTACAGTAATGTTGCTGATATTATTGGTAAAACTATCAAAGATACTGGCCGCAACGTAGAGATGCGAGTGGTTGGTGTCGTCGCTGACGTCAAAGTGGGGAATGCACAAGAAGCGAGTTCTAATATTATGTTTTTATTAGGGTTTACTTATTTCAATCCAACATCTGAAGTGATCTTGACGATTAACCCGCAGTATTTAGCACAGATTAGACAAGATGTGATTAGTGTGTTGGCAAAAACCGCAAACGTGTATGAACCAGAGATCAACCTCCTTTCAGACAGTTATAGGGCGGTACTTAGTGGTGATGAGCGTATCTCTAAGGTAGTACTTATCTTCACCGCGCTAGCTGTATTCTTAACCTGTTTGGGCACTTTTGGATTGGCATCTTTTGCAACGGTTCGTCGCCAAAAAGAAGTGGCTGTACGCAAAGTTTTGGGGGCATCACGGCTAAGCATTGTGAATATCTTAGCAACAGAGTTTCTGACTTTGGTGGGAGTCAGTATCGCCATAGCTTATCCGGTAACCTATTGGCTTGTTGGTGATTGGCTTGCAAACTTTAATGATCGTATTGAGCAAATGATGTGGGTTTATGGTGCAGCAGCCTTGGTGGTTGCCGGTATCACTTGGTTGACTGTGGCGACCCTTGCCTTTAAAGCCGCGAGTACACGTCCGTCGCTGATCTTGCGATATGAGTAAATTAAATTGGTAATCACTCAAGAAATTGCGGCCTAATTTAGGCCGCTTTCATCATTTATTTCTTGGTGTGTTCATCACTAATATCGGCACGACCATTTCTGCTTTTGAATGGTGTGAATATGCTGCTACAAGCAGTCATTTCAAAAGTGAGTCACAATCGCGAGTGGAAAAATCAAGTGACGTTGTACTGGATATCTTTATAAAAAATAACTAAAAAGGATCTTCTATGCTCACTTCATATTTGAGTACGGCAATTCGGGTAAGTATAAAGCAAAAGCTACACACACTGCTCAATGTCATCGGTTTCAGCATTGGAATTGCTGCTGCAATTATCGTGGCTTTATTTGCCCAAAGTCAGTTGATTGTTGATAAACATCAGCCTGATGCAAATCATGTTTACCGAGTGCATTTAGATTTGCGTTCTGTGGGTGTGGGCGTGCGCGGTGCGATTGACCCTAGAATGCCGCAGCTGATGCAAAAGCACAGTCAAATTAAGGACCTGTTGATTATTAGTCGGATTGAATCGTTACAATATAGTGGCGAACCAATGGCGGATATCGTGAAGGTTAAAGATCAGCGCTTTAAGTTCAAAAAGGCGTATGTTGCGACGCCAAATTTGGCTGAGTTTGTGAATATCTCAGTATTACATGGAGACTTAACTCAGGCTCTTTCTCAGCCCAATCTTATCGCCCTTAGCCAGACAGAATCAAAGCGCTTGTTTGGCGATACAGATGTTATCGGCAGGCAACTTGAATACGATGGGGGAAGCTATGAAGTGGCTGCTGTTTTTGCGGATTTGGAAGCAAATACACACTTTGATTTTGATGTGCTGATGTACTTACCCAAATTACAGCGCGGTCCTTTTAGTAGTCATGTGTATTTGAAGTTGCAGCCAGAAGCAGATCCCAACGCGTTAGCCCAAGAGATGACGCGCGAGATGCAAAAAAGAGCTAAAAACCCGAACTTCAAAGATATCCAGTTTCAGTTTATTCCATTGACCCAGTTGCATTTTCACACCAATGGCACCGTTGAGATGAAGCAAGGCGGGTCTTATTTGGCACTGCAAGTGAGCGTTGTGCTGAGTACTTTACTTGTGATCATAGCCAGCGTTAATTTTATTAACTTCAATATTGCCAGTGCTGCAAAGCGCGCTAAAGAAGTCGGCATACGTAAAGCGCTAGGTGCCAGTAAGTCGCAACTCGTCACACAATTCCTGTCAGAATCGTTACTGATTGTGCTGTTTTCAGGGTTTTTAGGGGTTGTAATCGTTGAGTTGGCATTGCCGCACTTTAATCAGTTAATCGCGCAGCCCCTGACATTGGTATACAACTCTCTATTTATGCTCGGTCTTGTAATTACATTGACAGTGGTTGGTTTATTTTCTGGGCTATATCCAGCTTTATTTATCTCGTCATTTGGTGCGAAAAAAGTGTTAAGTGGCGATTTTAGTCGAGGGCGTTCATCAGCAAGGATCCGCAAAATAACCTTATGCTTACAAGGTGCGATTGGCGTAGGGCTGATAGCAGCTATCAGCATGCTCTATCAACAAATGATGCTGGTAAAACAGTTGGATGTAGGTTACGAAAAAGCACAGCGAATTATCATTCGAGAATTGCCCTCAGAGCTGATCTATCAGCAACAAGGAAACGCATTGCTTGATGAGTTAGGCCAGATCTCAGGTGTGGCTGGTTGGACATTGAGCGATACCAATTATGCAACCGCCATTAACGGTGGGATGCATTACACTTGGCCAAATGGCGAAACCTATGACGGCATGTTAGCAGTAATCAATACGGGTTATGACGTAATTGATGTACTCGGGTTAAAGCTGATTACTGGACGAGGCTTTAGTCGCGATTACACTGGAGATTGGTATCGTGAACAGCAAAATGGAGAGGCGCATGTCGCTATCCTGATAACCAAAAAAATGGCTCATTTAGCGGGATATGAGAAGCTTGATGAGGTGATCGGCGTCACTGTTACCGTACCAAGGCGAAAGTTGACAGCCAAGGTCGTGGGCGTAGTTGAGGATATCAGAATTGGTTCCGTGAATAATGCAGTACAACCTACTTCATTGATGCTTGGTCATGTTGATGGTGAAACTGCAAATGTGGTATTAAAGATCGCTGAAGGCATTGATCCAGGTAACGTGATCACTGAAATTGAACAAGTCCTTGCTGCACATCTCAATCGTCGTGATATAGAAGTTCAGTCTCTCTATGATGAGTTCTTGGCGGCCCACAAGAATGAACTTTATACGCTTACCATGCTATCTATCTTTAGTCCTTTAGCTATATTTCTGACCTTACTCGGAACATTTGGATTAGCGTCATTTACTACCTTGCGCAAAGAAAAGGAATTAGCTATCCGCAAAGTGTTAGGCGCTTCACGTATTGGGTTAATTAGCTTGGTTGCTAAAGAGTATTTGTGGTTATCTGCATTGAGTATGGTACTTGCAGTCCCGCTGACGTATTGGCTAGTTGGTGAGTGGCTTAATCGCTTTAATGAGCGGATAAATCAATCTATATGGATTTATGGAGTCGCAGGCCTACTTGTGATCTTGCTTACTTGGCTTACCGTTGTACTCGTTACCTACAAGGTTGCAAGCCGGCGCCCCTCATCAGCGCTGCGCTACGAGTAGCTGATAGTAATTTTTAAAATAGACCACTTAATAAAGCAAGTTGGTATAACTCGCTGTCAATTTAGTGTCAAAAACCATAGTTACACTGGGGTTAATTCAGGCTTGAATAACAAGGTGTAGCTATGGCTAAGGTTAAGACAACCTCTCGTCTTCGTAGAAGATCAGCTAATTCACTTTGGATTGGTGTTTATAACAGTATCCTGTTGTTGTGTTTACCTTTGATTGCGCTGATCTTATTAAAAAAATGGCTACGTAAACCGGGTTATAAAAGGCACTTTTTGCAACGCTTAGGTGTCTACGATTGTAAACGTTTACCCGCCTGTATTCATTTACATGGCGTCTCCGTTGGCGAATGCGCCGCCATTGCTAAACTTATTCCTGAGCTGCGTAAACAGCATCCTCATTTACCCATTGTTTTTACTTGTACCACGGTTGCGGGTTCCAACTATATTGAGCGCAACTGGGGGGAGCAAGTCATTCACACTTATTTGCCACTGGACTTTCAATTGACAGTTGGTGCGTTCTTGACGCATTTTAATCCGGTATTGACCATGTCGGTTGAGATGGAGTGGTGGCCGAACCTTATTCGCCAGTCGCGCAACCAAGGCAGTCGAGTGATGCTGGTAAATGCCCGCATGACCGACAGATCAAAAAATCGTTATGCCAACATGTTAGGTCTTTTTACCTTTATGGTGTCAAAGGTGCATAAAATTCTGCCGCAAAGTGAGCTCAGTTATCAAGCTTTTCGCGAGTTGGGTGTACCACCAGAAAAACTGATGATGTGCGGTAATATCAAGTACGATTGGCCAGAGCTTAAACATGCCGACCCAACGCAAAAACCCTCTCAGTTGACATGGATTGCGGGGAGCTCGCATGACACTGAAGAAATAGCGGTGGTCGCAGCGCACAAACAGTTGTTACAGCAAAATCCAGCAGCTCGGCTAATTATCGCACCGCGTCATCCTGAAAGATTTGATGAGGTATGGCAGCTGCTGCAAGCAAGCGGGCTGAGCTGTCAGCGTTACTCGCACGCGCCAACACTAACACTAACGGCAAATACTCAAGTGTACCTGCTTGATACGATGGGCAAACTATTTGCGTTTTATCGTGATGCCCACGTTGCCTTTATCGGTGGCTCGTTAGTTAAGCTCGGTGGTCATAATCCTGCCGAAGCCATTGTCCAAGGGGCTGCTGTTGTAATGGGAAGTAGTCGACGAAATTGTGAAGATATATGTGCGCCGCTGAGTCAAGTTGGTGCACTTGTTGAGGGTAACGAACCACAGCAAATAGCTAAAGAAGTCATCGGCTTTTGGCAAAATAGTGCTGCAACAGCACAACAAGTACAGGCTGGGCAAGCCGCAATCGCAAAGCATAATGGCGCACTACACAAAACCACATTGCAAGTTTTATATCAGTTAAAGCAAGCGCAACGGCCAGTTCATAGTACCCGATTACATCCAATGGTGATCAGATAACATGCAATACAACAATATCCTTATTGTCCGGCTCAGTGCCATTGGTGATATCGTGATGGCGTCAGGCCTTATTTCTGCACTAAAGGCACGTTATCCAGAAGCAAAACTGAGCTGGTTAGCTGAGCCTGCTGGCGCGACCTTGCTACAACAAAATCCATTGCTAGATGAGGTGATCCTGTGGCCTCGCAATGAGTGGCAAAAAGTGCGAAAAGCAAAAGGGATCATAGCGCTACTGAAGCGAGTTAGTAGCTTTAAAAAGCAGTTGGCTAGTCGACAATTTGACTTAGTGCTCGACGCCCAAGGACTCCTTAAAAGTGGTGTGCTAGCTTGGCTTAGCGGCGCTCAATATAAGGTTGGGATCAATAGTCGCGAGGGCAGTCAGTGGCTTATGAATAAGGTAGTGACCTCGCCTTGGTCTGCTGATATCAGCTCGGAATACAGAGCTGCAGCGAAATTTTTTGGTGCGCCAGAAGCGGCGTTTCAATATTCGCTCATTGCCTCGAAAGAGACACAACAACACACAGAAGCACTGCTATTGGAGCATACTCAAGGTCAACCTTATGTGGTGTTTTGCCCGTTTACAACGAGAGTACAGAAACACTGGGTAGATGGGCATTGGCGTGAGTTGTATAAACAAGTAAATCAGTCTATTTGTGCGCATATTATTATATTGGGTGGACCAAGTGATATCGCTCATAGCGAGCGTTTAGCAAAACAGATGCCGGGGATCATTAATCTAACCGGGAAAACGACATTGCTTGAGTGCAGCGAGATCATTCGGGGGGCAAAAGGTGTGATTGGCGTCGATACAGGGCTAACTCACATGGCGATGGCGCATCATACCCCGGTTATTGCATTGTTTGGTTCAACCTTACCGTATGAAAACACCTTCAATCCAAATGGTCGCGTGTTGAGCGATAAACTTGCTTGCTCACCATGCAAACGCCGGCCAACCTGTGAGGCTCGTTTTGATTGTATGGTGGGGCTCACGCCACAAAGAGTCTCGAGCGCACTAGGAGAAGTGCTATGAAAGTTCTGCATATTGAAGCGGGTCGTCACTTATATGGCGGCGCACAACAAGTGGTATATTTAACCCAAGCGTTGCAGCAAAAGGGCATTGAAAACGTACTGGTTTGCCCGCCAAATAGTGAAATGATTGCAGCCGTTGATAAGCAAGTAGTTGTAGAGCCTGTGAAAATGGCAGGCGATCTCGATGTCATGCAATGGTTGCGGTTACGAAGGGCTATTACCCACCATCGGCCTGATTGTGTTCATATTCACAGCCGTCGAGGGGTTGATACTTGGGGATTACTTGCCGCGAAGTCGCTTAATGTCCCTGTTATTTTATCGAGACGAGTCGACAACACCGAGCCACGCTGGTGGTCAAAATTAAAATACCCAGCCTACGATAAAGTTATCGCTATCTCAGAGGGGATCCGTCAAGTATTACTCTCGCAGGGTGTTGCCTCTGAGCAAGTAAAGTTAGTCCACAGTGCAGTCGATACCCAGCGCTTTGCACCAAGTAGCGCGGAGCGGCAATGGCTGCTTGATGAGTTTGAGCTGCCACAAAATGCCTTGGTTGTGGCTAATTTTGCGCAGCTGATAGAGCGCAAAGGGCAAGATGTGATCATGCGTGCAGCCAAAAAACTCATTGTTGAGCATCCTAATTTGCGCGTATTACTGTTTGGTCGAGGGCCAAAGCAGCAACAGTATCAGGCGCGTATAGACGAGCTGGGGCTGCAAAAAGTTGTCCAGCTGGTGGGATTTCGACAAGACGTAGCGCGTATTTTACCTGCGGTTGATATTGTTGCACATCCAGCATCGATGGAAGGGTTAGGTGTCGCGTTATTACAAAGCTGCGCATCTGGCGTGCCTGTTGTGGGCTTTGCTGCTGGCGGCATTCCTGAAGCGGTTGCGCACAATGAAACCGGATTACTCGCTCCGGTTGGTAATCAAGTTCAGTTTACCCAAGATCTTAATCGTTTATTGCAGGACCAGATTTTACGAGAGCAAATGGGCCGTAAAGGTCGTGCTAAAATATGCAGTGAATTTGCCATTGAGGTGATGGCGGAAGGTAACTTGTCGGTGTATCGAAGCGTGTTAACTGAGTTGGGAAGAGCGCCTTTAACCAGCCAATCACAGAAAGTGTGAGTTCCAATAAGGATAATCACCAATGCGACCTACTAGCTTGGTTCTTAGTGGGTTTGCAGCAATATAGCGGGCAATGGTATGCCTATCTTCTGTGGACCTTAGCTGATGATCGTAATACGCGCTTTGCCAAACTTTGTATTTTGAATCCAGTTGGTTATTTAGCAGGTAAGCTGTTCTGCCTTTTAATTCTCCAACAACCTTACCAAGTTGCGTATTTCCAAGTGTCAGTAAGCCATGAAAGTGATCTGGCATTAATACCAATTGAATTAATTCTCTAATCAATTTGAAGGGTGAAATAGCATATTAGCTTCGTTAAAAATTTCTCATTTAGAACAACTAAATAGCAAAATTTTTGCCTTGCTACTAAAGCTATTTCCCCGCTTCAAAATAGATCATTTACTTAATACAACTGGTATAACACCCATGTTTGCCAGCAGCACTCAAACTTTTGTTCATTATGTGAGATAGATTGGCAAAACAATCGTGCCAGCCGATAATCCGTAAAATAGGGCGTGCGTTTATGGCAGTTAAACGTAATGAAGTATTCCGCGTACGGGATTGATATCCTGCCTTTTCTCAGGCCATTCCAGCTCATGTGCACTCCTTGCAATTGAGAGATGAATTTTAAAGATAATCCCTTCGATTAAATCTGTCGAGGTAAACCTCGACCCACATTTGGATGGTAGGTCGTGATTTATCACGACAACAGGTTCGCGACAAAACATTCACGACAATCAAGGTGAACCAAACACGCACATATGTCGTTTAATTATTAATCGGTTAAACGAGGAGAGTATTATGCTTGCTGCCACACTCAAAGAAAAAATCGCTAATAAAGAACTCCATGCCATCGTGCTTAGCTACGCGGATTCAAATCACTATCTTGCGGGTGGTCAGGATGTTGATGGGAACTTGCATATCTTAATGCATGCCGAGGGTAAACTAACGCCGTTTAACTCGCTGCGAGAGGCCGAGACAAAGCTGGCGGAACTCGGCGCAACTCAAGCCTACCTCAGAGTTGAGTCTGCCTATGATGAAATTGGTCCAGAGGACTCTTCGGGAACGCATATCAGCAATATGGAGATCCGTCACTTAACTCCATCCGACATATCCGTTTAAACAAAAAGGCTTAAGCGCCCATAGGTGAGTGCTTAAGCCTTACAAGGTATCGAGTAGAGAGACCTTATTCTACTGAGAGTGTTATCGTTTTAGTTGCAACGGAAGCGGACTTTTCATCAACAACACTTAAACTTACCTGATAGTCGCCTGATGCTACAGGAGTGAATTGTAGGTTCGAGTCATGAGCTGCGGTACTGTCAATCACTTCACCAGACGGAGCAACCACCTTCCAAAAATAGGTCAAATTGCCTGCGTTGCTGTCGCTATCCATAACAGTTGGAGTTATCCAAAGCGCTGCATCTGTTTTCAGTACACCTTGATAGTCCAGTGCCGTAATTACAGGAGCGCTATTTTGAACTGCATTTACTGTGATGAGTGCTGCGACTACTAGTTCAACCTTGCCATCAGACACTATGCATTTCAGCACATAGTTACCAGCTTCATCAAAGGTAATAGATGCGCGATTATCAGCATTATTGACCACTGCCGTGCTATTCTCTGGCCTCGTTTCAAGCGACCAGCGATAAGTGATCGGATCGCCATCTTTATCTTCTGCGGATACCACAAAGACTTTGGTTTCCCCTTCCGTAGCTGTAGATATTTGTGGGCTCATAGACGCTGTAGGTCCATAATTTTCAGGGTAACTCTTTATCACGCCACTGGCGGTTTGGCTTAGCTCACCGTTACTTACCTCCACAAAATAACGGTAACTCCCCTCTCCGTGAGGCGTAAAAATCACCGTATCGGTATCTTCATTCGTAACGGAATAGGTCAAACCGGCTTCAAATGGCTCAAACGTCCAACTAAAGGAGAGTGTTCTTCCGCTTGTATCTCTACTTCGCTTGGCACTAAGCTCGATGGCTTCATTGATTTTGGTTGACTCCGGCGCGTCGACGAATACAAGAGGTTTGTTTGCTTCGCCTAATTTGGCCGTTAAGGTATGGGTTGCTTCACTTAAACGGCCCTGTTTGTCTTTAAGGCTAAAGCGGATTTTATATTGTCCAGCCTTATCTAATTGAAGCGAGGTGAGAAATCCATTTGGTGTTGCCATTGCGGCTTGGCTGCCGCTCGGTTTGCTGTCAAAACTCCAAAGCGGTGTTACAGCGCCTTGATACTGACTACCATCGCTTTTCAGCTCAACAAAAGTCATTGAGCTTAATGTAACCTCTGAAGGTGCTGAAATAACCGCTTTAAGAGCTGGTTGGTTATCCACAACAATGACTTTTTCTGATTTGCTATGTGACGATTTACCATCATAAACGGTTAAAGTAATAGTGTATTCACCCGCAAATTTAGAGGCGAAAGAGGCAAGGTTATTGTTAGGGCTTACCAATGTGTATTCATCAACATGAGCAGGTGCAGTAACTTGCCATTTATAACTGAGATTATCGCCGTCTGAGTCTGAGCTGTTGCTCGCATCTAACTGTAGATGCTCGTTGATGGCAATTTCCTGTTTTGTGAGTGTGAAATCAGCGACAGGAGGCGTGTTCACACTTGGTGTGGTTTTTTCTTTTACACGGATCTCAAACTGTGTTGTCGATTCGTTACTACCTGACTTGATTGTTAGTCCTACTATGTAGCTACCTGCAACATCAGCGGTAAATTGCGCTTGCTTAGTGTTGGGGTTAGATAACTGAGCGTTACTGCCTTGGGGTTTGGCTTGCCACTGCCATGTTATTTCGGCATTTTCAGGGATCGTACTTCCCGCAGTGCTAAGCTGAATGACGTTGCCTGTCTCCCCAAAGGCACTTGCCTGAATTTTAGCGACTGGCTTAGTCGTGGTATCCGTTCCTGAATCTGTATTATCGTTATTTGAATCCGTGTTGCCGTTATTTGAATCTGTGTTGCCATTATTTCCATTTTTGCCGCTATCCTGATTGACTGGTGTGGTGTCACCGCCTGAACCGCCGCATCCTGCTAGTAATAGTGAACAACAAAGTATTGATGTTATTAAGTTTTTGTTCATTTAATTATCCTTTTAAGTACCTCAACTGGGAAATGTATCCTGATGACCAAAATATTTCCAGTTAAAATTTGTTCAGTGCAAAATTTAACTTGTTTAGGTTTTGAAGTTTCGACTATAATCGCCTTAAATTTCGAAACGAAACTTATTTAATGACTAAACGAAATACTCAACAGCGCAGACATACCATTCTTTCATGGGTGAATGAATACGGTGAAGTAAGCGTAGAATCACTCGCCGCTGAGTTTGAAACGTCAGAAGTTACGATTCGTAAGGATTTAACGGCACTAGAAAAAAGCGGCCTGTTACTACGCCGCTATGGCGGTGCGATAGCCCTTCCTAAAGAGATCATCGCATCAGGTAAAGACGAGCAAGACTCGGTACGTAAAATGGCCATTGCCAAAGCGGCCGCCGAGCTGATTAAAGATCACAATCGCATCATTATCGATAGCGGCAGAACCACTGAAACCCTAATTCCTGAGCTTGCGCAAAAGCGCGGTTTAGTCGTGATGACCAATGCGATGAATATCGCTAATCGATTGTTATCACTAGAAAATGAGCCAACCTTATTGATGACCGGCGGGACATGGGATCCGCACTCAGAATCCTTTCAAGGGCAAGTAGCAGAACAAGTACTGCAATCCTATGACTTTGATCAGCTTTTTATTGGTGCCGATGGCATTGATGTAGAGCGCGGCACAACTACATTCAACGAATTAATTGGGCTGAGCCGTGTGATGGCAAAGTCAGCCCGTGAAGTGATTGTGATGGTCGAATCCGACAAGATTGGCCGTAAAATTCCAAATTTAGAAATACCTTGGGCACAGATCACCACTTTGATCACCGACAACAACTTGGCCGATGACCTCCGCCAAGCGATCGAAGCGCGTGGCATACAACTTATCTGTGCTGAACTACACACAACGTGCAAATAATGGAGAGATTATGTGTGGAATCGTAGGCGCTGTTGCTGAGCGTCCAGTAAACAAAATTCTTATCGAAGGCCTAAAACGCCTTGAGTACCGTGGTTATGACTCTGCGGGTGTCGCGCTTTGCGAAGGTGGTGTACTCAACAGCGTGAAAGCCGTAGGTAAAGTGGTAAACCTAGAATCTGCGCTTGAAAATGCAGAAGTAAAAGGTACTACCGGTATCGCGCACACGCGCTGGGCAACACACGGCGGCGTAACAGAAGCTAACGCGCACCCGCATATTTCTAACAGCGAAATTGCGCTGGTACACAACGGCATTATTGAAAACCACGAAGGCTTGCGCGCGGCATTAAAAGAAGACGGTTACGAGTTTTTATCTGACACCGACACCGAAGTGATGGTGCACCTGATCCATCAACTCAGACAGCAACACACTACATTACTTGCTGCCGTGCAAGCAGCGGTAAAACAGCTTGAAGGTGCATACGGCACGGTATTGTTTGACAAAGCAAACCAAGATGAAATCATCGTGGCACGCTCAGGCAGCCCACTGGTTATCGGCCTTGGCCTTGGTGAAAACTTTATTGCCTCTGATCAACTTGCACTATTACCAGTAACACGCAGCTTTATCTTCCTAGAAGAAGGTGATGTAGCACGCATTACTCGCGAAACGGTAGAAATCTTCGACATTAACGGCAATCCTGTAGAGCGCGAAGTGGTTGAGTCTAACATTACTCAAGATGTGTCGGGCAAAGGCGAATATCGCCACTACATGCTAAAAGAAATCTACGAGCAGCCAATGGCCGTACGTAACACACTTGAAGGCCGTTTAGATAACGATCGCGTCAGTATCGACGCATTTGGCGACAAAGCCAACGAAATTTTTAAAGATGTAAAACACGTACAGATCATCGCGTGTGGTACGTCTTACCACTCAGGCATGGTGGCGCGCTACTGGCTAGAGCAATTTGCAGGCGTAAGCTGTAACGTTGAAATCGCCTCAGAATTTCGCTACCGCGACTCATTCGTTCACGAAAACAGCCTATTGGTAACCATTTCACAATCGGGCGAAACCGCAGACACGCTTGCGGCACTACGTCTTGCCAAAGAGCAAGGCTATATGGCGTCGATGACCATCTGTAACGTACCTGGCTCATCGCTAGTACGTGAGTCAGATCTTGCCTTTATGACCAAAGCCGGCGCTGAAATTGGGGTGGCATCAACCAAAGCATTTACAACTCAATTAGTTGGCTTATTGATGCTAACTGCATCGATCGCGCAGGAAAAAGGCCGTGATCAAAGCGCAATCGTCAACGCTATCAAAACCCTGCCAACCAAGCTTGAAGAAACCCTAACGATGGCCGATGGCATTGAGCTACTGGCAGAAGAATTCGCCGACAAACATCACTCATTGTTCCTTGGCCGTGGTTCACAATACCCAATCGCAATGGAAGGTGCACTTAAGCTTAAAGAGATCTCCTACATCCACGCAGAAGCTTATGCGGCAGGCGAGCTAAAACACGGCCCGCTAGCGCTTATCGACGCAGATATGCCTATTATCGTCGTTGCACCAAACAACGAGCTGCTTGAAAAGCTCAAATCAAACGTTGAAGAAGTGCGCGCACGCGGCGGTATCATCTATGTATTTGCAGACAAAGACTCAAACTTTGCCTCGGATGACACCATGCGAGTAATGAACGTCAATCACGTAGAAAACATCATCGCCCCAGTGGTTTACACCATCCCACTACAGCTACTTTCATACTATGTAGCCGTGATCAAAGGCACCGATGTTGACCAACCGAGAAATCTCGCAAAGAGTGTAACGGTAGAATAAGAAAAGGCGCGCAAGCGCCCTTTTTGTGGGTGAATAATAAAGTTCCCAACCTCAAATTTCCAAGCCGAAGAATAAGCCCTACAGCCCCGCTCAGTATGAAACTATATTGCTGGGCGACATTTTTGTGGGAGAAAGAGAAAATTTAATACATTGAATTTTGAGCAGTCGATAGACTAAGAACCAAGCTTAGGCTTTTTGTAATTTGAGTGTTGATGGAATGGTACTGATGAACTTACTCACCAATTTGTTGGGTTCAATCCATACGGGTACTTTTGGTTAAGCAATTCGCTTTATCTTCTATGATCTCGTTGATGTTAACAGAACATCCAAAACCTCTGAGTCTTCCATATTCACGCTTTCATAATGGCTTTCAAAAGTAGGATCTTTAAGACACGCTCAATAGGGCCAAAAAGTAGCGGCTGAAAGTGTATTAAGAACGGAATGTTAGTATGAAACCTGACGGGTAGAAGCTTTTGAGTGAGCATTTAAAAGGTACGGTTGCGCATTAACCCAAAAAATTGAGTGTCTAAGCATTAATGATACAGTAAGATAAAGTCAATATAAGCCAACTACTTGGCTACAGGTTTACCAAAGAGAATCATGATGTTAACAGGCAAAATTCGTAATCAGATCGACCAAGTTTGGGAAATGTTTTGGACAGGCGGTGTCGCGAACCCAATCTCAGTGATTGAGCAGATCTCCTACCTGCTGTTTATTCGTCGTTTAGATGAGCTGCAAAAGACCGCAGAGCGGCGCAGCCAGGCAACGGGTCTACCGATGAACAACCCAACCTTTTCGCCTGAAGAACAAGCCCTTCGCTGGAGTAGTTTCAAAGACAAAGATCCAGACGTCATGATGGAAATCGTCCGTGATCGCGTGTTCCCTAAAATCAAGGCGCTACAAAATGAAGGTAGCTTTGCTGAACACATGAAAGATGCGATTTTCATGATCCCATCGGCTAAGCTATTAGATCAGGTCGTACAGCTACTAAGTGCTATCGACATGAACGACAAAGACACCAAAGGCGATCTGTACGAGTATCTGTTAAGCAAGTTGCAACAATCAGGCGTAAATGGTCAGTTCCGTACTCCGCGCAATATCATCCAAATGATGGTCGAGCTGATGCAGCCAAAAGTGGGCGACACCATTTGTGACCCATCATCAGGGACATGTGGTTTCTTAATGGCGGCGGTTGAATACGTTGAAGAGCATCACGCGAAAGAATTGAACAAACCTGATAACCGTAAGCACTTTAACAACGAAATGTTTACTGGCTTCGACTTCGATAAACACATGCTACGCATTGGTGCGATGAACATGCTGCTGCATGGGATTGAAAACCCAAGTGTTCACTACCGCGATAGCTTACAAGACCAAGGTGACGAGAATATCTCTGAAGCCTACAACCTTATCCTTGCCAACCCACCGTTTAAAGGCTCAGTTGATTTCGATATTGTTGCACCAGACTTACTTCGTGCATTAGGTAAAAACCCAATTGTTAAGAAAACGGCACCGAAATTCAAAACTGAAACTGACGAAAACGGTAACGAGATCCAAGTTGAGGTTAAACAGAAAAAGCCGACTGAAAAATCAGAGTTATTATTCTTAGCCTTAATCCTTCGTATGTTGAAAGTTGGTGGCCGTGCCGCAGTTATCATTCCAGATGGCGTGTTATTTGGTTCAACCAAGGCGCACAAAACCATTCGTCAAAAAATCGTGCAGGACCAAAAATTGGAAGCGGTCATTTCACTTCCTTCTGGTGTGTTCAAACCCTACGCAGGGGTAAGTACCGCCATTCTTATCTTCACTAAAACCAACAGTGGTGGTACCGATAACGTTTGGTTCTACGATATGCAGGCAGATGGTTACTCATTGGATGACAAGCGCTCACAGCTGTTCAAGGATGGCGAACAGCCAACCCACGAGCAAAGTAATATTGCCGATATCATTGCACGCTTTAAATCGCTAACCAACGAAGACTGCACCCCAAACAGTGACAGCCCAGAACATAAGCGCAAGAAGACTGAGCAGAGCTTTATGGTTCCGGTAGAGGACATTACCAATAACGACTTTGATCTAAGCATCAATCGCTACAAAGAAGTGGTTTACGAAGAAGTGCAATACGATGCGCCGCAAGACATCTTGAAGCGAATAAAAACGTTGCAGGATAAGATGGCGAAGGGGGTAGCTGAGTTGGAGAAGTTGCTGTGAAAACCGTTAAATTAGCGACTTTATGTAATGTACTCTCGGGGTTTGCTTTTAAATCAGAATTGTTTGGAGAGAAAGGAATACCAGTAGTAAGAATAAGGGATGTTGTTAGAGGCACCTCAAACACTTACTACTCCGGTGAGTTTGACGAAAAGTACATTCTTGAAAATGGTGATATTTTGGTTGGCATGGATGGTGACTTTAATACTGCATATTGGCGCGGTGGAAAAGCTCTGTTAAACCAGCGCGTATGCAAAATAGAAGTAGACCCAACGAAAGTATGTAAGAAGTTTATCTACTACTTACTACCTCTAAAGCTAAAAAAGATTTGGGATGACACTCCTTTTGTTACTGTAAAACACCTGTCGGTTAAAAAACTCTTAGATATAGATGTCCCAGATTGGCCACTAGAAACCCAAAAGCAAATCGCAGCAGTGCTAGAACAAGCCGACCAACTGCGTAAAGACTGCCAGCAAATGGAGCAAGAGCTAAACAGCCTCGCTCAGTCAGTGTTTGTTGATATGTTTGGTGATCCGGTGACTAATCCGAAGAGTTTTGAAGTTACGAAACTCAAAGATCTTGTTTCAGTACTGAGTGGAGCTACGCCATCTAAATCAAATGATAGTTTTTGGGTCGGAGATGTACCTTGGGTTTCTCCGAAGGATATGAAAGTACCAGAATTATATGACGCCATTGATCATGTTAATGAGATTACTTTTACTGAAACTAATTTAAAAAGTATCCCCTTAAATTCAATACTTATTGTCGTTAGAGGAATGATTCTGGCACATACGGTTCCGTTGGCAATTACTCGAAAAAAACTTGCTATCAATCAAGATATAAAAGCATTAATGGTTAAGTCTGAATCTATCACCAGTGAATTTTTACTAGCGGCATTATCAAGTATGCACGCTCATTTGCTAGGTATTGTCTCTACGGCTGCACATGGTACAAAACGAATCGATATGGCCGATTTGTTGAACATTAGGATCATCGTACCAAGCCTTGAAAAGCAAGAAGAGTATATCAAGGCAATTCAAGTTATTAGAGAATTGTTGGCGAATCAAAAAGCGGAAGAAGCCTTGCATGAGTCTAATTTTAAAGCCCTTATGCAAAAAGCCTTTAAAGGCGAGCTAAACCTATAACGAATAATAACAATATGATGTAAAAAGGAAATTCAATGTCAGATACGGCTAACTCTTCATCTAGCTCTAAAGGCAGCTTTTCTCAAAAGAGCAATTTTGCGTTTATGGACGTTGCCCTTAACGGTGGCAGCGATATATACACCACACGTTGTGCCGAGATTCAAACTCGTGCCCAAAATGCGGAAAGCAATATCAAAACCGATCCGCGTATTGCTGGTTTCTATGCCCGTAACGCACTGGAGTTAATGGTTGAAACCGTATTTGACATTGATAACTGGTTAACTCGCCCTCGCCACGATGCGACCTTAATGTCGCTGATTCATGATAAGGGCTTTAAGCAAAACCTCACCACCAACCTCTTTCCTAAGCTTAAGCTGGTGATTAAGGTTGGTAACGAGGCTGTACACAGTAAAACCACACTGCCACAGCGTGATGCGTTGCAAGCTGTGAAAGAGCTGCACCATGTGCTCTATTGGTTTATTCGCACCTATACACCCGCTTTTGCAAACGGAGATTTGAATCGTAGGCAATTTGTCGTCCAACCATTTGATGAAGCGCTTATCCCACAGCGAGTCTCAATTGATGCGGCTGTAGCGACCAAAGCGCTAAGCAGCATCAAGCGGGTTCAAGAGTTAGAGAAGCGGCTAGAGCAAGAAGACAAAGTAGAGCGTGACACTTACCTCAAGCAGCTAAAAGAAAACGAAGCGCTCAAAGCCGCAAACCAAGCCTTACTTGAGCAGATTGAACAAGCTAAGCAAAGTGCCGAAAAGGTCACGGATACGCACGACTATAACGAAGTAGAAACACGTACTTATCTTATTGATGTGCTGCTTTCTGAGGCCGGTTGGGAATTAGCGCATCAGCGAGACCGTGAATACCCTGTATCAGGCATGCCAATTTCGCAAGTTAACCCTAATGGGAATGGGTTTGTTGACTACGTTCTATGGGGAGATGACGGTACGGCGCTCGCGGTTGTTGAGGCAAAGCGCACGCATCGTCGAGCCGAAGACGGGCAACAGCAAGCGAAGCTTTACGCTGATTGCTTAGAAAAACAGTGTGGTGTACGTCCAGTTATTTTCTACACCAATGGTTATGAGACTCATCTGTGGGATGACCATTTTTACCCGCCACGCCAAGTTCAAGGCTTTTACACCAAAGCTGAACTTGAGCTTATGGTGAAGCGTCGTACTGATCGTAAACCATTCTTTGAAAATGGCATGCCTAACAGCAATCTTGTTATTAACAACGAGATCACCAACCGTCACTATCAAAAATCAGCCATCACTAAACTATTACAGGACTTTGAACTAGAACATGAGCGCAAAGGGTTATTCGTGATGGCGACGGGGACAGGTAAAACCCGTACTGTGATAAGCCTTGTCGATTTGTTGGTGAAAAACGACTGGGTTAAGAACATCCTGTTTCTTGCTGACCGTAATGCGCTGCTCACTCAAGCCAAGAAGAACTTCGTTAAGCTACTACCCCGCGTTAGTTGTTCTATTCTGGATTCTGGTCAGAGTAAAAACAGTGTCGACAGTCGCTTGTACTTCTCGACATACCCGACCATGAAGAATCTACTGGATCGTGGCGCAAATGAGCGACCATTTGGTGTCGGTCATTTTGATTTGATTGTTGTCGATGAGGCACACCGTTCTGTCTACTCGAAATATCGGCAAATTTTCGAGTATTTTGATGGCTTCTTGGTAGGGTTAACCGCCACACCAAAAGATGAAGTTGAAAAAGATACTTATGGCATTTTTGACCTGCAAAAGGGGATGCCAACTTACGCCTATGAAGACGATAAAGCGTATGACCAAGGTTACCTTGTGCCACCAACTAAGATTTCTGTGGCGACCAAGTTCCTGCGTGAGGGCGTTAAGTACAAAGATTTATCACCTGAAGAGCAAGAAGAGTGGGAGGGCAAAGCTGAGCTAGAAGGCCGAGATGAAGTGTTACCATCTGAGGTGAATAAGTTCTTATTCAACGAAGATACAGCCGAGAAGATGTTTGCTCAGTTGATGAGTAAAGATGAACGTGGCGGTATCCATGTCGAAGGTGGAGATGTAATTGGTAAAACCATCATCTTTGCCGCTAACAATGATCATGCAATTTTTCTTGAGAAAATATTCAATAAGAACTATCCCAAGTGGGCGGGGAAATTGGCGCGAGTGATCACATGGAAAGAGACTTATGCACAAAGCCTCATTGATGAATTCAGCGGAGACGAGAACAAGATTGACGAATTCGACCCCAAGAACCCTACATGTCGTATTGCAATCTCCGTAGATATGCTCGATACCGGTATTGATGTACCGGAAGTCGTGAACCTTGTATTCTTCAAAGTCGTTCGCTCAAAAGTGAAATTCACCCAGATGATTGGGCGTGGTACACGTTTGTGTAAAGACCTCTTTGGTCCGAATGACGATAAGAAAACATTTAAGGTCTTTGACTACTGCCAAAACTTTGAGTATTTCGATGCTAACCCTGGAGGTATTGCGGTGGGTGTAGCGAAATCTGTGACTCAACAGGTATTCGAGAAACGCGTTCTACTTAGCACATTACTTAACAGCAAGTTGAATAATGAAGCGTTCCGAGAGCAAAATCCAGAAGACTACGAGCGTTATTCTGAGCTAAATCGTTACCAACTGGATATGTTGCACCATATTGTCAGTGGGATGAATCTTGATAACTTTATTGTAAGACCGAAGCGCCGAGCGATTGAGCCGTTTTTAGAGCGTGAGCATTGGAATAACATTGATGATGCTAAGTTTACTGAGCTAGAGAGTCAGATTTCACAACTACCAACGGAAGCAGAGGCATTTAACTCTGATGAGCAGCTTAATCACCTATCACATCGCTTTGATAATTTAGTTTTGACCATGCAATTGGACCTGCTAGAGAAAGGCATGATCTCGGAAGCGAACCGTGGGCGTGTCATCGAGTTTGCAGAGCAGTTAGAAGCCAAATCAACCATTCCAGCAGTACAGGCTCAGCTACAACTTATCCAAGATATCCAGACCCAAGAGTTTTGGCAAGATATCCAATTAGCTACACTGGAAGTGCTACGACGTAAGTTACGAAGTCTTATGTTTGCGTTGGACAAAGATAAAAAAGAGATGGTGTACACCAACTTTGAAGACGATGTTCAAGGTGTTCATGACGTGACTAATGTGTACAAGAACCCGAGCATTGATTTAGCCCAATATCGCAAGAAAATTGAGCTCTATATTCAAGATCACCAAGACCAATTAACCATCCAAAAGTTAAAGCGAAATAAAGCCATTACACAAGCGGACTTAGACGTTTTAGAAGGCCTGTTATTGGAAGCGAGTGGTATGAGTGATGTGGAAACCTATCGCGAAAAAATCCTACAAGATAAGCCTCTAGGCACGTTTATTCGCGAGCTTGTCGGCTTAGATATGAATGCAGCTAAAGAAGCATTCAGTAGCTTCCTTGATGAAGAGGCTTATAACGCGGAGCAAATTCAATTTGTCGACCAAGTGATCGACTACCTCGTTAATAATGGCATCTTAGATATGTCGCAGCTATTCGAGTCACCATTTACTGATAAGCACGGCGAAAGCGCCTATGGTTTCTTCGATGAAGGTACTGTGGTCGAGCTGTTTGGTGTGATCCGAGCTGTCAATGCGAATGCAGTGGTTACAGCAAACCAGAGTGCTTAACGTGGGTAGGATTTAAGTAGTGTCTTATTTATACGAGTATATTGATGAGCTCTTACGCCTTCAGTCAACAGCAGTTGAAAAATTTAAGCATAAAGGGGTATTAGGCGATGCTCGCGAGGAATTCCTTCGCGATCAAGTGAAAGGCAGGTTAGATCGCGTTGGTGACCGATTGCACAAAGGAGAGGTCTTCTACCAGAATATTGAATATGGGCAACACGATATTATTCTAAGACGAGAAGACACTGTGAACCCAAATATAGGGAATCAAGTTCGAATTTGTAGCACAGAATGTGCAGCAATCATTGAAGTTAAAACCAATGCAAAGTTAACAGAAATTCGAGACTTCGAACGTAAATCAAAGGAGCTCAAAAGGCATAATGCAAATCTAGTATGCGGTATATTTTGCTATAAGATCGCCGGTAAAACGAGCACTGTTCTTGCTAGATGTGGATATAAATTTGATAAAACGTATCAAACCTTTGAGTCAGATAACTCTAAAAAAGAATACTCGAGCATAGACTTTATAATTTGCTTAGATGAGGAAGAAGAGGTGAATGGTACTGACCATAATAGGGAGCCAATCACCTATAATAAAGGTTTCTTTTTAAAGAGGAGCTCTATTTCCTATGACTTGTTCAAAGGTGCTCCGTATTCAGAGTGGTTATTTCAAGAGCTTCTAAGGGCAGATAAACTGAACTCTTCTAACTAAGATATTTCTAACCCTGCGGTTTAATTGATTATTTATTATAAGCACTAAGCTCAGCAACATATCTGTGGTAGCCGTTTTCTTCTAGAGTTTCGATTATATCGGCAACGGGGAATACTGTGGCCCGGGCTATTAATGCGGTAATGCTGTCTGCGTATGTTGTTCAAATTGAATCTTAAACTAACTACGTGCTGTGTTAGAAAATATTTAAACTTGTTTTGTTTTATTTAAATTTGTTATGTGTTAGGTTTGCAATGCCTTAAATTTCAAGGGCTTTTCTAATAAATGAACTTAATAAATGTATAAAGGAATAATATACAATGAAAGTATTGAACAAAGTTTTTGGTGCAACCGTTTTAGCGCTAGGTGTATCTGCAGGGTCGGCTTCTGCTGCTGAAGTAAAAATCACAGAAGTAGATTATGGCAGCGTGGTCATTCAAACTGCTGAAGTTGTATTAAACCACAGCCAAGCAGGCACTTTCTCTATGAATGTGAGCGAAAACCATTTAACTGTAAATGCTCAAGACTCTAATGGACGTAAGTTCCGCTGCGTAATGAATGGCACTGTAAGCTACAGCGATCCTACTATTCTTGAAAGAGTAACGAACATCGCAGCGACAATCTCTGAAGGCGACAGAGTACAATTTGAGGTGCAAAAAAATGTATTACCTCAAGTTTGTCATGTTAAAAAAATGCTAAGCTTCTAAGCTTTGCTATTTCGCAATGGAAAGTGTGCGCACCTTCCATTGCTTTAGGTACTCAGCTGCAATTCAATTGCCGTGAGCAAAACACAACATCTAACTAGCAACAGCCAATAAGCCCTATATTCTAATTAGCATTAGCATATGTTCTAGTTGCTTACCTCTTTCTTGCTCAAACTTCAGGATTGATATTTCCTTATTCTGCAGGGACAATCTCCCACTCAGTGACATCAAGGTGCGTTTCAGTTGCTTTGCACAGTGCCGACCAAATCGTCACAAAATGCACTTTTTGAATATCGCTGCCACTGTGCATGATGCTGTTAGAAATCGCTTCTGTGCTCGGGGGCGCATAAAGTCTGGGGTGTGAGTCTTTATACTTCTTATAGGCCCAACTAGTTTGACCAAAAGTATCTTTTAGCTGTTGCTTACGTCGAGTGATTTGGTCATTTTTATCTTGTATTTCTTGATAAGCTTGTTTAGCCTCTGGCCGTTTGACGATGGTGGTCTTTAAAATCAAGTTAGGTAAAGGCACATTGGCTTGGGTGGCCATTTGCGTAAAGCCGTCTTGCATCTCTCTGAGGCGTTTGTTCCCTGTTGCTACACTTTGTGAGCGTATTGTGCTTGGCCAAACATTATCTAGCCTTAGCTTTGCCATGGTGGAGTTACTATGCACACCAAAGTACTCGTCAGGTAGCCCAAGCATATGCCCAAATTCATGCGTCATCACAATGTATTTATGCGGTACGGTGCGATCAACATTATGGGGTGTGCGAATAACGATAAGTACACCCCCATCTTGGCCAGATACGGTGTGATTTCGAGTTCTGGTTTTTAAAAAGGTCACGGCATCTTTTGCCCATTGCTGAGACGTGTTGGCCACAATAGCAAAGTTGTCGCCGACAATGCGTTGATTAATATAGTTGGCAATTGAATTTGCTCGGCGTGATTCTAAATTGTACGTAAAGGTGCTGTCATTTTGACCTTTGAGACCAATAATATAAGCTTTAATACCCACAACGTCAGGTGTGCGTCTCAATCTAACTATCGCAAGAAAGCGGTCGAGATAGGTTTTTATGCCAGTAGTGAGTAAATGTTGATCTGATGAGAAGGTAATATAGTCGCCATCGCCCGCAGGTAGCAACCCCCTCAATCCTGAGCGCAGCAAACCCTCTTTGTAATTGAAGATCCGCTCTTGGTTTTTTGTGATGTCAATTTCATTGGCAAAATTGTTGACGTCGCAGACATGTGGAACCACGCCATGATTGATGCCGCCGCTAGACTTATACCGCGCAAGCTTTTTAACTTCTACAACATAACGACAGTACGCTGGGTTGTTCACTTCTGCAATGACAAAGTTAATGTCCATCACAAATTCTTCCCAGTTCTGCTTGGTACAGCGGATCTTATAATTGTTCTTCCACTTTTCTAAAATTACGCGTCTTGCGTTGCGTTTAAACTCATTTTTTTCATTCATTGACCACGAGAGTTGATCTTCGGTGTTGTCGATAAATCGATAAAAGATTTTGACAATCACGGTGATTTTCTTTTTGTGTGGTTCTACTTTGAGATCAAACTTGCCGATTTTTGTGGCAGGCACAAAGTCTTTAACAACTAAGTTGCCCCTAATACCATCCCTGATGAAATTCTCTTTCATGTAAACCTCTAGATATGACCTCAATTAGCGCAACTATAGTTGAATGTAAAAGTTGAATCAAAGTTAAAAAAACATAATTAAAGTGTTTAATTTGATTGCTTTATTTTTGTTCGAAAAACGAAAAAACACCGCTTAAATTCATTTTTCATCCACAGTTGCTTGCTATTTTTGAATCATTTAAGGCTGATTACATTTGCGTTAATAACTTTAAATATTGATGTCAATATTTGGCCTGAATCAAGGACAATCACGGTTCTTATTTTACAAGATATTAATATCTTGACTTTGGATCATTCTGCTCCACAATGGAATGAAGAATAAATTATAAACGAGTATTAAGGTTGTAATTGGTCGCCTATGTTACTTTTTTCTCCGAGTACTGAGCTTGATGCCGGTGTATTTCTTAAAGAAGAGCGAACAAAGTTTCGGGAACTACGTAATTTACTCAATATTGCGCAATCTAGCCTACGCAAGTTGCTAGAAACGCCATCTTCAGCACAAGACCAAGAACTTCAGCGCCAAAATGCCGAGGATTGGTATCAACTACAACAAGCAACTGGCGAAACGCTAAAAAATGACTCAAGAGATATTGAAGTCTTTGTGTGGTGGTTGTCCTCGTTAGCGTACAAAAAAGAAGATCTATCCTTATTTAATGCAGGGTTAGACGACTTTTTGTTTGCACTAAAACAACTCGGTGAGTCAATTCATCCTAAACTACCTGAAAAAAAAGTAGCTAAGCTCGATGACGCTGAAGCTGCGCAAAAACACTGTGAAAATCAAACCAAACCGCTTGAACAGCTGACCGGCGATAGCCCAAGTTCAGGGCTGTTAAATGTGCCACTAATGCGCTATCCGTTTATTGATGACTACACTTACAGTGATTACGTTTCGGCTCAGAAAGACGGCAGTCTCGAAGCCAAAAAAACCGAATTCGCCGCAGTTTTACAATCCAGAAAAGCAGAACTGGTCTCACGTTTTAATACCTTGAGTGAGATTGAAAACAAGCTTAAAGAGGTTGATTTATTCGTCAACGGATACCGTAATAAGCACGGGCTTGCATTGCTTGGTTTTCGTTTTGTTCGCGATGCGATAAAGCAAATTAAGCTGATGTACCAACACTTCTTTCCTGATGTTGCAAAACAACAAGAAGCGACTGACGTTTTAGTACAAAAGGAAGAGAATCCAGTGGTTGTTGAAGCAAGTAAAGAGCCCGTACCACAACCACAAGCGACGGTGAGTGCAACCGTCGCAGAAGCGACCATCACCCAGCCTGTGATTGCCAAAGCGGCGTATACCCGTGAGCATGCACTGGAAGACTTAAATAAAATTGCGGTTTTCTTTAAGAAGACGGAGCCGCATAGCCCCATTCCCTATTTGCTCGCCAGAGCCATACGTTGGGGCAACATGTCATTCTCCGATTTGATGGGAGAATTGATTGCAAAAGATTCACCTGCGCTTGCTGAGATAAGCAAGTTAACAGGCGTTGACAATGACTTAGGTGAGTTGTTGTCGGAAGAGAGTGTAGCAGTATCTAGTCCGAATCCCGCGGTTGTAGAAACGGTGGTGCCTGAAGTAGTGCAACCGATTCAAACAGACGCAGAGCCAGTACCAGAAGTTAAGCCTGTAACCAAAGATAGTTCCTCGTCAGGGCCACTCTGGTAATTAATAAAGATTAAATTTATGCCTACACTTTGTAGGGAAAAATAACATAGCTATGGAGAATACAAATGGCGTCAATTTTCATGAGAATCGACGGCAATGACAGCATCAAAGGGGCTGCAACAGTTGCCGATTTAAACAGCAAAAAAGGTTGGTTTGCGGTAGATAGCCTATCTTGGGGCGCTATGCGTGGCGTTTCTGTAGATATTGGTAATGCAAACAACCAAGATAACGGTATGGTAGCACTTGGCGAGATCAGCATCTCAAAGAGCTATGACGGTGCAACACCTTACCTACTTACCTATTTATTCCAGCCAGGTGCAGACGGTAAAACCGTTGAGCTAGTAATGACTAAGCCATCTCGTGACGGTAAAGGAATTGTACCTTACTACGTTATTTCTCTAGAAGAAGCACGTATGGCGAACTTTAGCATCTCTGGTAGTGACGGTGGTCAGCCATCTGAGTCATTCTCGCTTACTTATACTAAAATTGAGCAAATCTTCTTCGTTGAGGATGAGGGCGGTAAGCTAGAGAAAGCAGCATCTGTTAAATACGATGCAACGACTAACCAGCTTACTTCTGCTGCAGATCTTAAGTAAGGTAAATCACTATGGCACTTAATTCGCAACATAAGCGCGTTAGTAAAAACCGCGTAAGTATTACCTACGATGTTGAAACTAATGGCGCAACTGAGAAAAAAGAGCTGCCGTTTGTATCAGCGGTACTCGGTAATTTCTCTGGAGACAGAGAAGACCCAAAAGAAGTTGAAGATCGTGAATTTATTCAAGTAGATCAAGACAACTTTGATGACGTACTGGGCCGTATCCAACCTTCATTGACCCTAAAAGTCGACAATGTGATTGAAGCTGATGACAGTCAGTTTGAAGTTAATTTAGATTTTGACTCAATGAAAGACTTTGAGCCTGATGCGTTGGTTCAACGCATTGAACCTTTGAAAAAGCTGCTTGAAACGCGTAATCAACTGAATGAATTGTTGAGCAAAGCGGATCGCTCTCGTGACTTTGAAAAGTTACTAAAAGACATTCTACAAAGCGCGGATTCTTTGAGCGCGTTGTCTGATGAACTTGGCGTTAAAGGAGAGGAATAATGTCTGAAGAATTACAGCAAGATGGTGGTGCAGCTGGTGAAAGCGGTTCGTTTTTAGACCGTGCAATCAGCGCGACAAGTCAAACTGCGCCAGACAGAACCAAAGAGTTACTTACTTCTTTAACCAAAGAAGCGATGTCAGGCACGGTGACTTGGGATAAAAACTTAACAGATACCATCGCGAATGCGGTGGCAGAAATTGATAAGAAAATGTCCCAACAGCTTTCAGCAATTATGCAACAAGATAGCTTTCAAGAGTTAGAAGGTTCATGGTTAGGTCTGCAAAAGTTGGTCCGTAACAGTGCGCTTGGCACTTCACAAAAGGTTAAGTTACTCAATATCAAAAAAGATGAGTTACTTGAGCAATTTGAAGATGCACCAGCGGTCGACCGTAGCCCGTTATTCAATACGCTATATCAGCATGAATATGGCACAGCAGGCGGTGAGCCTTACGGCCTAATTTTAGGTGATTACGAGTTTTCTCAAAAAGATGAAGACGTTGCGCTTTTGCGTTACATGGGTGAAGTGGCTGCAGCTAGTCACGCGCCATTTATCGCAGCAGCAGCGCCTGAAATGTTCGAATTAAGTAGCTTCTCAACATTTAGTGAAGGAAAGCCAATCGCACCGGCATTTGACTCGCCAAGCTATGCGTCTTGGAACTCATTTAGAGAAAGCGATGACGCACGTTATGTGGCATTAACTATGCCTCGCACGATGGCGCGTTTACCGTACGGTGGTAAAGGCAAAAAAATCAAATCATTCGAATTTGAAGAGCTAGCGACAGATACCGCAGGTAATCCAAAACCAGCGAGCAATGACGAGATTGTTTGGTCTAATGCTGCGTATGAAATGGCGCTGAAAATGAACCAAGCTTTTGAAGCATACGGTTGGTGTACTGCGATCCGTGGTATGGACAATGGCGGTAAAGTAGAAGCTTTGCCTAACCTGACTTATTTGACTGATTCCGGTGATATCACGCAGCAGTGTCCGACTGAAGTTAACTTAACGGATGAGCGCGAGAAAGAACTGAGTGATTTAGGTTTCCTTCCGTTAGTTCACTATAAGAACACCGATTATGCCGTGTTCTTAGGCGGACAAACAACGCAAAAACCTAAAGAGTATACCGATCCGGATGCGACAGCGAATGCCGCAATCTCAGCACGTTTACCATATATCATGGCGAGTAGTCGCATTGCACATTATCTCAAAGTAATGGGTCGCGACAATATTGGCTCTAATATGGAAGCGGCTGATATCCAGAAGGAAATGAGTGAGTGGATCGCAATGTACACAAACTCAGGTGCGATGGGCAATGCAGAGCGTGCAAAAACCCCACTTGCTGAAGCACAAATCTCAGTGATTGAGCAGCCTGGTCGTCCAGGTGCTTACTCGGCAATTGCGCATTTGCGTCCTTGGCTACAAATGGAAGAACTAACAACTTCTGTGCGTATGGTCGCAAGCTTACCGGGCTAAGTTTACAACGCCTAATTCAAGCGTTAAAAACACTAAGTGGAGCGAGGTATGCGATACCTCGTTTCACTTCTGCGTATTAACCGATTGATCGCTGGAATATTACTCCTCATGTCTAGGACTGAACACCATTCAAACAATGTTGCGCTGGTAAAGCACCTAATTGCTGATATTGACCGTTTGATCAGTGAACAGTTGTCTTTGGTTATGGCCCATCGCAAATTTACGGCATTAGAGGCGCGCTGGCGGGCGTTACATGAATTAGTTAATTTACCGGTCAACTATAAAACCGTCCGAGTAAAAATCTTAAATATTGCTTGGTCAGAAATTTCCCAAGATCTCAATATTTCTCCATCAGTCAAACAGGCTAAATTATACAACCTCATTGCGAATCGAGAGTTCAATACTATGGGGGGAGAACCTTATGGGTTAGTTGTGATAGATCACAACATTAGCCTTGATATCGATTATGCCAATGAATTTGACGATATTTACACGTTAGAGTTACTTGCTGAGTTGGGAGAGAAAAGCCTCTGTCCTATCGTCTTGGATGCTGATGAAGCTTTCCTCGGGGCGATAGGAGAGTCTTTTTTATGTGATACTGCGAAGATCAAACGAGTGCTGGCAGCGCACGATTTTGAGAGCTGGCATCGCTTGCGGGCTAAAGACAATAGTCACTTTATTGGCTTGGTTTTCAATAAAATAGGTTATCGTCGCATTTACCGTTTTCATCCTGCAGGGTTTGTGTTCGACGAAGAAGCCGATGACAATTTTCGTTGGGGAAACACAGCCACAACCTTTTTGAAAAACGTGATGATTGAGTTCAATCGCGTGCGCTGGTTTGGCTTTTTGAAATCTCGCAAGCTAGACGGTTCTGGTGGCAGTGCTATTAGCTACTATGGCGCAAAGAAAGATGACCTGCCAGTGGTTTTTAAAACTCGTATTTCAGCGAGTAATGCCGCCTTTATTTCTCAGCTTGGTTTGATCCCTATATTTCATAACCCATTAAATGAACGATACTTTTTTCAATCGAATAGCTCAATCAAAGTGGAAAATGAAACCGAAAATCGCTACCTGATCCAAACTACGTTGATGGTCAGCCGAATTGCACATTATCTCAAAGTACAACTTAGGGAGATGATTGGCTCTTCGATGGAAGCGCATGATTGCGAAAATCGACTTACCCATTGGCTTGAACAATACTGCTCGAACTCAATTGTTTCTGATGAAATGACGTTAGCGAAAATGCCACTCAAATCTGCGAAAGTCAGTGTTGTTGAAGAGTCCGGCGAATTTAAACGGTATGGCTGTCATGTTGACCTTGTGCCGCAATATCAATTCGACAGAGTGGCGAGTACAGTGAGTTTATCTACGGCGGTAGAGCGATGAGTTTTTTTAGTGCGTTTTACATGGATAGAGAAGACGTATCGGTCGACCAAGGTAACGAAGTGGTGCAGTCTATTCATCACAACATTGGCCTTATTTTAAAAACTGAAGCGGCATTTTTACACGACAGTGAGAGCGATCTGGTTAACCAATCCAGTATTTGTTTTGGCCTCGAAGATATCGCGCTATTTAGTCGGCTCAATAGTGGTGAGCAGATAGCGATGCGAATAAAAAATAAAATTAGCCAATTTGAGCCAAGGTTACACAGCGTTGAGGTCAATTATTTAGCTCAAGATGAGGAGAAGCACATCGCGAATACGATGCGCTTTGAGATTTCAGCGATGTTGTCGTTTGAGGGGAAAGAAGAGTTATTACAGTTTGATACGGACATCGACTTAACCCGTCTCACTGTGTTGATAGAGAACGAGAGCCAATATGATTAGCCGCATGTTAAAGCACTTTGAAGATGAATTAGCGAGCATTCGTTATGGCCTTGAGGGGTTCCGCAAGCGTTTCCGTAGAGAAGCTGAGCATATTAACCTCAATGATAAGGGGCAAGAAGATCCGAACGTAACCCGTCTCATTGACAGTTTTGCATGGGTGGCAGCGAAAAATGCCATGGAAATAGATGCTCTGCGCACACGTCATGTGGAAGAGTTTGCTGATATTGTCTCCCCAAATTTATTCAAATCACTGCCTATGGTGGTGCAAGCGCATTTTCAACCTAATGCGGATGACTTTAATAAGCCTGTGTTTTTAGACAAACAGGTAGAGGTTGAGCTTGATGTTATTAATAAAGGTGATGACAACACAACCGTGAAGTTGTGTAATTCTTTGCCCGTCACCTTTACGCCGATGACTGTTTCTCGTTTTAAGTTGGAGCAAACGCCGTTTCAACATGCTATCCCTGAAAATTTTGATAGCAAAGAGGCGCCTTATTGTCTGCGCGTCGAGCTATCACCGCTAAGTGGTGATGTTGATGTTCAGCAGGCGCTGACGCAACCAATTCAGCTGCATTTTAGTAATGAGTCGATAGGCCGAAATGTTGCCGACATTATTAACCAAGCGGTGAAGAAAGTCGCTATTTGTGTGGCGGATGACGAGTTTGCCTACGATATCGGTGAACACAATTTTCACCCTTTGCTCGCGGATGATGATTTTCTTATCTCACCAATCAAAAGCAATGAAATTCCGGTTTATTTTAAGCTCAAAGAGTATTTCTCAATCCCTGCTAAACGACAGTTTTTTATCTTGAAAAACCCTCATAAGATAAACGTCGCGCATGGCAAAAGTGTTTACATCGACTTTTATTTAAATGAGCTAGGCGCAGTGTTACTTGAAGAGAAAAACCTCTCGGTCAAAATCAATAAGACACTCTTTAGTAACTTATTTCATCAATCTTCGGAACCGGTGAGAGTCAACTATCAAGAGCTATCTTATCCCGTTATTGCAGACGCCAGTCAGCGTCATATTCAGATTTATTCAATCGATAAAGTTTACGTCGTAACTTCGGCTGGTCAAAAGGAAATCCCACCAGTGGTCGGCACGCAAACTGTTGATTTTCAGTCGCAACTATATTGGTCACAGAGCAATAAATTAGGCCATATTGAATCAGCAGATAAGGCCGCTTCTTTAGATGAAGTGAAGCACTTAGTGTTGCCAATCAATAAGGCGACCAAGGCTTACCCCAACGGGTTTACCGCATTTGCTGAGATCAGCTGTTACGATGCGCAGTTAGCCAACAAAATTCATGTTGGTAATCAAATCGTTGTAAACACAGAAGAAGCGCTAGCTGGGGAGTTTGAAGTCGGTGGCGTGACGATTCAACCCAGTAGCATGGTGACGGACGAGAAAAATTACTGGAGCTTGCTCAAGCTGATGTCCTTTAATTTATCTCAGCTGTTGCAGGCACAAGATGCGAAGGCTACCTTGATTGGTTTCTTAAAATTGTTTGTTAATGCCAATGCCACACACCAAGAACTCAATTCAATTTATGATGTCACGGCAAAAAAAATGAATGCCCCGTTTTTGGTTGAAAATCGCATGATCTTTGTACCGGGGATGTCGCTGACATTGACGCTCGATAACTCAGAGCTAAACGCGGATTTTTCGTTGTTTGCTGAACTACTCAATGACTTTTTAGCGGCGCAAACACCATTTGATCGCTGCAGTCAGCTAACAGTGAAATACACCAGTTATAACTGGCCAGCAAAGCGCTTTGAAGCACAGCTAGGAGCGCGCGTATGCAGTTAACGAAACGCTTATTTAGCAAAGTATCGTCGGTACTTCATTTTACGCGCTTACTGAGAGTCGCTGGGGCAAAAAAAATCAGCTTTAAACAGCACTTGTTTTCAGACACGTATGGTAAGCGAAAAATCGACTACCAAGAACTGGCTGATCAGCACTTTGTGGTCGATAGCAATGAAGCAACGTTATTTGGTGAGCGCGGCGGGTTACCTCATTTCATCCTAGACTGGCTGAAAGAGGCTTACTTACGTAATAATCGTGCGTACCTCCGGTTTTTAGCCATTTTCGACAATACCTTTGTTCATCAATCTTTAGAACTCAAAGCATTTGCATCTAAGGTGTTTCGTGCCGAGGCCACGACAACAGAGCAGCAACAGCGTCAGTTATTGCAAAGTTACTTCAGCTCGCTAACCGAAAATTACGAAACACTATCGATGATCCCAGCGACTTTGATTACGAGGGCTGAGCATTACTCTTTGAGTAATCTTCAGCGCTTGCTTAAGCATTATTTCCCCCATCCAATTCGGCTAGCGATGAGTGATATCGAGGTGAAGGAAATTCCCCCTGCTGCACGAAGTCGTCTAAGCGCTTGTCAACTTGGTAGAGGGGCTGTACTGGGAAAACAATTTGCCCAGTTAGGTAGAACCTTAAGGGTAACAGTTAGCTTTGATGATGCCATGGTTTTTTCAAAACTAGAGAAACAGGAAGCTGAACAGGTGGCGTTGTTAAGTGCCATCAAGTCACTTTGTTGCCACTACGTCAATCACGAGGTGGCGGTGGAAGTTGAAGCCGAATACATCGGAACAGTACCTTCTACTTTGGTACTCACTAATAATTATAAGGGCATTGTGCTTGGGGTAAACGCCAACTTAGCAAGGCGCAATGACGACCAGAAACGAACGGTAAGGGCTCTGTAGAGTTAGGGATAAATATGTCTCAAGTATCTATTTCAAAACTAATTTCTTATTTAGACAGTAATTTAAAAAATGCGCTGGAGTATGCCGCTGCAGATGCCATGAACAGCCAAGCTGGCGCCATTGAAATTGAGCATTGGTTCATTTCGTTACTGAAAGGACGTGATCCTAAGTTGCAACAGTTTCTTGAGTCGCAACAGGTTAATATTGCACAGTTTGTGCAAGAACTAGAGCATAAACTAGGTCAGTTGGCACCGAGTCATTCAGGACAGCCTACCATCAGCCCTGAGTTGATAGACTTAGTGAAGTCTGCGTGGTTGGTTGCGTCGGTTGAGTTTTCTCACAGTGCTGTTGCGGGGCTACATCTGTTACTTTGCATCTTGCAGCCTGATCCATTGTCGTTTAAGCAAAAAGAGTTTACTGCACTTAAAAATGTCTCTGTTGAGAGCTTAAAAGAACATATAAAAACGCTGTCTATTGCGGCGAAAACGCCAGCAAAGGGCGCAGCAAGTGCACCGCAGAGTGTGGTTACAGGGGCGTTAGACAAATATACCATCAATCTCACTCAGGCTGCTCAGGCAGGTGAGCTAGATATTGTTTCTGGGCGTGCAGACGAAGTTAGGCAAGCCATTGATATTTTATGTAGAAAACGACAAAACAACCCTATTTTTGTTGGTGAACCTGGAGTGGGTAAAACCGCCGTGGTGGAGGGGTTAGCGCAAAAAATTGCAGCGGATGAAGTACCTCCGGTTTTGTCTGGCGTGCAAATTCATTCACTGGATCTTGGTTTACTGCAAGCGGGTGCGAGCGTTAAAGGGGAATTCGAAAACCGCTTAAAAGACGTAATTAACGAAGTCAAAACTTCAGAAGTGCCCATTATTGTCTTTATTGATGAGGCACATACTTTGATTGGCGCAGGTGGTGCGGAAGGACAAAACGATGCCGCTAATTTGTTAAAACCAGCACTAGCGCGAGGCGAGTTTAGAACCATCGCGGCAACGACTTGGGAAGAGTATAAAAAATACTTTGAAAAAGACCCTGCACTGACACGTCGTTTCCAAGTGGTCAAAGTCGGTGAGCCGAACGCAGAAGATGCGTTGCAAATGCTGCGTGGTGTCGCAGAGTCGCTAAAGAGTCACCACAATGTGTTTATCACAGAGGCGGCGCTACAGGCAGCCGTTGATCTGTCTATTCGTTATTTACCTAGTCGAAAGCTCCCAGATAAAGCCATCAGTGTGCTAGACACATCGTGTGCTCGTATTGCCTTAACGCAAAACGCAAAACCTGCAAGTATCGAGGCAACAGAGCAGGGTATTCGCTATTTGGAGAAAGAGCTGGTAGCGCTGACAAAAGAAAACGACATGTTGGCGAACCAAGCAGCAGCCATAGCCGCAAAAGAACAGAAAAAGACTGAACTAGAAGCGCAACTGGTTACGTTGAATACGCAATGGGAAAAAGAAAAAGCGCTTGTATCTGAACTGGCACAAATCCAAGCGGGTGAGCAAGCGGGAGATTTTACGGCGAAATTGGCTGAACTCAAGTCGTTACAAGGCGAGCAGCCTATGGTTCATGCCATTGTCGATGAGCAAACTATTGCGGAGGTTATAGGCGCTTGGACTGGCATCCCAATTGGTAATTTAGTTAAAGATGAAGTGGCGAAACTACTGACATTAGAAACCGCTTTACATCAGCGTATTATTGGCCAAAAACATGCGCTACATGAGCTGTCAAAGAGTATTCGGGTCTCGCGTGCCGGTCTGACTGATAAACGTAAGCCAGTTGGCGTATTTTTGATGTGTGGCCCAAGTGGTGTGGGTAAGTCAGAAACTGCGCTTGCACTTGCGGATCAGCTTTTTGGTGGCGAGCAAGATATGACGGTCATCAATATGACCGAGTTTAAAGAAGCGCATAAGGTATCTATGTTACTTGGATCGCCTGCAGGTTACGTTGGTTATGGTAAGGGCGGTGTGCTAACCGAAGCGATTCGTCGTAATCCTTACTGTGTACTGTTACTCGACGAAATGGAAAAAGCGCACCCAAGCGTCCATGACATTTTCTATCAAATTTTTGATAAGGGCTGTATTCAAGATAGTGAAGGTCGTAATATCGATTTTAAAAATACCTTGATCATCATGACTTCTAACGCTGCTGACAGTGAAATTGTCGATTTTTGTAATGTCAGTGAATCTCGCCCTGATTTAGTGGAGTTGGTGGATAACGTACGACCTGCGCTACAAAGCTTTTTCAAGCCAGCCTTTTTAGGTCGTTGTAATATCATCCCATATTATCCTTTAAATACTGCGGAGTTAGCTGAGATCACGGGGATATCGCTAAAACGTGTTGCGCAAAAACTACAAGAAACCTATGGGGCAACATTAAATTATGATCAAGCCTTTGTGGATTATGTGGTTGCCAAAGGAAATGAACCGACCATTGGTGGTCGTGCCATTGAGCAAATAATCAATCGAAACCTGATGCCGCAATTGGCTGAACGCTGTATCGAACGGATCAGCTTAGGCGAACCTATCCGTGAAGTGGTGATCTCAGGTTCAGCGGATGTCTCGGGCTTTGAGTTAGCTATAAATTGATGAAATGATGCTAAAAACCAGACTAATACGAGGCCTTATGTTAGGCCTTACATTGTTTACCATGCATGTGACAGGCAAAGAAGTCGTACAGCTGGCGACGCATGATGCTTACCCCTATCACTATGTTGAAAATGAACTCGTGAAGGGTAACGTGATCAGGCAAGTTCAGTGTGCTTTTAGTCGAATGGAAGCTCCATATCGCGCAGAGTTTGATAGCTGGGTTGAAGCCGAGCTCAAGTTGCGTACTGGTAAACTCGATGCCATCTTTGCGGTTGCCCAAAGTGATGCTCGAATGCGTTACGGAACGCTTTCTATTCCGATGGCGAGAAAACACTTGTACTGGTATTTCTCTGGTGCTGAAATGGATATCAATGATAACAATCCGTTGTATAAGAAATATAAAGTCGCCGCTGAATTCGGCTCTGACGAGTGGTTTGATATCAAGCGCAAAGGTTATAACGTGCAAATGAAGCCGCGCAGTGGTAATGCACTATTAAAGTTGTTATTAGGCCATGAAGTCGATGCCATTTTAATAGATGAACATGAATTTGAGCATGAGTTGGCTAAGTTCAAGCTACAGAACACCAACTTTTCTCGACGTGAATATGGCACCATAGAGTTAGGTATATTGTTTTCAAAAGCCTTTTTAAAGAAGCGTCCAACCTTTCTAGAGGCGTTTAATACTGCTGCCTCGAATTGTATTGTTGCCGATGATAGGAAGTTATAGATGAATGCTGCAATGTTGCAAGTCACTGAGTGCCCTGAAGATGTTCGATTATTATCGAGAATGGCGACGGTTTCTCAATCCGGCGTGGTGCTCGGAGCGTCAATTGAATGTGATTTGATTTTGCCGCATGCCGAGCAAGAAACGCAGCAACATGACGTATATGCTCGCATCGAACAGGATAAAGATGCCAATCAACTACGGTTATATACAGAAGTTGAGGGGGTAAGTTTAAATGGTCGGCCACAGATCACCCACTCATCCTCCGTGCTTTCTGATGGTGACATCATTGTACTTTTTGGCTACACCCTATTGCTTTCCATGCAGTCGGAAATCGGTGAACCTGTTTTGGCCGCTGAAAAGCAAGAAGAGACTTTTTTTGATGTGATTGATGAAGTTGAATTTGATGCGAGTAATATTTTTGCCGATTTAGAGACTGAACTTGACCAAATAAACACGCAAAAAACGAGTCCTGAGCAAGAAGAATTTATAGAGTATAAAGCAACAGATATCGGCGCTCATGATACGCACAGTACATTAAATCAGGCTGCTATTGAGCAGAAACTGGATAAGTTATTAGAGGCGTCGCGTAGCCCTTGGCAGCAACAAAAGCAGATGTTGTTGATGTTGGATCAGGTGATGGATGAATTTCTAAAAGAATTCGATCCTCAGTTGATTGAAGACATGGTTGGCTCACCATCAAGGTGGAGTGGTAAGCACTGGGCGGCGTATAAAAATTACTACACAAGAAAAATGAACGAAGGACACTTTAAGCGTCAGTTTAAAGCGCTATTAATCGAATGTATGCAAAAGTAATCTTAGTCTCATTATTGATATGCTTAGCGGTTGGCTGCTCGAGTGCCGATCCGCTCCAGCGTTTCTCGTTGCCGATACAGTTGCAGCTGGAGACCAACGAAAAGCTCAATTGGGCCAATGAAGGTGCCAATCCGGTTGCTATCCGTTTATATCAGCTCACCAAGTCAGACCGATTTTCACAAAGTGAATTCATCGAGCTGTTTCAATCGGATACGCAAATATTGGCTGAGCAATTGATAGAGAAGCAGCGGTTATACCCAGTGATGCCGAATACAAAAGAGCAAAAGACAATTAAATTGCTTCCTGGAGTAAGATATTTGGCGGTATTGGTAGAATTTAGTGACTATCAGAAAGGGACGACAAAGGCCGTCGTGGAAGTGCCTGAGGACGTTTCTGAAAGTACAGTAATTTGGCTTGGGCTCCAAGGAACGACGATAAAGTTCTCGGTAATGCCACAGCAGAGCTGGATGGATAGTTTGTTTGGTTGGGGAGCATAGTTTTGAGTAATAAAATTGTTTGGCGAGAAGGTACCTTTTTATATCCTCAGCATTTTCAGCAGATGGAATCACACCTTGAAAACGTCACACAGCAATATAGTGCACTGACAACCAGTGAATTTGCACCGCATTGCGGTCTTGCTCAGCTGAGTATCAATGAAGGGTTACTAAAACTGGGTCAGTTTTCTGTGGTAGCGTGTGAAGGCATTCTACCCGATGGTCAGTACTTCAAGTTAGATCAAGAGGTCGCGCTGCACATTCCTGAAGGCACGATAGATCAAATGGTCTATCTGGTTGTGCCAGCCAATCTTGCTGGAAACAACAGCTTTGATAACGGGGCTTCTAGCTCTCGCTATAAAACCCAGTTTAATCGCGTTTTTGACTTTACCAATAACCAAGCTGCTGAACTTGAAATTGAAACCGCACGGTTAAACGTTGCGCTTAAGCTTGAGCAAGAAAACTTAGATGGTTTTGTCAAATTAGCGGTTGGTAAAGTGCTGGAGGTGGATGGTAATGGGGCTGTGATCATCGACCGCGCCTTTATCCCAGACTGCCTCAGCATTGGGGCTGCAGATATTTTGTTAGAGCGCGTGCGAGAACTCGACACTCTGGCAAATGCCAAAGTGAATCAGCTGCTCACACGATTACAATCCGTTGTTGATACACAAAGCAACAGCGCATGGTACAAAGAGCAGCAGTTGCTTACCGTGATCTATCATTGGCTACCTTGGCTTGAGGCAACCCAACGAACACAACATTATAAATTAGGCCGTTTCTATTTTGAGCTAAAACAGTTTGAGGCGGCGCTATTGAGTATCGATTTTGAGGTGCGCTCCCCGTGGACACCGCTTACGTTCGAAAGTTTATATGAAAAGTTTCATGGAGTATTGGCACGGATCAAAGACAAGCTGTCGATCACCCAGCAGCAAAATGTTATTGAATACACATGGGATAAGTCGCTTTTCGATAGCAGAAGAATGTTACTGGTAAAGGTGAAGCAACACGATATCAGCCAGACTAAACGTATGGTTATTGCGGTGACTAGTCCGCAAAGCCTCGCCAAAGAACTGTTCACAACAGGGTTTAAGCTCGCCGGTAACAAGAGCATCATTAATTGTATTAAAAACGCCACACCAGGCGTGCGAGTGAGTGCATTACCTTACGCTCCACCAGAGCTAAAAGAGCAAGGGTCGACGGAATATTTTCAAATTGATTTAGAAGATCCTCTGTGGGTGAAAATGGTGGATAACAAAGAAATGCTGGCGTTGCACATTGATGCCCGAATTCATGTCGATGACGTTAAATTATTTTTGATTAGCTAACTATGAGTGCAGCCAGTTATACGGTTAACCAATTCTCACTTGTTGATGAGAAAAATGCAGCGCTAAAGGACTTGCTAACGGAATTTAGTTGGCAGGAAGAGGCGTTATTGCAACTAAGCCTGCCGCTTCTTGCGATGGTTGAGTCTGTTTCTTCATTGGAAGATATCGCCGCGCTGGAAAATTTCAGAGCTAACCTCATTACCGAGCTCAAGAGCATTAAACAAAGAGGTCGGGAGCGAGCAGTATCACCAGCGCTACTGGATAAGTTGTGCTTTATTTGGGCGGCATTTTTTGACGAAAGGGTAAGCTATGGTTGTCAGTTGGATACGACACAGTGGCAAAACAAGACCCTAGTGAGTCAATTATTTGGTATTCGCAACAGTGGGGACACCTTTTTTAGCTTAGTATTTCAGTTGATGGAGTTTCCTAAGAAGCACTTAGCGTTATTAAAGATTTGCTATCTCATTCTACAGCTTGGCTTTAAAGGGAAATATCACACAGGTCATGTGACTGAGCTGAAAAAGTTAACCGCCGAGATCAGTTTTGCATTAACTGAGCTTGGGGCATTCAAGTTGAAGCTTGATACGAATACAACAACGGCTCCCAGAAAGTCATCTCGTAACCTAGGGCTATTTACCGGTATTTCACCATTGAGCTTTTGGTTAGCGTTTGCGGTGCTTCTAGTGGTGGGTTTATTTATCTATAACCAGTATTTCGGTGAGATTTATGAGCGCCAAAACCAAGAGTACAAAGAAATGGCGGGAGACACTTTTCAGCATATTCAGCAGTTGCAACCAAAGAAAATGTTTATTGAAAATGCAAGATTTTACGAAAGTGAGCAAATGCATGCATTAGAAACAGCAAAACCAACTGCGCAACCACAGACAATTGAGCAATCTAAAGCGCCCGCAGTTGCACCGGTTATCACAGAAGAGCCTATGACATTGTACTTGGTGCAAATTGGTGCTTTTAATAATATGGCACGCGCACAAAGTCTTAAACAAAAATGTGATAATAGCCGTTATCCACTCGTTATTGAGGAAGTGGGCGATAGCCAGTTTGTAGGTTTTATTGCAACAGGTTTTACGCAGGCCAAAGCGGTTAGTCAGTTTTTTGTGCAAAGCTGTAACATTTCACCTTATATCAAGGAGTATCAGTGAAGACTCCGTTAGTTCGCCTATGGATCGGTGCATCCTTCGTGTTATTGGCTGTACTACTTTTGGTACTTACTTTTTCGCTAGCGTTAGCAACACATTGGTATTGGCTGAGCGGACTGCTGGCGCTGGTTGGTGTGCTGGTGGTGTATGTGCCTAGTATCAATCGTTTTGTCATCGGCAAGTACCAAAGAAGAAACTTCTTTAAGCAGTACTCGACCCTATACAAGCGCATCGCAAAAAAACTGAAACTGAGCAGCAATGTTTATAAAACCGCATGGTATTTGGTGATTTCAGAGGGCAATACCAGTGACTCGTTCGCGCAATTTAATCGCGTTAAACTCAATGGTATGCCACCAAATATAGCGGTTTATCACGTTCAAGGGGCGTTGATTTGGCATGTAAAAGCAAAGGTTGAAGATCAACAACACTTCTTAGCTTGGCTGAGCTTTATTCGTGCAAAACAACCGTTGAACGGGGTACTGTTATTAAGCGATGCATTTAGTGTGATCCAGCGTTCGCAAAAGGCTAAACAAGAGTTTATTGCTGACTTTAAAGCGCGGCTCGAATCTATTTATCTGCGTAGTGGCTATCCCGTTCCCGCACACTTATTTCTATGTGGAATTAACAAGTTAGATGGGATAGCTGAAAGCTTGAATGAGCGGGTCGAGCTTGCTGATCTGTCCATTTACTTCTCTGAGCAGGGATTACAATCCTCTCATGCGCTCAATGAAGCATACGACTTACTGTTTAAGAAGCTATTTGCCAATAATCTACAACAAGTCTCGTTGCAGCTTGACGATGAGTTCAAGCGTAAACAGCTGCTGGGGCCGATGCAGTTGCAATATTTAAAGCTTGCCGTTGCACACTTTATCGATGAGCTGGCCGACTTTAATGGTCAGGTACTGCCGTATAAAATTGAGAGCTTCCACTTAGTTGAGTCTGAAAATGCAGAGCAGCGGGTAAACCTTGCAACGGCACATACGTTAATTGAAGTGAATCAATCTCTCCTACCGGTTGTTGCCGAAACCACGTTAAAACCTAAAGCAGAGATCACCAAGACATTCACAAATCAGGTTTTGCCGTTGGCACATTTAGCACCTGTAAATAGATGGAAGATTTGGCGCCACAGCGTTAGGCAGTTTTTAATGCTTTGCACAGGTGCAGGTCTACTCGCTGGAGCGGCTTGGGTAGGCTGGCAGGCCTATATCTATAACCAGTCGTTACATCAAGAGTTTAGCAAGTTACATCAAGATTATAAGTATATCTTAAACAAAGATGTGATTAGCTTTGATGAGTTAAGCTCCTTGGTTGAACCATTGGCATTGCTGCAGTCTGGTTATAGTAAATTTACTGAGGGGAAAGAAAACCAGCCTTGGTATGCGTTACCAATTCTTGCCTCGATTGATCGTGAAGAGCATTATCGTTCGCTATATCAACAGCAACTAGCTACCACGTTAGAGCCAACCATCAGCAAATACCTTGAACAAGAGTTGTTTGTTTATTTGGAGCTTGAAGACTATCTCAATGTCATCAATGTAAAGGATATTTATCAATCGTTTGCACTAGGTGAAAACAAAGGATTGGTTAAAAAACATTTGGCAGAATCTCTCGCACAGAGTGCTTTGCTTGATGAATCTCAAGTTCAAATGGTATTAAGTCTCGTTGATGACCTGTATTTCCTCGGCTATAACAAAATCGATATCAATGAAGAGCTATTGGCCTTAGTCGATAGCCAATTAGCGCTGCAAGATACCAACCAACTGATGTATGAGTACGTTAAGCAGCTTCCTGAATTTGCAAAGCTGATTGATATCAGACCAACACTACTCGCCAAACATAGCGATCATGTGAGTTTATTTGGGATCACTCGAGCTAAAACACAGTTTTTGGTTCCCGAGTTGTTTACACCTAAAGCACTGCAACAGCTATCGTTTTTGCCGGAGTCTGCGTTTATGCAGACGCTAGTGCAAGACAACCATGGGTTATTTCAAACTCCGCCATCCAAGCGTGAACTAACTCGCATTGGGAACTATATAAAGTTTAGCTATATTAATGATTATATTAGCTTTTGGAGACAGTACTACTCAGGTATCCACCTTGCTCCAGAGCTGTCGCTAGAGGTGTTGCTTTCCGAGTTAACCGAAAGCGAGCAATCTCCTTTGTTGCAGCTATATACCACACTTCGAGCCTATATCTATCTGCCGCAAGTGGAAGTGCCGAGCTTTGAAAAAGCCGATGCAATTACTGAAAATGCCCCGAAGAAGGTCGCAGCCAAAGCACAAAAAGCGCAGCAGTTAATTGATAAAGCTAATCAGAACTTAAATAAGCAACAGTTGTTGGAAATCGAGCGGGCAAAAGAGTTTAACGAAATTGCGGGTAAAATCCGTCAAGCATTCTCTGATAGCCCAATCCTAGTGCAAAGCGCTGAAACATTATCAAAGCAGTATCAAGCGTTTGTGGCACAGTTAAAAGCGCTGAAGGATTGGAAAACACAGGCGGACAGCACTGTGATCCCCGGGCTAAGTTATTTTCAGCAGCTACAAGACCCTAATAACTTCAAGGCCTTTTCAGGACTGTGGTTAACCCGTTACGACGAGCCTTTAATGGCAGAGCTGGTGGATTTGGTTTTGCGTGAAACTGCAACGCATGTAAAGCGAAAAGCATCAGAGTACTTACAAGAAAAGTGGCAGCAAGACGTCGTAGCGCCTTACCGTAAAAATGTTGCTATTTACTACCCATTTAATAAATCTGGGGAAGATCTTAAGCTCAGCGCACTGGCCGCATTTTTCGCGCCCAATAGTTCGATCAGTAATTTTGAGGAGCAGATCTTAGGGCAGTTTGTTTCGGTTGATGGCACGTTACAATTTCCGGTATTTGGTCGTCAGGCTGCGCTTTCACTATCACCTGCAGTCACAACATTTTTATCCACCTACGGCAAGCTTCAGCGAGAGCTTTACGGCCAAGATGGCAATCTTAAGCTGAATATTGTGGTTGCACCAAAGTCGATGTCTGCAGCCTTGAGTGAATTTACATTGCGCGTTGGTGAGCGAAAACTAACCTATACCCATGGTCCTTTGGTTGAAACCCAGTTTATCTGGCCGACAGATTTTACTGAGCAATCACTAGAACTGGTGTTAACCGATCTGAGCAACCAAAAAATGACGGAAACACTGGAGGGCGTCTGGTCACCCATGCGTCTGGTTGAGCGTTACCAACAACAAAATGGGCGAGATACGGTTGAGGTGAGCAATAAACAAGGTGCCGCTGTCGTGTTGAGCATGAAAGGTGCTGGCGATGAAACGAGTTTGCTAAACCCCGAGTTTTTCTCTCGGTTACTCGTACCCGATGCTGTTTTGCAGTGATATTACCCGTCGATTAAGGTGTGAACATGGAAACTTATATTGCAGGTGAAGTTAGCTACTTAGTTGCTAAGACAAGTAGCGGCAAAGCTTATCGCCTGAACTATTGCGATATTAATGATGCAGTAGATAAAGGCGTCTCTGCAGAAATTGAGTTAGTCACTGACGGCGATGATGTTTCAGATACGTTAGGGGACACAATGACCTTAAACTGGTATCAGGATGTTGCTGGACGACCCAATAACTTACTGGAATATCAGGCTTATGTAGTTGAAATTAATGAGCTTGATAGTCGTGCTGATACACTTCGTCGCTTCAAGCTAACGTTGAAATCTTGGCTATGGTTGCTCAGTTTTAATCGTACCTATCGGATCTATCAAGCTCAGTCTGCAAAAGACATTTTGTCAGATATCTTTGATACGGCAGGATTTAAAGGGATGTACCAGTTTGGCACTATGCCAACCGCTAAATTGGAATACTGTACTCAATATGATGAAACCGACTTGGAATTTGTGACGCGCTTAATGTCGCAATCTGGGGTTATCTTTTATTTCTCTCAAGACAGTGGCAAGCACACCCTGCAGGTTCATAGTGCAAGTTCACCACTCGATAGCAATAGCCAAGCTAAATTCGATCATGCGCAGGTTAAAACGGCAAAAAACTTGCTGCTACAGCGCTTTGAACCACAGCAAAAGCTGGTTAAAAAATCTCTGTCATTGGCAGGTTATAACTACACAAAAACGAAAGTAGAATCCGCCAAAAGCCAGCTCTCTAATTCAAGTGTCACGACGATAACCTCAAATAACTTTGAGCATGTAGCGTTAAATAGTGATAGTAACGACTTTAGTGATGTCAGCACGCTCGCGGCTCAACTTAATAGCGCAGAGCAAGCATGTGGTGGTGACATCGAGATGGAGACGGATGCAAACGTGGTGGTGGTGGGTAACAAGCTCACCGTGGCGACTCACGTTAATAGTCAACTCGAAGGTGACTATAATGTATTGGCGGTTAATCATCATATTGATGTGCAGCAATCAAGCCAAAGCGCGAGCTATCGCTGTGTGGTTCAGTGTCGCGATGAGGCGCTTCCGCTAACGCCACCTTATCCCAAAAAACCGTTGGCACGGGGTATTACGTCAGCGGTGGTGGTAACCGAAAGTGGTTCATTAGATAGCAAAGGCGAAATCAACCAAGACACGGATGGCCGAGTCAAAGTGCATTTCTACTGGGATACCACAGACGAAAAATCAACTAGTTGTTATTTACGTGTGATGCAGCAAACCGCGGGCAGCAAAGCGGCGATGCAATTTATTCCGCGCATAGGCGATGAGGTTATCGTAGATTTTATAAACGGTGATATTGATCAGCCAATCGTTATTGGTAGTGTGTTTAACAGCAACACGAAACCACTTTATCCACAAAAAGACGCGACGCAGTCGAGTATCAAAACAGGTTTGGCTGATGATACCGCGCATGAAATTTGCTTTGATGATAAAAAAGGCGAAGAGCTGCTTTCTATTACATCAGGTAAAGATCTCTCCATTACGGTTGCCAACAATGCCACGAGTTTAATCAACGCGGACGATAGTTTAACGGTTAAGAAAAACCAGACAACGACAGTTGAAGAATCACAAACCGTCTCGGTAACTAAAAATTACAGCTTAAAAGCAGATAAAATTGCGCTTGAAGGGGACACCGAGATTGAGCTGAAAGTGGGCAGTAATAAAATTACTATTTCAAGTTCTGGTATCAAGATAGAAGGTTCTGCCATTGAGCTTAAATCGTCTCAAGATACAAAAATATCAGCCATGAATCTGACAACCTCAAGCCAAGCATCTACCAAAATTAGTGCGACAGCAAACTTAGATCTCAAAGCAACCGCACAGGCAAACTTAGAGGGGACGGCTGGCGTTAACGTAAAATCGACCGCAATTGCTAAGTTAGAGGGAACGGCGGGTGCACAAGTCACCTCAACGGCGATGGCCAAACTGAGTGGTACGGCAATGGCTGAGATCAGCGGCGCATTGGTCAAAATTAACTGAGTATATTGATGACGAGAATTAACGAGCAAGTGCTAGAGCAACTCAAGCAAGCATCGATTGCGACTATTATCAGTCGATATCAGGCTTCTGAAGAAGCAAGCAAATTACTGGAACCAACATTAACCCCACGGCAGGCGGTATCGGTTTTACTAAAAGCTGATCTTGAGCGAGATGCAATTCAACTCGTCGCGCATGGCTTAGCGGTGATGAATGCTATCCGATGGGGGCTTCAGGTCGTGAAGGCCTCAGGAGGGAAATCAGATGATGAACTCAAGGTATTGAGTTGTGTCGAGGGGTGGTTGCAATCACCTAGTGAAACCCTGCGTATTCGTGCACAACAGCTCGCTGAGCGGGTGGGGCTAGACAACGCGTTTGGGTGGTTAGCTTACTCTGTCTTTTGGTCAGGAACAGGTTCAATAGTTGCGCCTGAGTTACCTGTGGTATTACCACCCGAAAATATGGTTGGCCATGCTATCAATGCTGCAATATTATTATCTATGATTGATCAATAATCTTGGAGCCTACATGCCCTTTGCGACTACTCATATCCTTAATACATGGCGTAATGACACGAGTATTAGGCTGACACCCAGAGGGAAATTGTTGCGTAAAGTTGATAGTAAGGTCGCAGCCTATCGAGAATCAGCGACCCCAGCCAACTTTAGAGAACTAAAAAGTGCCTACTTTCTATGGCAGGTAAGTAAAGAAGAGAAATATTTAAAACAGGATGGCTGGCGCTCTAGTTTACGTAACTCGGCTGATAATAACTTCCCTGTTGAGCGTTTACATAACTTCCTTTTCCCGAAGGAAGAAGATCAAGGTATTGATGATTTTTCATTGTTGCTTGCCAAAGAGGCCAAACGAGACTGTGTCAGGATCTTGTATGGCAGCCGTGCAAAGTTTCTTTATAAAGATGACTTAAAAGACATGGTCAAGCAGGCAAAGGAAGACATCACAAAGTCGAAGCGAGAAAAGCAAGAAAAAGACCGTCAGGTGCAATCGAATTACAACGAAGAGCAACGACGAGAATCCTCTGAAATTCATAGAATTGCTAATTCAATCGTCAGCCAAGTTAAAAGTGGTAATGTCATGGCAACGGCAGTTAAGCAGGGCTATCACTGGGTAAAAGAAATTGCGCAAACTGTGATCGACTTTTTGAAAGGCATAGCGCAAGACTTTATGTTATTTGTCAAAGAGTGTTGGGTGAGCATTCGTGAGCTGTTGATCAGTTTAGTCGCCGAAATTTGTATCGCTTTGGTGCCTGGGATCAATGCCATTGTATCTGCTGCGAAGTCGGTGAAAGACTACACTGAAGCGGTTAAAATGGCTGCCAAAGCTTGTTCTCAGCGTTTTAAAGATAGTAAAACGATGATGCTGGCGAATAAAACTTATCAATTAAGAACCGCACTAACGACGTTTGCTAACAATCAGTTTTTACTGGCGATGGCCGAAGCGGGTAAGCAATTGGTCAAAGCAATAGATAATAGTTTTTCTGTTATTTCCGGGATCACATTGCCCGGAAATGTCACGAAGGTGCTGACGCTCACGGCTTTTTATGTGCAAAAAATCGCAGTATTGGCAAAAGAGTATTACTACACGCGTAAAATTAATCGGCATTTATTACAAATCAACAAATATCATCCATATTTGGATGATAACCTCCTTAAAGACCCATTAGTTGCTGCGTATCTTATTGTTAATGCAACCGATTCCACATTGTTTGCAACGGTTAGAGACAACACTGATATGGCTGTTTGGCTCGACTATTGTAATGAGCATTTGTCTGAATTTGAGTCACTCAAGGAGCGGGCGCAAGAGTACATAGAGTCACGCAAAATTCGACTTAAAGATTTAAAAACGAAGGCAAGCGAAGTAGGTCCTGCGCCTTTTCTGCAACAAGTACAAAATTTTGATAAATCGCTACTCAGTAAAGTCGAATTATCTAAACCTAAATCTGTATTGGACGAGGTTAGAGGGTTCGATAAGTCTAGCTTGAAGCCAACGGTGACCGTGGAAAAACGAGGGCATGGACTACTTGATGATATTGAGCTTTTTAATAGCAAAAAGTTGAACTCGGTGACGACGCTAGAAAAGCGTGGTTTGGGGTTACTCGATGAAGTGACGCGTTTTAACCCGTTACAATTGACACCAAGTAAAACACAGGTAAAGCGTGGGGTCAGTGTGCTTGATCAGGTTGAGCTGTTTAATAACAAGTCATTGAGTAGTGCTAACACGGTTGTAAAACAGGGCGTCAGCGTGTTGGACCAAGTTGAGTTATTCAATAAAAAAGTACTGAAGCAACAAAGTACAAACAGGTTGGACTATTTAACGCAATTAAAGAAACTGGAGATGGAATTGCATACGCTGGACTACAAGATGTTAGCGCATACTTTGCTAGGTAAAGGCTCGTTGTCCAGTGACTTGAATAGTATCGAAAGTACACCCGTTAATATTGCGCAGTGGAAAAAACTTACTTGGGTAAAGTTTGGTCGTCGTCACGAAATAACCAAAGCGATAGATAGTGGAATTGGTAAATATTACCAATTCTTTTGCCAGCGCAAACATGCTTTTACAAGGCCTAGCAAGTGTGAACAGATCCCAAAATGCTTGGCGTTGATTGCAAGTAGAATAGAAATTTTGCAGCGAGATGTACTTTATCCGACGCAAAAGTGGTTGTCACAGCTGGACTCGACACACCGGACGAGTCCACGTCGTCCTGCGATGACTAAGCTGAATGCCTCGAGCCAATCCGAGAGAAATGCGTTGCAGGCACTAGCGATGTCGTTAGAAAAAATAAACCGACGATATAGCGTGTTGGCAGGGTACAAAGCATAGGGTCTGCGGCAGTGAGTAAAATGGTTTTTTGAGGCAAATACATCATGGCGAACATTAAGATTAAATCGCTAGTTGATTGCTATATATGGGGTTGCTAACGCATTTGGCGTTATCACTTCGTGCTCAAATCAAGTTGGTATTGTAACTGTAATGGATCATTACTAAGGATATAGCGTTGAAAAGCGGAATAGAAAATGCGGAGCTGTTGGCTGGGATCCCAGAAGCCCACTCAGCGGTATTTGCGCGTGTAGCAAAAGAGACAAACTGTGTTATTTCCTCTCGCGCGGTTGGTATTTACGCAACCCAGCTGATCACACAAGGCTACGCCACAAAAGGTTATCATGTTAAGGCTAAGTCATGTGATTGGGGACCAATGGCTGGTTTTGTCTTAGCTGATCCTGCCCTTGGAAAGAAGGGCACAGGGGGTAAGGCGAGAGGTTGGCAAGAAGGGAAGGTAGCCGAAGCAATTAATAAATATGGCGCAATGTCTATTCCACTTTATATTACGGATGCTCGTCGGCAGGCGATGGCAGGGCTAATGCTACGAGCCAGTAAAGGCTACGCGCAAGAAACCGTGAATGACCATATCATCAAAGTGACTGCAGCCGCTAAAGATGGGCAGCGACATGTTTTTTTATTGATTAAGGTAAGCCAAATTCAGCCAGCGTCTCGTGCCTATGGACCAGAACAGAGCGACTGGGCAGTTTGCTATGATGCGAGTAATACCCTTGCTGCAGCCTGTCCTGATCCCCGCAAACATACTATCACGCTGCAATCTGGGCATACCTATGTACAACTTTGCGGACTAACAAACCCGCTAGGTTATGGTGCCAAAGCGCCATCAAACTACAAAGGTGTACAAACTGGTGATTATGACTTGTGGGGAGTATTTCCGAAGGAGAAGTTTTTCGGTGAAGAAGAAAGAGCGGTCGCGCGAGCTGCCACCAATGGTAAAAAGGATGGCTTTTGGCAACGAGACGTGGATGGCAGTGATAAGTTTATTCGTACGTTTGATGAATATAGCCGCCAAGAAGGTCCTCACACCGGTAACCTTTCTCTATTGATCGAAGAAATAGCGGTACGCGTCAACACTGGCTGTATGAATGAAGGCAGTGGCGGGTGGATGGTTCACCACAGTGATGAAGCCGGCCGACCTATGGTTGATGAACTTGATTATGAAGCCGTGGTGTATTTTCCAGATTCTCGTATTTGGATCATGGAAAGCGAACAGGATGTGATAACGCTGCGGGCACAATTAGTACAAATGGACTATGTGCCGCTATTTAATCCAATTTGGAATTTTAAACTTGGTTTCCAATGGATGAAAATATTAACTGAATGGCTGCAGCGACATGGCTCAATGAAAGGCTTCCCGTTGAAAGACTATCAAGGCTTGTCATTGAAAATCTAATTGAGCATGCCTTTCACTTGAAAGGCATTCGCTTTTTGAAGCTCAGTTTGTGGTGTCGTCCGTTAGCCAATCAGGACGGTTGGCATTCCCAGCACGATATTGCCACCATGGCTGGTGGTATCACCCATTCTCGCCGCTGGTCTGCCATTGATAAGCACACTGGTGCTGCCTTTTACTATAGTATCAGGTGGGCCAACACAGACAGCGATATCGCCAACAACAGAAGCAGGCATATTTCCTATTAGCACGTTAGGCACCGAGGGGCCTGATATCGGCCCACCTACATGTGGCACGGTGCCTGTTACCATAGAGCAGACATGCATATCTGAAATCCGTGCAGCTGGTAATCCTGGCATGGCATTCTCCTTTTATTGTTTTATTTAACCTGAGATTACTTAACCTGAGGTTTGGATAAGGAATGTTCCAACTCATTGTTGCTAAAGCACAACTTAGTTTTTTCCTTGCCTAGCTAGAGAGTTTTAGGGAAAACACCGCTTCCGCGTCCTGCTCTCGCTAAGGTACCTACATCCTGTAGGCAAGGCGAATTTACGCACCAATAGCTGGCTATTGGAAGTGAATTCAACGCAGTTAGCGCTAAAACTGGCTGCTAGAAAGGCCTTAATTATCCACAGCTCAGGTTACTTAGTATATCGCCTTTATGAAAATTCCCAATACACAGAAAGGGTGTAATGTCTGCCAGAGGTTGCATTACGTTCCCAAACTGTTTACACTTGCCGCGATTCTAACCATTCATTCACTGTAGAGGAGAAAAAACATGACACAAACAACTTTATCCTTTGCAGGTCTTTCTCTGTAATTCGCGAGCGCGAATAAATATTTCCTAGCTTGTGAAAGCTGTATTTAGCGATTTTATGTTGCCTATGTAACCTAACATTTGGTTGCTATAACTAAGCCATTCTAGACCTGCCAATACACAATTATTTTTAAACCTCATTGAAAGGTATTGGTAACTATGGGCAGATCCGTCCAACAAATTTCTGATCGCGTGTGTCTATTTGCATCTCAAGACACTTGGATTGAAGGCGCTGCGATCCAACAACTTACAAAAACCGCTGAACTAGCCAGTATGCATCGTGTTGCAGGTATGCCTGACTTGCACCCGGGACGTGGTTATCCAATCGGCGCGGCATTTTTTAGCCTAGACCGGCTGTATCCCGCGTTAGTCGGAAACGATATTGGCTGTGGCATGGCGCTGTGGCAAACCACCACAAAGGTTGCCAAAGTTAATGTCGATAAGTTTGCTAAACGGCTAAAAGATATCGAGCAACCGCTCGATGCCAGTTGGCAAGAGACGATTCAAGCTGAAATGACACATCGTGATATTTCAGCTGGATTATTTGAAAGTGCACTGGGTACGATTGGCGGCGGTAATCACTTCGCCGAGTTTCAAGCGGTGGAACGTGTTTACAATGAAGCCGCGTTTACTGCGCTTGGCCTTGATAAAAAGTATTTACAGCTGCTGGTTCACTCAGGCTCGCGTGGGCTTGGGCAAACTATTTTAGTCGACCATGTTGCGCGTTTTAATCATGATGGTTTGGTGGCTGAAGCGGCTCAAGGTAGTGAAAGTTCACACTATTTGGCACGCCATGATGAAGCGGTGCGCTGGGCTGAGTTAAACCGCTTTTTGATTGCAAAAAGATTTCTCGCAGCCATTCGTAGCGATGGTGAATGTACGCTAGATGTTAATCACAACCTCGTGTGCCCAAAAGTTATTGATGGCCGCGCTGGTTGGCTGCACCGTAAAGGTGCGACCCCAAGTGACAAAGGTGCTGTCGTGATCCCCGGCTCACGAGGTGACTATAGCTATTTGGTTCAGCCTGTAAACAATGCGCCTGCGTTAACGGCTAGTTTATATTCTTTGGCTCATGGTGCTGGTCGAAAGTGGAAGCGAGGTGACTGCCAAAGCCGCTTGAGTCACAAATATAAACGCGAAGATCTTTATCGCACAGCGTTGGGGAGTCGTGTGATCTGTGGCAATAAGGAGTTGCTGTACGATGAAGCGCCGCAAGCTTATAAAAAGTGTGAAACCATTGTTAGTGATTTGGTTGACGCTGGATTGATAGAAGTGGTTGCAATATTGCGTCCGGTGCTAACATTTAAAACCAACGGGAGCTGTTCATCATGATCTTGTTGCAACTTTCAGCCGGTCAAGGCCCAGCAGAGTGCGGGAAAGCCGTTGCATTGGCGCTCAACTTAGTCAATAAACAAGCCAAAGCAATAGGCGCAGAATGTACCGTGTTAGCGCAAGAAATGCATGCACACAAAGGCTGCATGAAATCCGTATTGCTACAGCTTTCGAGGGACGCAAAAGCGCTTGCCGAGTATTGGCATGGCCCGCAGTTGTGGGTGTGTCAGAGCCCATTTCGTGCCAAACATAAACGGAAAAATTGGTTCTTTAGCGGCAGCATGGCCGAGATAGATGAAGTCGCAATGGCATCCGATATTCGCTATCAAACTTGTCGCGCGTCAGGAGCTGGTGGGCAGCATGTTAATACCACAGACTCAGCGGTACGAGCGACGCATATTGCATCAGGATTGAGTGTGCGAGTGGAGAGTGAACGTAGTCAGCACGCCAACAAGCGCGTTGCAAAGGCGTTATTGCTACAGAAATTGGCCGCGCAGGCAGATACTGAGGAAATGGCTCGTGATAAAGCAAGGTGGCAGCAGCATCAGGCGCTACAACGCGGTAATCCTAAAAATACTTTTAAAGGAAACCAGTTCAGCCCAACGGTGCCATTTAATAAAGGCACTCCGCATGACAACTAATGTGTTATTCATCTGTAGTCGCAACCAGTGGCGCAGTCCAACCGCTGAGCGTATCTGGAAAAATCATCCGGGTATTAGCGTGAGATCGGCAGGCACAAGCCCAAGAGCACGTCGCAGCGTAAATGCGAGTGATATTGAGTGGGCCGATACTATTTTAGTCATGGAAGAAAAACATAAATCGCGGCTGCGTGCACTATACGCCAATCTATTGCGCTATAAAAATGTTCAAGTGTTGGATATTCCTGACGAATATCAATTTATGGATGACGAGCTAGTGACGCTACTACAAGACAGCGTCGCGAGTATTTTAGTGGTTTAACCCAGCCCATTTTGGGTGTTAATAAGGTTGTAGGGAAGAGGATAGAGCAATGTAATTCCATCGGGAACAAGCAATTGAGAACACAATAAGTCGTTTTGTCGCTATTAATTGCTGATTTTGCGGCCAAGTACCAACTTGGCTTTTTAATTTTAAAAATGGAGCAACTAAGATGAGAATTAAATATCCTCGAACTCCGCACTTGGTGTGGTCAAAAGGGATCACAAGTGATGATGTAAGGTGTGCCAATACGGAACACTTTAAAAACAAACAAGTAGTCGTGACCGAAAAAATGGATGGTGAAAATACCACTTTGTATGCTGATTATATGCATGCACGTTCACTCGACAGTCGTTTTCATCCATCTCGCTCTTGGGTAAAAGCACTACAGGCTCAAATAGGTCTAAAGATTCCAAAAGGATGGCGTATCTGTGGTGAAAACTTGTATGCAAAGCACGCCATTCATTATCAGAAGTTGCCTAGCTACTTCCTCGCTTTTTCTGTGTGGAACGCGAGTAACGAGTGTTTAAGTTGGGATGATAGCCAAGCTATTTTTAATGAGCTTGGTCTGCATAATCCAAAGGTGCTCTATCGTGGGGCATGGTGCGAAAAAACCATCAAAAGTATTGTTGTAGATACAAACTTACAAGAAGGCTATGTGGTCAGAGTGGCTGATGCCTTCCATTATGATGAGTTTGCTAATTGTGTTGCCAAATGGGTGCGCTCAGATCATATTGTGTCGGATAAGCATTGGATGCATAGCGTTATTACACCAAACAAACTCATGGAGGAGTAACACTGTATGTTAGCGAAGAAAAAAGTAGCGGATTGGTTGCCTTTGCTTGCAGAGCAACATCAGCCTGATTTTACAGAGTGCTTAGCCATGTTGGGGGAAACCTTTCCCCTTTTGCACGAACTTGAAGCAACACCACAAGATACTATTTGGCATGAGGAAGGTAATGTTGCCATTCATACCAATATGGTATTGGAAGCACTTTATGCATTGCTGCAGAGTTCTGCCTCTCATATAAAGGGGGAGCGAAGGCAGGTGCTGATACTCTCTGCGCTGTTGCATGATATTGCCAAGCCTGTCGTGACTAGAGCGAAGGAGATTGATGGTCAACGGCGGATTGTTGCACCGCGGCATGAGGCGATCGGGATGAGTTACCTAGCAAGTAGACTCGTTGACTTACCGTTGCCAATGCAGACTATTCAAACGATTTTAGCATTAGTCGGTTTTCATCAAATGCCCAAATTATTGGTAGTTAAAAACAAAGGCTTCAGTGAATATCTTAATTTAGCGCTAAATGCTGATCTCGAGATGCTCTACTGGCTCGAAGTTGCAGATATGCGAGGTCGTATCTGCCCAGATCAGAATATGCAAATTGAACTGCTGAGCTTGTTTAAAATGTTTGCTCAAGAATATAAGCTTTGGTCGGTTGCAGATCCGGCTGAATCACTACTTGCTAATATATCGCGATACCCAACTGTTGAAGAACAGTGCTTCATTGCTGCTTATACAGTTAGGCAAATGGCTTTTGGCGAAATCACAGTTCCTGAAGAAGCTCCTATCAAATTTTACCAACAGGCAAAGCACTATGGTCATTTTTATATCATGTGTGGAGCTAGTGGGAGCGGTAAATCCAGTTGGATAGCAAAGCATCTTCAAGGATTTACACTGGTCTCTTTGGATGAACTAAGAGGCGAGATTAATGGTCGTTCCACGAGTCAAAAAAACCGTGGTCAGGTTCTACAAGCCGCCAAGCAAAAGCTGAAAAAAGCATTAGCAGCAAAGGAAAATGTTGTGTGGGATGCGACAAACCTGCGAAAAGATTTTCGTAAGATACTTTGCGATTTAGGGTGTGACTACGGTGCGCTCGTGACGTTAGTTGTATTTCAACAAGGTGAAGTACAACTTCGGCAAAATAACCGAGCAAGAGCACGAGTCGTCCCAGATGAAGTGATAGCCCAGCAGCTGAAAAGGTTGGAGTGGCCATCGGTGACAGAAGCGCATCGGATACAGGTGATTGGCGAACAAGGGCAAGTGCTTTGGCAAAAGGGGGCGTTTTAGCCACCGTTCAGTGAGATTAGCTTTACTTGTCAGCTAATTTTGATAGCTGACAAGTAGCCAATATAGAAGTGTGAATAGTGGCAGAGCGCTATCCTACGAGCTATGCTAATTTTATCTTGCTCAAGAACAGTTCTTTTGTCGGACTGCTCCTGAACATCATCCAAAATTTCGAAGCCTAAAACGTTCCCTTTCTTTGCATTTAACAATCGTTGCACCAGTTTATATTCTTGTGTTGTATAGCCTAGCCAAGGAGCAACTGCACTAGTGTTGTTGGTCATACTCCCTCATACCACTTTTACCAATATCAATGAGAGTATTAAGGTTATATGTATAAATTTTAAGCGCTTTTATATAAAACTTATATACCTTAAAGAAATGACGGTAGACCCACTGTCAGACATAGCTATACTTCATTCTCGATACGCCAAATACAATTATTTTGTGTGGTGGTTTTTAGGATTTTGTTTGTGGAATATAGGGCGGAGGCGCGGAAATACACACATAGATACTTTTAGAATGAGCACAGGTGCGCTCAATATTAATGCGTTTAAGACTATAAATATTAATCCATCATAAGCTTTTTGCGGCAGCAGCATATGGATACTGAGGAATTTATCCGCTAAGAGAATCAATAACCATGATAAAAAGGTGGCTAGAAAATGGTCTAATTTTAGGAAGTAGGCAATAGGGAAAGTTGCAAAAAATATCATCAGGTAGCCGTAGTTTAGGTTGGTGCTGAGTGTGTTACAAAGCCACAGGGTCACGGCTAACAAGGAAATAGTAGATGTGTGCAAAAAGTGTGATTTTATTCCCTGACTTCCAGTAGCCATTTACGTTCCTTAGTGACTGTGGTGGTGTATATTTGTTCAGCAATTACATCCGAACTTGTTCGATAACGCAACGGCTTTTTCAATAACTCCACTGTGCTGCAAAGTGCCTCGCTAACGTAGCGCTTTAAAACGCTTCTATCATTGCTTGTGAAGAAGCGCTTAACTTGTTAAAAGTGCAAATTAAAGCGGTTTGATGGCAATAATATCCACCGCTTTTGCCAACCATCCTTGATACAGTGTAAATACTTGTTTGGTGTAAGCTTGCTGATGATGAAAATCGAACGCGGCTTGATCGACGAAGCGCTCAACTAAGGTAAGCTGGGTGCGGCTTTCACTTTCATAAAGTTCAAAGCGTAAACATCCTGCTTCTGCTCGAGTGGCTGGCAAGATCTCTTGGATTGCGTTAATACAATCTTGATAGTGCTCGGTTTTAGGCGTGATATGGGCGATAAAGTTGACGTTATTGTGGCTGTTGGGCATGATATTTCTCCATAATGCGTTTAGTAACGGCGGTAACTGGGGCTGATAAAACATAGGCGGCGATGAAAGAGGCCGGCCAAGCATTGGCAAAGGCATGTGCCCATCGCGTGGTAAAGTCCGCCACTAATCCCAAATTGATGTACGTAACCCATCCAGACACCATAAACGACAGGCACAATGACAGCAGTAATGTAAAAATGAGTTTTTGCATGTTTCCTCCTTTGGCTGTTGATATGATTGTAGGGAATTGCCAGCCGATCAGAATGGCAAAAATGGAAAGCTAAGATTGCGGAGATAACTATGCTAGATGACTTACGACTCTTTGTTGAGGTAAGCCGCCGAGGAAGTTTTGCCAAGGCGGCAGAAGACCTTGGCATAGGTGCGCCGACCTTATCTAAGCGGATGTTAGCGCTGGAGGAGAAACTCGGTTATCCGCTCTTACTGCGTAGCGCCAGAGGACTTACATTAACGAATCATGGTCAGGCGGTGGTGGATAAAATGGCGGAGTCTTTGCTCGCCTTGCAAGCGCAAAGTGAGGCGCTATCAACACTAGAAGCGTCCACTTTCCATCTGTTATGTCCGCAAAACTTAATGATTGGTCCTTTGTATAATGCGCTGCAATCGTTTCAGGCTCAGCATCCTGAGATCCAATTGCATGTGGAGCCTGCCAATAGTGTGGCTTTACTCAGTCAAAAGCGATTTGATTTAACCGTGCGAGTTGGGGAGCTGGATGATTCAAGCGTCTATCAAAAACGGCTGGGTCAAATCGTGGTAAGAGCGGTGGTCGCCACGGAAATTGCGACTACACAAACCTTGTTTTTGCCCTTTAAAGCATCGCAACTGCCTGCAACCGAAGCGTGGCGAGCACTGCTCGAGCAGTTTAGTCACGTCTCTTATGTGGGTGATATTACCTTAGTGCGTAAATTGGTAGGCTCGGCTAACGGTGCTGGGGTATTGCCGATGACAGAAATTGCAGTGTTGGCAGCGCAATCTCAAACCGCATTTAGCTATATCGGTGACTGCCAATTTACTCGCAACATCTACGCGCTTTGGCCAAATCAACGAACTCCACCGACTTACACCAGAGATTTTATTGAGTTACTGCAAATGCGGTGTCAGGAGCTTGATTATCTGCAAGGGGCAGTGATAGTTCTGAAATGAACACCGCACAACCGCATTTTATCCTAAGCTCAGATTGCGCTCAAAATGCACGATATCGACATCAGGCTTTAGCTTATAGAGCTGTGCTAACCGTCCGCCTGACTTGACCTTTTCATCCAGTGCTTCAAACATGTTTGAGGCTTCAATGCGTCTTACCAAGCTCTTGCGCTGAATGGGTTTGGCGATAATAGCCTCGATGGCGGTTTTGAGTTGTCCAATGGTAAATTGATCTGGCAAACAATAAACCGGGATCATGGAATATAACGCCTTTTGCTGCAGCCTTGCCTTGGCTTTTTCAATAATATGCTTATGATCAAAAGCCACAGCAAGATCTGGGATCTCGCTAAGATCCACCCATCTCACATCATCTACCGAGTCTATTTGCGTTGCCACTTGCTGAGGTGAAATCAAGGCGTAATAAACCAAGGTGACACTAAAGCCTCGCGGATCACGGTTGATCCCAGAAAAGGCCTGAAGTTGCTCTAGGTATTGTGGGGCAACACTGGTTTTCTCTTTGATCTTACGCAGCGCGCTCATATCCGTGTTGTCATCCAGCTCAACATCAACAAACCCTCCTGGTAATCCCCAGCGGCCTTTAAAGGGAGCGTTAGCGCGTTTCACCAGCAGCACTTTTAAGCTGTCCTGCAAAATTGTAAATAACACGCTGTCTACCGTGAACAGTGGGTTTTGGTATTGGGTTAAATCGTAATCAGGGCTCATGAGATTTTTAATTTGTGTCTTTTGGACACAGTAAACAATTGTAGCCAGTATGGCAAATATACTGAATATCCCTATGTTAAAAATAAACATTAAATGTCTTTTAGACATAAAGCTGTTGATTGATCAAAAAATGTTTGATACCTTATTTGTGTCTTAGGGACATTATTAAGGAAAGGTTATGAAAGTCACGAGTTATGAATTCTCTGGAAACAAAAAAGATGTTCAATATGAAGCATTTACCTTCTCTGGTGGGGAAGAGCATATTCGTTTCAAGGCATTTGATTTCCGTGATTGCGAAAAAGTTCAAATCACAGCCAGAGTAACCAATTCTTCTCATATCATGCGTTTACTGATGGCGGTGGATGCATTGAAGCGACTTTGTTTGGCGCGGACGCCGATAGAATTAGTGTTACCCTATTTCCCCTACGCGCGCCAAGACAGAGTATGCGTAACGGGTGAGGCGCTAGGTGCAAAAGTGATGGCGTCACTTATCAATCAACTGGCGCTAGACAAAGTCACCGTGTGGGATGCACATAGCGACGTTGTACCTGCACTCCTTGAGCGAGTGGAGAATGTTGAGCAAACGACATTGATATCGCAGTGTCCGGCTTTACAGCAACAGTTGCAGTGCGGTGCACTCAGTTTAGTTTCACCAGACGCTGGAGCGAGTAAAAAAACACTGAAAATTGCGCAGCATTTTGGTGGTGAGGTTGAGGTTATTCAAGCACAAAAAGTACGTAATCTTAAAACGGGTGAAATTGTACAAACGCAGGTACTTGGTGAGGTAAAAGGTAAAGATTTACTGATCGTTGATGATATTTGCGATGGTGGTAGAACCTTCACTGAGCTTGCTAAGGTACTAAAAGCACAAGGCGCTAACTCAATTGCGCTTTACGTAACACACGGTATTTTCTCTCAAGGATTAGGCGTTTTTAGTGGACTGATAGATACCGTTTACACGACTAATTCGTGCCGTGATCAAGGCGACTTGGTCGAACACCACGATGTGCAACTCAACATGATTGAATTATAAGGAATATAGCCATGACAATTACCGCAGCAAGTATGCAAAAAGACGTGTATAAAGAATTTCACAGCCGCGCATATCACCCTGAAGTGACAGAGGTTTATGCAAACTTTACCTCGCGCAGCGGCAAACTAAGCAATGTTGCAAATAACGATAAAGTGGCCTTTGTGGGGCTGCAGTATTTTATCAAAAGTTACTTACAAGAAGAGTGGCAAGACTTTTTCGCAGCAGACAAGCACACCGCAGTGGCAAATCATAGACGGATCATGACAGCAATGTTGGGCTATCCGGTGGATGTAGGTTATCTCGAGGCGCTACACGACTTAGGCTATTTACCGCTGAGGATTAAAGCGCTGCCAGAGGGGACTTTAGTACCGTATCAGGTGCCACCCATCACTGTGGTCAATACCAAGCCTGGATTTGAATGGCTAACCAATATGATTGAGACGGTCTTAAGCTGCGAAAACTGGCCAATCCAAACGAGCGCTACCACCTCAGTTGCATATTTAAAAGTGTTCCGAGAATTTGCTCAAAAAACCGGCTTACCCCAGGAGATCGTGCCGTTTCAGGGTCATGATTTTAGTTTTCGCGGTATGTTTGGTAAGCACGCTGCGGCTATGAGTGGTTTTGGTCACCTTGCGTCTGGCCTTGTAGGGACGGATACCATCCCTGCGGTACTATTTGCTGAAAAGTACTATGGCGCGGATGTCGACAAAGAGCTGGTTGGCTGCTCAGTAGATGCAACCGAGCACTCTGTAACCTGTTCTTGGATCCAAGAAGGTGAAATCGAGTTCTTCCAATATTTGATGCATGAGCAGTCACCGACCGGGATCCTCAGTGTGGTCTCTGATACTTGGGATTTTTGGAAGCTAGTCACCGAGTATTTACCAGAATTAAAAGCAGAGATCATGGTGCGTGATGGCACTGTGGTGATCCGTCCAGACTCCGGAGATCCGGTGAAAATCCTGACTGGGTATTGTGTCTCACCAGTATCAGAATATAGCGAGTTGGTTGACTCTCAGCAGCAAGCGCAAGAAATGGCAATGACAGATGGCTTTGAAGCGTATCGTTGGCAGGGAAATTACTATTCAGTTGAATCACACCCAACGCAGCTGCAGGAGTGTGAAGTAAAAGGGCTGATTGAATGTCTCTGGGATACCTTTGGTGGCACTGTGACCGATAAAGGCTTTAAATTGCTAGATGAGCATATTGGCGCAATATATGGCGATGCAATTACTCTTGAGCGTCAGCGTCAAATTCTACAGCGACTGATGGACAAAGGATTTGCGTCCAAAGTGGTGCTTGGCATTGGCTCATACAGCTACCAATATGTCACCCGCGATACCCATGGCTCTGCGGTAAAAGCAACTAGTGTGGTTAAAAACAACCAGCGTGTGGCAATTTTTAAAGAGCCAAAAACCGACAGCAAAAAGCGCTCAGCAAAGGGACTGCTGAAAGTAGAACGCGTAAACGGTGAGTTGATCTGCAAGGACAATGTGACCGAGGAAGAAGAAAAGCAAGGCTTGTTGGAAGTGGTTTTTGAAGATGGAGAGTTACTAAAAGAAACCACTTTGGGTGAGATCAGAGCTTTGATCAGCGCGCAAATTAGTTAGATTCCATTGTTGTTCTCATTGTCTTTTGGTCGCGATAGGTTCCAGCCATCGCGACTTTTGTGCTTCACAATTGTCCATCTAATAATTACAATCAGGACAAAAAGCGCCTCCCTATGTCTGACCAATATACAGTTTTATATGTAGAAGATGACCCAAGCAGTGCTGAGATCTTACGTTTATATCTGGCACAAGCGGATATGCAGGTTGTCCATTTCGATAACGCCCCAGATGCCCACCGAGCCCTACAAAACCTAACATTTCAACTCGCTATTTTAGATGTCATGCTACCCGGCGGTGATGGCCGTGAGCTGCTAAAAGAAGCCGTTGCGCGCAACATTCCTACCATTATGGTGACCGCCAAAGTATCTGAAACTGATCGTCTTGAGGGGTTTGAGCTTGGTGCGGATGATTATGTATGTAAGCCTTACAGCCCACGAGAAGTGATCTCTCGAGCAAAGGCACTATGTAAACGTAGCTATCGCGGTCAGCAGAGTGCCGCTTTGTTGTTTGATGGCTTAAGTATCAACCTTGAGAGCAAATCGGTGACGGTAACACAGCAAACACCAGCGTTAACGGCGGTGGAGTTCGAGTTATTACTGGCTATGGCCAAGCAGCCGCAACAAGTATTTAGCCGGGCGCAATTAATTGAACAAGTATGGGGAAGTGATGCACCTATTACGGATCGGGCAGTCGATACTCACTTGGCTAACTTGCGTAAAAAACTAGGTGACAGTAAGGCTGAGCCCAAGTTTATCGCCACGCGTTACGGGCAAGGCTATCAATTTATCGCGCGTAAGGTGTCTTCATGAAGCTAAAAACCAAGTTTACCTTACTTGTGGCGCTTTGTACCTTTGCGCTACTCGGGAGCTTCTATCAACTATCTAAAAACTCAGCCGAGCGCACTTTTTTAGCATTTAATAAGCAAAGTGCGGTAACGTTTGGTCATTCATTGCTTGATGATGACTTAGTGGAAGAAGCATTGGCTGGCAACACCTTTGCGAGCCCAGAAGCGACGTTAACGTTTTTAGCATCAACCTTTCCTGAGCAGCTATTTATTTGGCGAGATGCTAACTCAACAGCGGATGTAAAGATCCTCAATCCCGATCTCACCATAGACTATGAGCAGGTCAAATCCGGTCATCAATTTTCTATCCATCACCCCGGTGTTGCGGCGTTTGTGGTGCAATTTAATGAGGCGCAATATGTGTTATCACCACATGGTGAGTTGTTTTGGTTGCCTGAGGTATTGCTAGATAGGTCGTTTGAAAAGGAAGCGCTGCAGCAAGCTATGCTGGATGATTTTATGCTTACTTTGGTCATCTTATCGATTATTGCTGCATTACTTGCTTGGTTGGGGTCGTGGTACTTTTTGTCGCCACTTAAACAGCTCAAACGTAGCTTTAAGGCGATAGAGTCGGGCGAGTTAGACACCCGCTTAGCGCTAAAACGTCATGATGAAGTGGGTGAAATCATCAGTAGTTTCAATAATCTTGCGGCTTGGCTACAAGGGTTACACCAGCAATATAAACAAATGAACTCCGACTTATCTCACGAGCTTAGAACACCACTTAACGGCATTCGTTCGCGCTTGGAGGCGATGGAAGACGGTATAGTCCCGATGGATAAGGCTCAGTTAGCGGCGATAACCCAAGACCTTCACAATGTTAACCGTATTATCGACGACCTGTGTTTGTTGTCATTAACCGAGTCAAAGCAGCTGACGTTGTCATCGACACGGATAAATCTCTCTGAGCTGTTAACATCGACCTTAGTGCGTTACCAAGCACAGGCCGAAGCGCGAGGCGTGAAATTGGACGCAGATATTCAAGAAGGTGTGACCGTGACGCTTGATGCCGGAAGAGTCAGACAGATAGTGGTGAACTTATTAGATAATGCCTTTAAATATGGCGCTGATGGTGGCGTTGTGACCTTACAGCTCAGTTATCAAGACAATGAACTGGTGATTACGGTTGCTGACTGCGGCCAAGGTATGTCGCCTAATCAACTCGAGCAGGTGTTTGAGCGCTTTTATCGTGCGCAGGGGTCGCGCCACGATACATCCAGTTTGGGGCTCGGCTTACCAATTTGCCGTCAACTTGCCGAGTTAATGGGCGCGACATTGACCGCGACCAGTGCTGAAAATCAAGGCGCTAGCTTTTCACTTCGGTTTTCTCGACTAACTTGATAATTGCTTGACAATTGCTCGGCATAGTTAGCTCAACAACGACATCAACAGTTTGAGAGCAAGATTATGAGAGCAATTATTTTATCAGCATTGGCATGTACCACCGTAGGTTGTGGGATCACCGCGTCTACCGCGCCACAATCGCTCACCTTACCGATGAAATATACCGAGAAAGGTCATGCCTATGTGATGGCAACGCTTAACCATACGGTTACCCATCCTATGATTTTAGACAGTGCTGCGAATGTTGGTATTTTACCGGTTAATCTGAAAGCAGCACTTGCCTTGCCAGAAGATAAGCTAAGCAAAATGGACGTACAAGGCGCAAGTGGTAGCTCAGAGCTAGTATTGGCAACGATAGACCACACCAGCGTCGGTCACTTAGCAGCAGAGTCGCTTCCTTATGTATTTAAAGATATGACCCGCTTAGATGTGGAAGGCGTCTTGCCTGGAATTTTGGGGCATGGATACATGTCGCAATATTGTAATGTGTTTGATTTTAAAAATAATGAGCTGAGTTTATATCAAGGGGCTTGCCCAAATAGCGTGACACAGGGCTTAGAGAGTAAAAGTTTTAAAATAGATAACAATTTCATCAAGCTAACAGCAAGTTTTAATGGCGAAGAGGTGGACGCCGTGCTTGATACCGGCGCTCCAACCAACTACATCAACTCACATTTGGCCAATAAACTAACATTAACGCTGGGCGAAGAAGACATCAGCCGCGGGTTAAACGACCAAGCGACTAAAAAGGTGGCCATAGGATCACTGCGCTTTAGCTTAGGAGGCAAGGAAATCATCAATACCGAAAGTCACTTATCGGATATGCCAGTGTTTGAGGTGCTTGGATATAAAGACGAGCCGTTTATCCTGCTGGGTTTAAGTAATTTCAACGATGATAAGCTAATTATCGACTACGCTGAGAATAAAATTTACTTTTAACCCCAACGCTGCTGGCTTGACCCGACCAGTCAGTAGCAAATTAAATTTCATATTAATTTAGACAGTTATGGTGTTTACTATAGCGAATAGTTATTTGAATGACCATTCAAGTAAGGTTAGTCTAGCACCCAATGAGTAGCTAACCTGAGGTTTGGATAAGGAGTGAGCTAACTCTTTATTCTTAAGCTCACATTAAATTTTTTCCTTATCTAGCCAGAAAGTTTTTGGGGATAACAAGGCGAATTTACGCCCCAATAGCTGGCTATTGGAAGTGAATTCAACGCAGTTAGCGCTAAAACTGGCTGCTAGAAAGGCATTAATTATCCGCAGCTCAGGTTAGTTAACCTGAGGTTAGTTAGATCTCAGGTTATACCAATACAAAATGCACCAAGAGGAGCAACAGATGACTGACTTTACAATCCATACCGTAGAATCTGCACCGCAAAAAGGTAAACCATTACTTGAGAAGTCCCAGCAAGCATTTGGACGTATTCCGAACCTTCATGGTGTAATGGCGGAATCACCAGAGCATCTGCATGGCTATCAAGTGTTACATGAGGCTTTTTTAAATAGCTCGTTCAATAACGATGAAAAAACTGTGGTGTGGCAAGCGATTAATGTAGAACATGAATGTCACTACTGTGTGCCGGCTCATTCTGCCATCGCAAAATCAATGAAAGTAAGTGATGAATTGGTCAAAGCGCTGCGCGAACAAGTACCACTTGGCGATGAGAAACTAGAAGTGCTGCGTGCCACAACACTTGAAATGCTGCGCGAGCGTGGCAAGTTGAGCGATGCACAAACGAAAGCGTTTTTTGCCGCAGGTTATACTAAACAAAATCTGCTGGAAATTATCTTAGCGCTAAGTCAAAAAGTGATGAGTAACTACGTGAATCATATCGCGCATACTCCGCTGGATGATGCTTTTAAAGCGTTTAGCTAATTAGTAGAGAGGTATTTATTTTGTTATAAGTGAGGCTGTTTTACATCCACGGGGATGACTGATGGACGTGTAAAAATATAGCTGAGTACGGCAGCCTCAGTTATCGCGACAGACCACACTACCCAAATAGGCGCGCTACTGAAACTCAAAGCCAGGAAACCAACACTCATGCCAACCGCAGCGCCAATCTTGCCTTTTATGGGGATCACCTGATGTTGCCGCCATGCAACCAGACTCGGGCCAAATTTGGGGTGGGTGAGCAGCCAATTTTCTAGCTTGGGAGAAGAGCGGGTAAAGCAAGCGAGAGCGAGAATAAAAAAGATGGTGGTAGGCATAACAGGCAGTGCCATGCCGATAAAGCCGAGACCAACAAAGACGATGCCAGCAACATGAAGCCAAAAACAACGATTGAATAAGGGGATTTTTTTACGCATAGGCATCCTCATATTTCGGGAGTGCTGAACTGACAGCGCATCACGATGACCTGAGCCAACATTGTTAACCAGAAGCCAATTATTAAAAGCATATCACAGCGGCTGAAATTCGCGAATTTTCAACTAAGCTAAAGCAAAGAGATTATCAGTCGGACGTCAGTGTTTAAAATAGCGAATCTGATCTCAGGTTAAATACAGGGAAGTGGTGCGACTGAAACGTTGAGGGGCAAAGTATGCAAGTAAATTTAGAACGTCTTAAGTCTACCTTATTTGCGCTCGCGGAGTTCGGCTATAACCATGAGGATAAGGGAATTTATCGTCAAGGTTTTAGCAATGAGGATTTTGCAGCGCGTAAATGGCTGATGGAATGCGCACAAAGCGAAGGGTTTGTGAGTCGTATGGATGGCGCTGGCAATGTGATTATTGAAATGACCAGCCCGGATATTGCAGCAAAACCCGCGGTGATCATTGGCTCTCATCTCGATAGTGTACCAGCAGGTGGCATGTTTGATGGCACCCTAGGCGTCATTGCGGGGTTTGAGTGTATTCGTATTTTAAAAGAGCACAATGTGCAATTGGATAGGCCGATTTGGGTCATCGGTACCAGTGAAGAAGAAGGGCGTTTTGGTGGCATGATCGGGGCACAAGCGCTCACAGGAAAGTTAACGCCTCACCAATTACTCACAAGTCATGATGCGGATGGCTGTATGCTTAGCGATGCCATGCGCGCGCAAGGGTTAGATCCCATGGATGCACTGAATGCGAGGCTAGAGCCTGAGCAAATAAATAGTTTTTTTGAATTACATATAGAGCAAGGACCTGTGCTTGATCAAAAAGGCATTCAAATTGGTGTGGTGGAAGGTATTTCAGGGGTATTTAAATGGATGGTGAAATTAATCGGGAAGGCCGACCACGCAGGCACAGCCCCCATGGAGATGCGTAGCGACGCCTTTATGGGGCTGGCTGATTTTGCCTACCAGTTAGACCGCATTATTGCAGAGGACGGCACAGATACCACGAGGATCACCGTCGGTAAGGCAGAATTAAAGCCGGGTTTTGCACATACGATTGCTGGAGAGGTGGATTTCACCATCGTCGCGCGTGATATGGACGAAACGGTGATGGAGAACCTTGAAATTGCCTGTCGTAAAGCGCTTTCAGCTATCGCTCGAAAACACCATTTAATGTTTGAATACGAGCAGGTGAGTTGGCTGTCTCCAATGAAGTGCACACCTGAGATGGTGGAATTTATTAGTCAACAGGCAGAGGCCTTGTCACTGAATTATCAAATCATGCCAAGTGGTGCTGGTCACGATAGCCAGTTTTTTTCAGAAGTGTGCCCCACGGGGCTGATATTTATTCCATCACTCAACGGCGTTAGCCATGCGCCAGACGAATGGAGTCATTGGCATGATGTTGAAGCTGGGAGTAATTTACTGCTGCAATGTGTTCAAAAAAGAGCAATAAAAACAAAAGAATAAATGTAAAGTGAAGATAAAGTTGGGTGACGGCTTACTAGACAAATTTGATCCTTGGGCTAGTCTTTGTTACTACTAGAATAATGTGGATAGCAAAACTTGCGGCGAATTCAGGCTTGGATAACCGCAGTTAGGGATTATGAGGATGTGGATCGCCCGAGTAGTAACCTTAGTCTTACTTGCTGCGAGCTTTAATGGGCTTGCCGCATCGTTGAGGGTGAGCGATGAGGTCGTGACTGCTGGGTTTATTACACTGCACATTGAGCGTACAGGTCCGCCTCTACAGCAATCAACACAGCTATCCATTCAACATCTTTCAGAACCTTACTCCCTCTCCCTTTCGCTTCAGCCGACTCAACAAGCGGTAACCATTAGTGGCTTGGCCGATGGTGATTATCTCGCAACCTTAGATAGCCCTTCTGCTAACTCGGTACAAACGTCGGTCTCATTTTCAGTCAAACATCATCAGTTAACGCTGGCGCTTGCACTGTTTGTATTGGGCTTTTGCTTATTTGTGCTGCTTGTAGGGATGATTGTGGTGGGTAATAAGCAAACGCACGATAAGGAAAGCGTATGATAAATGCTTCATTGGCGCTCGGTCTTGCCCTAGCGTTTGCTTTGCTATGGGTATTTTTTGGCTGGTGGGTTGGCAGGCGCGTGCAGTCACATAATGAATTTGCGCTGGCCGGTAGAAATGTTGGGTTGGCCTTTGCTTGTGCCACTGCGATGGCAACTTGGGTCACCAGTAACACCACTTTAGTTGCGCCACAGCTCACTTATCAGTTTGGCATTTGGGGCATGATAGGCTATGCCTGTGCCGCATTCGGATTGTTGCTATTTGCGCCGCTAAGCCAACGCATCAAAACTTTACTACCCCACGGCTACACCAGTGGCGATTTTATGCGGTTGCGGTTTGGGCGTTTCTCTTGGTGGGTCTTTTTGCTGATCTCTTTCGTGTATGCCATGAGCTGGCTCGTTAGCCTAGGCATGGCGGGTGGCATTTTGCTACACACCCTAAGTGGCTTAGATTATCACCTTGGTATGTCGATTATTCTGCTGATGTGTGTGGTCTACACGCTCTTTGGCGGTCTAAAAGCGGTGATCGCCACGGACTTTCTACAGGCCATTATTATTTTGGCAGGTGTCGTCGGAATTGCCATTGTCGTGGCGATGAATGTTGGGCTTGAACCAATTCACCAAAAACTCAGTAGCGACCACCCTAAACTACTCGACCTGCTTTTTCCTGCCGCTGTGATGTTTTTGTTCAATAATATCTTTTTTGGTTTAGGAGAAATTTTTCACAGCAACGTATGGTGGTCAAGGGCGTTTGCATTTAAAGGTGGGGTGGGCAAAAAGGCGTATTTTATCGCAGGTCTGCTGTGGCTACCGATCCCCATCGTAACTGGGTTTATTGCGCTGGCAGCGCCGAGTTTAGGTTTGTATCCCGCTAGCGCCGATATGGTGGGACCCTTGGTTGCAAGCCAAGTGCTCGGCTATACCGGCTCGATCATTCTGTTCATTGTGGTGTTCTCCGCGCTGGCATCGAGTTTGGACTCCTTGCTTGCCGCAACGTCAGATCTCATCAATCAAGATATTTACCTGCAATACATCAAACCAAAGGCAAGCGATAGCGAACGCTTAAAAAGTGCTAAGTGGATTATTGTCATACTCGGTGTGGTGACTTGGCTCTTGTGTTTACCAAAAATCGCCACACTGGGCGCCTTGTTGAACTTCGCTGGCGCCTTCGTCGCCAGCACTATTTGGCCTATCGTATTTGGTTTGTACTTTGCGCGAATGACGGGAAATAGCGCTGGCTGGGCTATGTTGCTTGGCACGCTATCAGGTTTGATTGGGTATTTTTATATTGGTTTTTATGTCGCCGCATTAGTTTCTTGTGCGGTGTCGTTATTAATTTGTGTGATTGCTTGGCGTTTTAGTCAGCAATCATTCCATTGGCAAGCGTTGGGCACGCAAAGCAAAGTGGAGGATGTATGATCTCATTGGGCGCATTTTCTAGTTTAATTTGGCTGGCCATAGTGCTCAGTTGTTTATGTCCTGTTGTCCTTGTCGTTATGTTCCTTATTGATTTTAAAAAGAGGCAGTTATGGTAAGTGCGCAGCAAGTAGAGTTTAATCGAGCGCAGCCGGATGTTTACGGGGATGCACATCCCAAAGCATTACTCAGAGCGATACAAGAAGACGGTGACAGGCTGCATTGTTTGGAGAATAAGCACATTATCAGTGTCGACCACCTTGACCGAGACGTGCTGATCCAGTTGTTTCGCCTCGCCGCGAAATATGAAAGTAACCCTGCAAGGTTCAGCTCGCCGCTTAGTGGCAAAATTTTGATCAGTGCGTTTTATGAACCCAGCACCCCACCCGTCTGTCGTTTGAAAGTGCATGGCACCGCTTAGGGGGCGATATTATGTCGATCACTGATCGCTCCTCTACGGGCATTGCGAAAGGGGAGTCGCTGCAGGATGTCGCCGAGATGTTCAATAATTATGGCGATTGTGTCGTCTTACGTGACACCTCAGTGGAGTCTATTGAAGAGATGATCCACAGTCTACGCATTCCAATTATCAATGCTGGTAATGGCATTGATGAGCACCCAACACAAGCAATGTCTGATCTCTACACTATCTTCAAATGGCGGCCGTCGTTATTACTCCCTGACAGCGAAGCCTTTAGCCCTATAAAAATTGGCGTGATTGGCGTGCCGAGCCAAATGCGTACGGTGCGTAGCCTGTTGAAAATGTTTACGCATTTTCCGCGCATTGTGGACGAAATATACCTGCTCTACGACGAGAGTGTCGAGGACGCAGTGTCAAGCGAGCAATTAGCCCAGCTAGAGGAGGCGGGGGTCAAGGTGTCTATCGGCCATGACTTGAACGCCGTTTTACCTGAGCTTGATGTGGTGTATATCAACTCCATTGCATGGGTTGGTGAAAGCTTCGAAACCTATGGAAAGTCGTTTAAATTGAGCGCAGATTCCCCCTTTAAGCCTGATGCGATAGTGCTTCATCCTTTGGCTCGAGGTGAAGAGCTGTGCACCAGTTTAGATGCCACGCCACACAATTGGTATTTTAGTCAGGCACGTGGTGCCGTCTTTTTACGCCAAGCCTTATTGACCTGTATGGTGCAGCGCGCCAGTACTGTGATGGATGTGATTTAGGGAGATATTATGTGCGGAATTGCTGGTATTTTTTCAACGCAAGCGCAAACACAAATAGATAATCAATTATTGGTAAACATGGCAGCCATTCAACATCATCGTGGTCCTGATGGTTTTGGCTATAAACAAATGGCTGGCGTGGGATTTAGTCACGCCAGACTGTCGATAATCGACCTCGACGAGCAACGAGGGCGACAGCCCTTTATTAGTTCTGATAAGCGCCTAATGTTGGCGCACAATGGCGAGTTTTACGATTACGCGCGGATCCGAGCTGAGCTAGTAGCAAAAGGGGCAAGGTTCCAAAGTAAGAGCGACTCAGAAATTGCTATGCACTTATATCAGCAGCTTGGCCTTGATGAGATGCTGACGCATCTGCGCGGTGAGTTTGCGTTTGCGTTGTATGACCAACAAACCGATACGTTGCACTTAGTGCGAGACCGCTTTGGTATTAAACCTTTGTACTACACCCAAACAGAAGACGAAATAGTGTTTGGCTCAGAGCTGAAGGTGCTGTTTGCCAACCCTAAAGTTAAGCGCCAATTCTCAAGTGAAGGTCTATTTCATCAACTGATCCAAGTCATGGTGCCCGGCAGCACGGCGTTTGCGAATGTGCATCAAATCAAACCTGGACATGTTGTTAGTATCACCAGAAGCGAACAAGGTTTTAGCATTGAAGATAGACCTTATTGGGATGTTAACTTTCCGACGGCGCAAGCGTATTTAAATAGCAAAGATGAAGCATACTACATTGATGGCGTGCGCAAACAGTTGCTAGAAGCGGTGCAGTTGAGACTCACCGCAGACGTCCCGGTAGGTTGTTACTTAAGTGGTGGCATAGACTCATGCGCCATTTTGGGCTTGTCTTCGGCCGCTGCACAGGCGCCAATTAAAGCCTTTACCATAGGCTTTGATAGTGCAGAGTACGACGAAACGCCGATTGCACAACAGATGGCACAAGCCACCAATGCCGATCATCATATTATGTCGTTAAGCGGTGACGAGCTATATGGCCATTTTGAGCGAACTTTATGGCATACCGAACGAACCATTTATAACACGCTTGGTGTTGCTAAGTATTTGATGAGTCAGCAAGTTAATGAGTCTAATTATAAAGTTGTGATGACTGGGGAGGGCTCCGATGAGCTTTTTGCGGGTTATCCTGCATTTAGAAAAGACCTGTTTTTATATGGCTTAGATGAACTTGATGACACCGAAAAAGCCCAGTGGCAAACCATGCTGGAAGACAGCAATAAATTATTTAAGGGGGCGATGTTGTCGCGTGAGCAATACGACAGTGCGGCATTAGACGAAGTTGTAGGCTTTACGCCGAGCTGTTTACAGCCTTGGCTGTCGTGCAGTCACTTTGCCCATCAACTCGTTGCCGCCGAACACAGAGAGCTACTCACGGGTTATGACGCAGGCAAAGCAATCGCTGAGACTTTAGATGATGCCATGTTAGAGTCCCGCCATCCACTCGATAAAGCCCAGTATGTATGGATTAAAACCATGCTTGAGGGACAAATATTAACTTGGGGCGGTGATAGGGTCGACATGGCCAATTCGATGGAGGCAAGGCCTGCCTTTTTGGATCATCACCTTGCTGAGTTTGCCTTTACCATTCCCCCGCAATATCGCATTAAAGACCGTAAAGAAAAGTATGTGTTACGTGAAGCGATGAAAGGGCTGCTGCCAGAAGTGCTGTATGAACGAGAAAAGTTTGCTTTTATGGCACCACCGGCGCACTCGGATGAGAAAAAATGGGCGGCAATGCGGGTGCTGGCTGATAAATACTTATCTAGACAAGCGGTAGAAGCCGCAGGTTTATTAGACTTTGAAGCGGTAAATGCGCTATTTGAGTTACATGAATCGCCAGACGCAGATGATTCACTCAAAGTGCAACTAGATGCCGTGATCAATCACTTGCTTGGTGTGCAAATACTGCACAAACAATTTATCGCCGCAGACTTACCTCAATTTGCCGCCGCTGAAGCGGAACGCCTTGGTTGGAGGGCAGCCACAAACTAACGTTGGTCTTATTGGTATGACAGAAAACAAGGAAATAAAAAGGCGATGCATCAACTTGTGCATCGCCTTTTTCATTTAATACCTAAGATTAATCCCTTAGATTAAAAGTAATAACCGAAGTTAATATTGAAGCGACGCTCGCTTTCGTCACTATCGCCGGCGATTGAACCACCAATAAATGGCTGATTTTTCGCGTGAACTAAATCAACATAGGTGAAGAATGCACCCGCAGCGAGTGACACACCAGTGACATTCATCCAAGTGTCTTCGGTGTTATCGGATTTGTCGTAAATAATACCGAAGTCGTTATAAAATTGCAGATCGGTAATTGGACCGAACTCAACTGGCAGGTTGTACGCTACATTAAAGTTCGACATGGTGGCTTCTGCTGCGATGGAATCATAAAACGCATAAGCACCTACCGCCATACGGTTTACGTCATCAATATCGTACTGGTACTCACCGTGTTGTAGCTGTAAGTTCCAAGGGCCAATGTTACTATTTAAATGCAGTGCCCACGCGTTGTAATCACCTGCTCGGTCATTACCATCGTGAAGGCCACCGGCAAGACCAGAGACGCCAATTTCAGTTGTGCCACCGTTGTGTTCAATATGATACGCGTAACGACCAACAAAGGTGTTGTATTCGCCGATTGGTTGCGTAGGGTCGTCATAAACGCCATCGCCCGCTTTACGGAAACCTACCACGTCATAAGAGTAGCGATCGCTGCGGTCATCCACGTAACCATCGACACCACCTAGCTCATCATTTTTGAAAAAGCCAAGATCAAGCTGCCAGTTGTCCGCCACTTTACGTTTAAATACCACCCCCATGTCGTGGTCGTCTTCAAGACCAATATAATAGGTAGTGTTAAAGAACCAGTTGTGCGAATTGTAAGGTGAGTTACCAAAAGGTACTTTAGTCATACCTACCTGAGCTTGCCAATGATCGGCAAAGTCATAGTCTAGGTAAGCGTATTTTACCGCAGTCATATAGTCGAAAAAGCGGATTTCAGCATTTAAGCCAAAGCCTCCGACATTGCCAGAGAAGTTCAATCTGAAAATATCGAAGTCAAAATCGCCGCCACGGTTCTTGTTGTCATCGTCATAAGACGTATGGCTGTAGTTTGTTCTGATCGCGCCGCCGACTTTGATGGCCGGTTTTGTTTCAGCTGCTGCAACTTGAGTTTTAGTTTCAGCTTTTGCTTCGGCTTTTTCAGCCTTTGCGATTTTTTCCTGTTGTGCTCGCGCCTGCTCTTTTTGTTCTAGCTGCGTGAGTTTCTTCTGAAGTTCAGCCAATTGGCGCTTTAACGCATCAATTTCTGAGTTTTCGGCAAGCACTGAATTAGAGCAAAGTGCTAGACCTAATCCGAGTGAGATGGTTGAAAGTTTTAACATAGTTGTCCCGTTGTTAAATGGTTGAGCGCAAAACCTCTTACAAATTGTAGACCACCAAAGCTATCATTGCAGAAAGCAGGTAAATTTTATGGCCCTTGATTGAATTATCCATAGTAACACTGTGGCCTATCCGACCTCAAAGTTACCCAACATTTAACCATATCTAAGATGAATATAAGGCGAACAAGTGATCACATTTGTATGTCATTCTTGCCCAATAGTCTATCCCTCACTATATTTTTACTATCTGTGAAATGGTGTTTATTCATGAATATATCGCAAAAATTAAAGCTGTCTTTCGCAACGGCAATCGCGCTTCCTTTGTTAATCATCGCGGGGCTTATTATCAGTCAAACTCGGCAGCAGGGGATAGAGACCTTCTCAGAGCTCAGTGATCGAGAGGCGCTTCAGGTTGAGAATGGTATTCAGATGTTTTTTGATGAAATTGCAAAAAACGTAGACTATTTAGCAACCCATGCACAAGTCTTGAGTGCGCAGCAAGACGTGAAAACTTATATGGATTCAACCAGCACCACTCGACTTAATTCGAAAGCAGGAAGCAAAATAGAGCAAGCAGCATATTCGTTATTTGAGCACTTTGGTAACACGCACCCCGGCATTGCCTATATCTACATGGGAAATCAGCAAGGTGGTTATATTCAATGGCCTCTAGGTGAAGTGAATGCAAACTACGACCCTAGGCAGCGTCCTTGGTATCAAACGGGACAATCGGGAAATGGCGAGACGATCCGCACTAGCGCCTATTATTGGGCGCCGGATGATATGGTGATTGTGTCGACGGTAAAAGCGATAACTGCCAATGGTCAAACCGTGGGTGTCCAAGGTATGGATGTGTCACTGCAAGGGCTGACCAAAATCATCCGCAATATCAAATTGGGCGAGACCGGCTATTTAATGCTAGTGGAAGACACCGGAAATGTGCTGGTCGATGCCAAGTTCTCCGAACATAGATTTAAAAAGTTGGCAGACATTGCGAACGGCCGCTATCGCGAATTGGCTCAAAATAAAGATGGGCTATTTGAGCTCGAAATTAACGGGCAAGACTACTTTGCCAACATCTATACAGCACCCAAATTAGGCTGGAAGTTTATTGGTTTAGTTGAAAAAGGTGAGGTAATGGCTGCAGCCAATGCGATGACGCTGACGATATTGATTTTAAGTGCCGTCCTGATCACCGTGTTCCTGTTACTGGCAAGTTATATTTCTAAGTTAATTTCAGCGCCCATTGTAGAAGTGAGTGATGGCTTAACTGAAATTTCACAAGGCGGTGGTGATTTAACGCAGCGTTTAGACATTAAAGCTCAGGATGAAACAGGCAAACTGGCGACGAGCTTTAATTTGTTTTTAAATCTCATTGCTGAGTTGGTGACGCAAATCAACGAGTGTGCGCAGCAAGTTAATGAAACCTCACGACAAACCGCTTCGCAGTCTGATCAGCTCACCGGCGCTACCAGTCAACAACAGCAAGCGCTTGAAATGGCTGCCACCGCAATTAATGAGATGGCGGCAACCGCAAACGAAGTGGCGGCAAGCTGCGCCAATGCGGCTGAGCTAGCCGGACAAACTCAGCAAGCATCTGAGTTGGGCCAAAGGGTGATCACAGAGTCTGTCGAGAGCGTCACAACATTATCCGAAGTGATCAATAAGGCAACCGCAGATATCATGCAGCTCGACACCGAAAGCGAAAATATTATGTCGATACTCAGCGTGATCCGAGGCATAGCAGAACAAACCAATCTTTTAGCGTTAAATGCGGCAATAGAGGCGGCACGCGCAGGTGAACATGGCCGTGGTTTTGCTGTTGTGGCTGATGAAGTACGCGCGTTGTCACAGCGTACCTCTGAATCGACGGAAGAAATTGCCTCTCAGCTTGATAAGCTTAGAAAAATGACAGAAATGGTGTCGGGAGAAATGAAGCGCAGCCTAACGCGTACGGAGCAAACGGTTGAACTGACAAACTCAGCGCAACAACAATTTAGTGAAATAACCCAAGCGATTGTCAATATTAGCGACCTTAACACGCAAATCGCCACCGCAGCTGAAGAGCAGCAACATGTTGCTGAAGACATTAATCGCAACGTGGTGGAAATTAAAAATGCTGCGGATAGCGTGAGTGATATCGCTGTGAATACCAATCAAAATGGCGTGAGATTACATTCATTGTCGAGCACGCTCACAGAGCTGGTGGGCAAATTTAAAGTATAGCTTTAACTCAATCCTCAAGTTCCATAAACCGTGAGAGCAAGACTCTCACGGTGCTACCGCATTGGTATAATTGAATAACTTTCAAATTGGATGGATAACAGTTTACTCGTAGTATTTAAGTGGTAAGGTAGGCATATCATTGAGTTGACGTAGGAATCACCATGGAATTATCACCTTCAGTTTCAATCGAGCGCACCGAGTCCGGACTTGAGTATATTTGGGTCGACAGTGCATTTTGCCAAGCGAAGATCTTTTTACAGGGCGCGCAACTTACCGAGTTTACACCAGCAGGAAAAGGCAATTTAATTTGGGTTTCTGAGGCGGAAGATTACCTTGAAGGCAAACCAGTACGCGGTGGTATTCCAATCTGTTGGCCTTGGTTTGGCGTACATAGCAAAGCGGATTGGCCAATTCATGGGGTTGCTCGCAAGCTACTTTGGCGCGCACACAGCGTTGAAGAAAAAAGCGATGAAATTACCGTTAAACTCACACTACCGATGACCTTAGTTGAAGCGCAATACTGGCCACACACATCACAATTAGAGGTCGAGTTTGTGTTATCAGACAAGCTTGAGGTGCGACTGACCAATATCAATACTGGTGATGCGCCATTTACGTTAACGCAAGCCTTACATACGTACTTCCCAACGCCAGAAGTCAGTAATACCACGGTAGACGGGCTACAAGGCGCGAAATATATCGAATTTGGTGAAGGTCCATTTGAGCAAACCGAAGTGGTTGGCTTTGCCCGCGAAACCGATATGGTATACACCCAAGCAAGCCCAGTGCAAACTATCAACACGCCTGCGGGCATTATTGAAGTAAAACGTGAAAACTCAACTTCTTGTGTGCTTTGGAACCCATGGATTGAAAAGTCACAGCGTTTAAGCAACTTTAATGATGATGAATACCACAAGATGTTGTGCTTAGAAGCTTGTAACGTAATGGATGATGCCGTGCAACTTGCACCGGGTGAAAGTCACACGTTAAGTACAATCATCCGTTGGTTATAATTTTATATTCGCGGAGCACACTATGCTCCGCTGAAACCCGATAACAATAAAAATTCTCCCTATGGAAAAGCCCACAATACTGGTTATCGATGATAACGCTGAAGTACGCCTCAGTGCCGTATTCTTTTTAGAAGATCAAGGTTTCAATGTAATTGAGGCGGCAACCTTAGAGCTTGCCAAGCCACTGCTCACCGCTAAGCAAGTGTCATTAGCCTTGCTCGATATGAACTTCTCCCGAGATACCACTTCAGGCAATGAAGGGCTGGACTTTTTGCGCTGGCTACGTGACTCCAATCTTAATGTGCCTGTGATCTGTATTACCGGTTGGGGAAATGTCGCGTTAGCGGTGTCTGCAATGCAGCTTGGTGCGAGCGACTTTATCGAAAAGCCGTGGGACAATCAGCAGCTACTGCAAGCCGTGCAGCAACAACTCAAAATATCATTAAAGCAAGCGAATATCGTAGCAAAACACAGCGAGCGCGGCGCGTTTCAATGGCGCTCTCAGGCGATGCAATCTTTATATAAACAGCTTGCTAAAGTAGCAAAAACCGACGCTCGGGTGCTGCTTACTGGGCCAAGTGGCGCGGGGAAAAGTCATTTAGCTCAGTGGTTACACCAACAATCTAATCGTTCAGCAGGACCTTGGGTTGAAGTGAATATGGGCGCGGTGCCAGAGTCCTTGTTCGAAAGTGAGATGTTTGGTCACAGCAAAGGGGCGTTTACAGATGCAAAGCAGCATCGTGTTGGTCGTTTTGCAATGGCAAAGCAGGGCACATTATTTTTGGATGAAGTTGCGACTATTCCACTTCCTCTACAAGCAAAACTACTGCGGGTGCTGGAAAATGGCAGTTATGAAGTTGTGGGTAGCAGTCAGACGCAACAAGCGGATTGTCGACTTATTTGCGCAACCAATACCAATCTTGACGACTTAGTGAAAGCCGGTGAGTTCCGAGAAGACTTGTTATATCGCATCAACACGATTGTGATTGAAGTGCCGAGGCTCGCCGAGCGGTTTGGCGATATCGTGCCGTTGGCTGAGTATTTTGTCGCTAAATTCTGTGCGCAGTATGGTGAGCCAATTCGTGAACTTAGCCCTGCGGTTAAAGCTGCGTTGATTGAACACGCTTGGCCCGGCAATGTGCGTGAGTTAAGTCACGTCATGGAGCGTGCCGTGTTAATGGCGGAGGGCTTGCAGATTGAGCTCAGTGATTGCCAACTACGCTTTACCGCCGCACCTAAAGTGATCAGTGATATGCCAAGCAAGACTTTGCAACAAGTGGAGCAAGAAATGGTGGAGCAAGCGATGCAACGCGCTCAAGGCAATGTCGCAGAAGCCGCTAAAATACTTGGACTCACGGCTTCTTCTCTTTATCGGCGTTTGGAAAAATATGGCCTTAAAACATCTGGCTAGTGCCGAGTGGCGGTTTGGGGCTTACTGTACGCTGTTAACCATTAGCTGTACGGTTTTACTGACTTTACTGCTTCTGCAATTACAGCTTGGGGTAATGTGGGTGGCTGCCGTATCGGTGAGTGTATTGGGGTTATTGGGTGGGTTACAAAAAATACTGCTGTCTCACCTTAAGCGTATTGCCATGCGTGCTAATTGGCAGCTAGAAGCGATTGCACAAAGTGATTTTACGCAAACCATTAAGCCACATTACACAGCGGGCGTGGTAGCCGAATTTGAACAGCGCTTGCTGGCCTTAAGTGCACAGCTGCACAGTCAAAAGCGCCGCTATCATAGTCAGCAGTTTATCATTTATCAGCTAATAGACAGCCTTAATACGCCAATTATGATGTTTGACGAAAAACTCAAACTTGCCTATGCCAATGGTGCATTTGAGTCGCTTTATCATCGCCCTTGGTTAGAGTGTAAGGGAATAAGCGCGGCTCAGTTTGGGCTGGTGCAACAAGATAATCACTGGCATTTTGCAGATACAGCGCAGCAATCTCGGTGGCAACTACAAAGTAGTGAATTCTTTCAAGAGGGTAAGCAGTTTTCTTTACTTGTCGCACTCGATATTACTAAGGCATTACGTAAAAAGGAGCTGGCTGCTTGGCAACACTTAATCCGAGTAATAAGTCATGAGATCCACAACAGTTTGACGCCCGTAAGCTCCCTAGCGCAAACCTTATTAGCAAGAGCAAAGGACGAAAAAGAGCAACATGCGCTAAGTGTTATTGGTCAGCGTTGCCAGCATTTACAACAATTTGTGAGCCAATACGCCAAAGTTACGCAAACTCCAAGGCTAGATCGGGAGTCAGTCTCTATCATGCTGTTACTGTCTTCTGTTGCTGCGTTATTTGAGGATACCGACATCCAAGTAAATTGCACTGTGAATACGCTCAATCTTGATAAAGCCTTAATTGAGCAAGTGCTGATTAACTTAGTTAAAAATGCCATTGAGGCCAGTGGTGAAAATGCCAAGTTGACGCTACATGCTTATTATCAGCAGCAACAAGCGGTGATTGATGTGCAAGACAATGGCCCAGGCTTTGCCAACCTAGATAACATGCTTATTCCTTTCTATTCCACCAAAGAAGGTGGGCAGGGAATAGGTTTAGCCTTTAGCCGCACCATTATAGAGTTACACGATGGACAACTGAGTTGTCACAACACAGAACCGGGAGGATTGATAAAAATCACTTTACCTTGTTGATAATAATTATCATTAGCATATAATTAAAGTTCCTTCAAAACCTTGGCAAGGAGCTACCATGTTAGTCACTTATCTGTTGGCCAGCGGCTTTATCTTTATGGCGTATAGCTACTCCAAATCATTCAAACCACATGCACATACCAAGGCAAAACTGGCGGTGTTATTGAGCGCGGGTTTAATCGCCGCGGCAAAGTGGCAGGCGGGGTTGAGTTCAACCGTGGTATTTTTTGTGTTTGCGGTATCTCTTGCGGTACTTAGCTTGTTTATCACCCTTGCACAGCCACAAAAACACTGAAAAATTACGCGCATTTAGAGCAGCTAACATGTTGCTTGCCTCAAAATAGACGTTTTAAGGTGTAACGTGCGCAAGAAATTGTTACTAAAAAGCACACTTTTTCTTTACATCTCTTGTTAAGCTAGCGCAACTGGATTTATTTAGGAAAGGTAATGCGGGCGCTACTGATAATTTTTGTTGCTTTTACGAGCTTTGGTTTACAGGCTAAGTGGCAAACCATCAAAACCGAAAACTTTAATGTGCATTATCCTCAGGCGCTTCAGCAATGGGCGTATTCTGCAGCAAATGAGCTGGAGGTAGTGCGAGATAAAGTGCTGGCACAACAAGGTAGAGCCTTGAGTGAACGTGCTGATGTGATTATTTACGATCCAGAAAATACGGCCAATGGCTTTGCATTACCCAGCACAGATAAACCAATGATGGCACTGCAAGCAACGCCGCCTCAAGCTGATTCCGTCATCGCAAATAACACCAGTTGGCAGCAGTTGCTCATTTTGCACGAATATATTCATCTCGTTCACCTATCACAGCCTAGCCGTAATCAATGGCGACAACATCTCAGAGATTGGCACGATATTACCGACTTGCTCGATGCGGTATTACCGCGTTGGGTCAGCGAAGGCTATGCGACCTTGCTGGAGTCTAGATTAACGGGACGAGGACGTTTATACGATAATTACAGTGAGAGCATTGTGCGCTATTACGCGCAGCAAGGCGCATTACCGACCTATAGCGCTTTAGATAATGGCGACAAGTCTTACCTTTCCAACTCCATGGCATACTTAGTAGGCGTACGTTTTCTAGCATGGCTTGAGGATAATTATGGCGCACAGACGTTAGATGCCGTGTGGACAAGAGTGCAGGCGGTGGAATCTCGCAGTTTTGAAACCGCATTTAGTGGTGCTTTTGGAGCGCCAGCCAGCCAGTTATATCGTCGCTTTATTGTTGAATATAGCTATCAGGCCATGCAGCAGGAGCTGGCCTTGGTTCCGACACAGAGTGAGCTTTGGCAGCGGTTCGCATATGCTGCTCGAGATATTGCATTCTCTCCAGATGGCAGTCAGTTTTTGGTGGTAGAGCAAAATCGTAAACGCCAAGTCACACTCAATATCTACGAAAACAAAGAAAATGTAGAAGCCATTGAGCAATTTAATAAGCGCAATGAAGCAATACTAAATGCCGATCCTAAAGATATTGTGGATATCGCACCCGAAGTCTTTCCAAAAAAGCGACTTGCGCAGCTTGATGCTCACAATTTTGCTGGTATCTATTACCCCCAATGGCTGAATGACAGCCATATTTACTTCGTTGCAAAAACGCCAGCTGCAGACGATACCTTTATCAATGATTTGTTTGTCTGGAAAGTTGGTACTGGAAAGCCGAAGCAACTAACCGAAGGCGCGGGTATTCGTCGCTTTAGTATTGTTGATGCTAATACCATTATTGCAGAGGTGTCTCGTTTGGGTTACTCACAGCTAGTGACCATAGAGTTGGACTCAGGCAAGCAAGCGCCGATCACCACAAGCAAGCTTGGGGATGTCCATGACTTTCCTGTGCTCTCTAATAAAAAGACGACATTAGCCTATGTGCATGTTACTCCTAACAAACGCTGGCAACTTGTTGTTAAAGATCTTAGCCATGATACAACCGAAATCGTCTACTTACCCAAGTCACATCAATACCTTTCGGGGTTAACTTGGTCTCATGATGATGACAAGCTGTACTTTATTTCTGGAGTCGCAGGCCATTTAGCGGTGATGCGTTATGACGTGGCGAGTAAAATACTTGAGACCTTACCTGCAAGTGCTAAACCACTTGAGCAAATTATTACCCATTCACAGCAGTTACTGGTGAGCTATGCGACCCCTGAAGGGGTCAAGGTTAACAAAATAGTTGCTCCGGCTTGGCGCACCGTGAGCGTGTTGGAGCAAGTGGATGAGGCTGAGCTAAAAGAGCTGCATCCCCATCAATTACCTGCGGCTAAGATAGATCAAACCGCGCTGCCCAGTTCTGATTATTCGGTGTTCGAACAGTCTTATTCTGTCGCCTTATCAGGCGCATTAAATAGCGCCTCTTTTGATAGTTTGGGTGTGGCATTAAAAGGGCAGGATGTGCTGCGCCAACTAGCTTGGCAGCTTGGCGCCGAGAAAAGCATCAATAATGGTGCGTTGATGGGCGCATTTGCCCAACTTGAATATCGTCATGAAAACTGGAAAACGACGTTTGATGCTGGATATCAAGAGCTAGAAGCGGATAAGCAGTCTCGCTCGCCACAAGCAAATACCTCGAATGAAAGCAGCTTTAAGCAATTTGCCTTGTCATCTAGCTATCGTTTTGGTGAAGCATTGAATTACCTCGCTCCTGAATTGGGGGTTATTCGTGTGCAACATGGTGAAAAAGCATGGAGCGGCGGGCGCTACGGCTTTAACGGTCGTGCAATGTGGGATACACAGCAGCATGGTGTAGCACTGCAAGTCTCTGCAGCTCAGTGGCTAGGTGAATTAGATGGTTTTGATTATCAGCTGAGCTTGTTCGCTAAAGCATGGCAAATTCCATTCTATGCATCGGTCGATAGCCGCTACAGCAGCGAATTGCCTCTATCGGTGGGTGGTGGAGCACTTACCAGCACTAGTATTAGTAACAGTTTACACGCTGTCAGCGAACCTATGTTGCCGCATCTATTTGCAACGGGAAGCCGCTATTTAGGCTATGAATTTGCAACGTCATGGCAGCAGGGCAAACCTAAGTTATTTTATAAGCAGCATCAGCTAGATGGAGAAGTGATTGGGCAAAATTACGGTATTAAGATGCGCTTACCTTTGTCTCGAGTGATATTAGATAAAGCCGCTGATTTTGCTCCTGCAGGATTAACCGATCTACAGTTTAGTGCCGGAGTGGGTCGCATTGAGGGGCATAATATGACCAATGAAAACCGCGTTTGGTTTAGTGTTTGGTATGAGTTGTAGATAATCGCTGAAGATTGCTATCAAATAAGCGGGGGCGAGCCCCCGCAAATCATTCAGTTTGTTTATTCGAAGTTTAGGCTAGTTGTGATCTGCTACGATTTGCAAACCTGAGTAAGCATTATATCCGCGGATCATCACCCAATAACGCCCAGCCCCTTCATTTAGGCTGCAAGACTCAGTATTACCGGAGCGATAAGGACGACAAGTCCAATTACTGGTGGTGGGCTCTGCTCCTTTTAGTACGTACATGTCAGCATCACCAGTGCCACCGCTAGTGTTAAATGTCACTGTATTCGCGCCTGCAGGTGCATCATAATAGAAGAATATCTCACTGCTTCTCGCTCCAGAAAGCCCCGTTTTTGCAACTCCCTTGATAAGCTTTTGCTCTTCACCTGGCAGTGTCACGGCAACTTGCTGTGTTGTTGACGCGGTGTCGCCATTACTATCTGTCACGGTGAGCTCTACGGTATAGCTGCCAGAGTTTGTGAAGCTATGTGAAGTTTGTGCGCCTGAAGCGGATGCGCCGTCACCAAACTGCCAACTATGCTGTGTAATAGAACCATTTGGTGAACTAGAGCCTGAGCCATCGAAGCTGCAGCTTAGGTCATTACAGCTGTAAGTAAATAACGCAACAGGCAATGGATCGGTAGTGCCGTTATCACCAACAGGGATTTGGCCACCAAAGTGAGTAGAAACCTGAGGCCAAATTAAGCTAATTTTAGCACCTTTATTGGTACAGCCACCTAAGTGGTGTAGCGCAACAACATTATTGGTCGAGGCTGCAAGTACTGGTGAACCTGATGAGCCACCAATAGTGTCGCAGTAATAACCTATATCTGTACCAGTACCTCGGCCATTCGCCGTTGCTTGGTTAACAGAGCATAGTCCATTGGTGTCTTGATCAGACTCAATCGACAGCTCTTTAGGGTTACCTGAACCATGTTGAGGTATGTAAATACGCTCGCCCTGCGATGGATTTCGCACATCTAAGCCAAAGTAACCAAACGGCTGGGCCTTCGCGAAATCATTGATGGTAAACAGCGTATAATCTAGCGTGTAATCTGTTTTAAGGAAGTCTTTACCTGTGACTTTAACCACAGTCTCGCGCTGACTGCCGTTACAGCTCGTGCTTTGATAGTTAAACCATACCTCAGTATTCGCCAGCTCCGATGCTGATCCCACACAGTGATTATTGGTAAACATGCGGTTATCTGCACCAACACGCCAACCCGTACATAAACCACTACCGTTCATAAGCAGTCTGGCGACTGGACGCGAGCGCTCGAATTCTACCGGATGCGATTGCGCCCAGCACTGCACGTCTTTACGTTCCATTGAGCCACAAGTTGACATAGGCGTCACATCGGTCAAGCCCTCAACAGTTGCTTGTCCTTCAGTACCATGATAGTAAAAATCGACTTCGGGTGTTTTGCCTGCATTACCTTGGCCTGGAGTATATTCAATGATGACTTTATCAGCAGAGACTGACATAGCAGAAAACTGTTTAACGCCGTCATCGCCCAGGCTTGGATCAACAGTTGCTGCGCGGAGGTTTGCTTGGGTGTATTCATAGCGCTCGCCACTATCCTCCGAGCGAACAACGAGTTTACCGCCGTTTGCAAGAGTGAGGTTTTTAAAGTGTAGTTTGATGTAGCTTGCATCTGGGTGTGAAACTGTTTGCACAATAGTTTGTGTAGACGTTGAAGTGCTTGTAGCACTGCTTTGAGTAATAAGTGGAAGGTTGAGATCGTACTTTTTACCAATCATTGCTTTGCTAGCTTTGCTGGTATATTCCATCATCTGAGCTTCAGTTAATGGCGCTTGTGCCATCGCGATACCAGATGCTAAACCTAATGCTGTGACAAGAATGTGTCGTTTCATTGTTATTCCTTTTGAGTGTGTGGTTATCCAACTTGAAATTAAAAAGTTGGGCGTCGTTCAATACCAAGCCTTGGGTGCACTGTAGAGCACGACCAATTAGTGGTATGTTTTTTGAACATCCACACACCAAAATAGAAACAATAATGTGGTTTGTAAAGTTTTATTTATATTATTTTAACATAAGTTTTACTTAACTTATGTCATTCTTTATTTTATATCCTCATTACGAACCAATAAATGGTTCAACATATTTTGCTTGGCGGTGTATAGGTCTTTTTTATACTGCTCTCTGGACTTATTGACTGCTTGCTCAAAGTATTCAGATGCGGCTTGGTATCTTTGCTCTAAATAAGCAATTTTCCCGAGCTCGACATAAACTTCCGGCAAGTAATGATAATTCAACAATAAAGGCTCGATAAGTTTTTTGGCTTTTTTATAGCGTTGTTGTTCAATGTAGCTCGAAGCTAACGAGAGGGTATCGAAAGGGGAGGTAGGGCTTTTTTCAAGCTCCGTCTGAATCATATTCTTGAGCACGGTTTGATCTTTGGGAATATAGTTAAGGTAATTCAATAACAAGTTGGTGCTGGTGAGATGATTGTTGAAGGCATAATCATAGATTTGCTTCGCACTATTTATATCACCAACATGCTTGTGTAACAGCGCGGCAGTATTGATAGCTTCAGCATCTCTTGGAGCGTATTTGAGCGCGGCAGACAATAAAGAGTAACTTAGGTCATAATCAGCTTCCAGCAGAGCAGAAACGGCTAAGTTAGTATAAAACTTTGCGACTAAATCTTCATAATGTGCGTTTCCAGAAAATACACTATCTTGATCTGGGAAGTAGTCAACGACAGTACCTTTAATCAAAGTCTGTTGTTCATTCTCACCACCTTCTGTCGCCCTATTTGCGAATAACTTGGTTTTAAAATGGCTTGAGGTGATGATAAACTTTTGGTGCTTCCGAAACATTGGATAGCTGTCAACTTTAGCATAACTTGTTTTGATCCCTAATACATTGGCGTACGCTTGTGTTAATACGGCAAGAGAAATGCAATTGCCAGCTCTGTTGAGCGTTGCTTCAGTCGCGGTAAGCGTTTCTCCATCGTAAGAAAAGTTATCCAATTTTGCGTCTAGGAATCTTCCTAATACTTGGTCATCTCTCATGTTGGCATCTGCATATTTGCCAAAAAAGGAGATTGCAGCTTGCTGTTCGGATTCAGGTAAAGCGAAAATTTCAGCTTCAGTTTGCACTGGTTTCAGCGTAAAAAGAGAGTGGTTGAATAGAGAAGTTACGTCTACCTTCTGTTTCATGTCAGTTGTAGTGGTGTGAGTGGAATTGCATCCGCTCAAGCCAATGCTAGTAAGTATAATGAATAGCCACTTCATCGTAATTCCTTGTATTTATTTATATACACCTGTATTCCAGCCTTGCCACCTATTCAAAGTTGGATGTTAGGTGTCCAGTTGTATTTTAAAAGTTAGCTCTTAAAATGCGCGCCTTCAAAAAATAAAACCTTAAAAATCATAAATTTACAATGTGTTTTTAAAGGTTTTACAGCACTTTAACTTTGCAACAATTTAGACATTTGGAGTTGGCATTGAGCGAATATTTACCGATCGTTTCTTCCTTCGTTTTGGTTTTAAGCTTTGTTCCTTTGATTAGGAAGATCCGTAAAAATCGCAGTGTGTCAGGTGTATCACTGTTAATGATGAGTTTTGGTGTTGCACAAAGCTCTTACTTTATTGCCTACAACGTTTTCTTTGAACGTTTTTTTATGGTGCTGCCTTTTGTTGTTACAGGTTCTTTAAGTGCACTTATTTTATATTATTTTATTCGGTACAACGCAAGCTCGAAACAGCGTAATCAATTAGCACTCTTGCTTGCTTTGTCGACCTTGCCATTTGGGCTTTTATTGGCAAAGGACATCGAAGCTGCTGCGTTGCTAAATGCGTTAACTTACTTAGGGCTAGTGATGAGTTCAATTCGCGTTATGCCACAAACCTATAAAACGATTAAAAGCGGTGATGTCTCTAACTTAAGCGCTAGGTATTTCTCACTGCAGTTTTTAGCGGGAGGAATTGGATTGGCTGCAGAGCTAAGTCTTGGTCATGTGAGTGTCGCTCACGTGTTGATGTTTGTGATGATTTTACTGACTAATGCCGCACAATTAGGTTGTATTCAGTACTATCGCTCTAAACCTGCTTTAGCTTAGTGACATAACCAGACAAAACAAGGGCTAGCAAATTGCTAGCCCTTAACGTTTTCGCTCATTTCACTCGCGTAATACAAAAGCTTTTGAGTTACGCTTCTAGCGCTTTTGTGATCATACGGTCGATATACGCTTTATGTGCCTTAGTTGCCTGATCGGCACCCCAAGCTGTGCTCTTATCCAAAATACTCTGCAGCTGGAATAGTGCAGCGGCTTTTGCCAAATTGTCGTATTTGCTCGCTTTACTCAAGCCTGCGACATTAATCAAGCGAGAAACGTACTCTATTTGCAGGTTTTGGCTTAGTGTCGTTGCATTCTTATCAGCAACGAAAATAGCGGCAGTCAGGTCGTTCATAACCTCGTTTAGGCTGTATTCGTTACCATAGTACGCAGAGTCGCTGATACGCTGTAATACATTCGCGTGTAGTACTTGGTCTAGTACCGACTTTTGCATACCAAGTACCATCTTATGGACTTTAGGGTCTTCGTTCTTTCCATAGTGGTTAAAGCCACGGCGCTGTGCTTGCATGTAGTTATAAAGAGGCTGCATATTTTCAAGCACGGTCGGTGCGAAAACCATTTCCTTAAGCGCGGTCATTGCCGCTTTTTGGCGCGCAAGTGGTACTGGTGTAAATGGTTTCGTTTCACCTTCTGTGCCTACTACGCTGCGCTCAACGTATACACCGCCAATTTGGCGTGAAATCACAGTTGCTTGAGCACGGTATTGACCAAACAGCATATTCGCAGAGGTTAATAACTGTTGGTTAGACTGACCTTCAACACGCGCTTTGTCTTTTAGTTCGGTGAATAAATGGTTGACCAGAGTCATGCGGTCAACGCCGTATGTCACTGGATCTGACGATAAGTCGCCAATCATCACGCGAGGATCAATATGACGGCCCGGCGCACGCATGTCGTCGGCATCGTTGCCAAACGCTAAGCCATGTTCACCAGAACGAGATAAGATCTTTTCAAGGCGCTGTTGCTCTTGGGTGTCATCGTTAAGTGCCGTGCTGTAGCCAAATTCTATCGCCCAGTCATCGTATGGACCTGGTTTGGTTTGGAAGATATCACCTTGTTTAACGCCTGGAGGGGCGATGTTAGCTGCTGCGTAGTCCATCACAGAGCCGGTTACGATACCTTGTGTTTTTGACTTGTCGTGTACTTCTTTAGGCCCCCACAAAATCGAAGACTTCATGTTGTGGTTGAGGCCTAAGGTGTGTCCTACTTCGTGAAGAACCAACTGTACTAAGCCCTGTCGTAGCATTTCTTTGCGTTCGATGTCAGCACCTGTTGCAAGGCTTGCCGTCATCAATTGGCCTTGCATTTCATGTCCAAGCGAACAGTGTAGTGTATCGCTTGATGCCTCAGCACCATGGTTCATCTGCCCTTGAGAATAGAGTGAGTCATATATCCAGCGGTTACGCATAAATACATACTCTAGCATGATGTCGGAACCAAGAATTTGGCCAGTAAGCGGGTTGGCAGTTGCTGGGCCATAGCCGCCAAACGGTGGGCGAGGTGATGAAGTCCAGCGTAGGACATTGTAGTTGATATCGCCCGCATCCCAAGTGGCGTCGTCAGGCTGTACTTTCACCACAATAGCATTTTTAAAGCCGATTTTCTCAAACGCACTATTCCAACCTAGTACACCGTCACGCACCGTGTCACGCCATTCGACTGGCGTGGTATTTTCAATCCACCACACGATTGGTTCAACGGGTTCAGAAAGCGCTGCACTCGGGTCCTTTTTCACTAAGTTCCAACGCTTGATAACGTCTTTATATGGCGTCCAATCTGGTGAAGTTTGCACGTCGAACTGATTAGTGAAATAACCGATACGTGCGTCATCGTAGCGAGGTTGGTAGCTATTGTCTGGCAGAGCGACAAAGCTGTGTTGTACTTTTAGCGAAACAAAACGTGAGTCAGTCACTGCATTAGAGCCGGCAACTTTCGGGTCTGGGTTACTAAAGACATAATCAACAACGATATCTAAGTTGTTGCTGTATGGGCGGTGCTTAACGATGCGAGATTTTTTGTCATCCAGCTTACCAAGGGCAAAACGTTTGCTTGCCTTTTTGTCATCCGCACGTTTCCAAGGAGACACTTTATGCAGTGACTCACTTAAAAAGAGCTTATCCGCTTTGAATAAAATTTTACCGTCTTCGGCTTTTTCAATTTCGATACTGGCGAGTACGGCTTCACTTATGTTGGCATCGCTCGCGTTGGCGATGGCTGAGTTTTCATCAAAAATAAAACGCGGTGTTTTGCTGATAATATCAATGCGATCAAAGTGCTTTCTAAACTCAATTAGTTTAGTTTCGCGGTAGTTACCTCGAAAATGGCCGGCATCGGTAACGCCATCAACTGTATGTGCGAAATATAAAAATGGCGTGTCGAGTTGCGACTCATTGAGTTGCATTAAATACTCACCACTTTCTTTATCTTGATAAAGCGGGAACAGGCCATCGATACTGGTTTTATTTTCGATAAGTGAAGCGATGGTTTTTTCTTCTTCTGTTTTGTCTTTCTTAGCAAAGCTTGGGGCGCTTGCGAAGGTGAGCGCGAGGGCAATGCTTAATGCCGTTTTCTTCATTATTTTGACTCGAAATAGTAAAAACTCGAGTGTACCCAAAACATCAGAGCCTGTCAGAAACTCAAGGTAAAATGAATGTAACAAAAGATAAACGACAAAATTTTAATTACATAAAATGTATTTTCGATTCCGGAGTACAACTTTCGATTTCGGAATATCCGCTGACTTTCGCAGTTATAGTGATTTTAAATTATTGAAATTTAAAGTTATTAAATTTTGGCATAAATCTCGCTCTTAGCGCTTAGTCAGTTAGGAGGGGAAATGGATCTAGTCAAGCCAGCGAAGCCAAAAAAGACCACACACTATATCGTTGTTGCCTGTTTAATGGCGGCGATAGTTGTTTATTTGCTGTGGCAACAATGGGCGCCTCATTCTAGTGTGATGCGCGCTGAAATACTGGTGGCGGAAGTGAAACAAGGTCCGTTTACCTTATCAGTAGATAGCTTTGGGGAATTACGTAGTGCTGAGCAGTTTTTATTAAACGCGCAAAGCGCGGCTATCGTTAAAACTATCCACCATAAAGCGGGCGCAATAGTGCACAAAGGTGAAGTGATAGCCGAGCTTGTGAGCCCTGATCTCGTGTTGCAGGTTCAACAAGCCACACAAGCTTTGCGTCAGTCGTGGACAATAAAAGAGCAGCTGTTACTGACTCAACAACGGGAGCTGTCAAACGAACAAACACAGCTGATGCAAAAACAAGGCGCGCTAAAAACCTTAGTATTGCGTCACCGCGCGGAGCAAGGCCTTGCACAACAAGGTATTATTTCCGCGCTGAACTTTGCCCAAACTGAAACCAGTTTGAGTACCTTACAACATGAAATTACCATGCTAGAACAGCAAGCTAAACAGCTTCAAGCACTGCATGGTTCGGCGCTTACACTTGCCAACGAAGAAATTAACATTCGTGAGCAAGAACTCAATAACTTGCTGGAAAAACAACAACAACTGGAGATTAAAGCCAGCACTTCAGGGATCATTGAGCGCATGCCTCTGGCGCTTGGACAACGAGTCAATGTTGGTGACGAGCTAGCATTGATTGGCTCTAACCAGTCGTTGGTGGCGGTATTGTCTGTGCCACAATCCCAAGTGCGCTGGGTTGAAACTGGGCAAGACGTTATGGTGAACATGCAAGCCAACAAAGTAAAAGGCGAAGTGATCCGAGTTGACCCAGTGGTGACAAACAATAGCGTGGAAGTAGAGGTGAGTTTACCAAATACATTACCAAAGCAGGCACGCTCGCAGCTGAGTATCTCTGCCAGCATCGCCATTAAGCATCTTGCCAATGCCACCTATGTTCAGCGCCCTGCCAATGCCAAAGATAATCAAACGAAGACCTTATTTGCCCTGAATAATGATGACACCGCAAAGCCGATAGAAATCACTTTTGGTGCTTCAACTGGGAAATATATTGTTATAGATTCTGGCGTTGAAGCCGGGAGACGATTAATCATTTCTGATCTAGCCTATCTTGCCAGTCTAGATGAGACAATCTTATTAAAGTAGGAATATCAAAATGATAGTGCTTAAAAATATCAATAAAGTGTTCGAAACCGAAGAGCTGCAAACACACGCACTGAGAAATATTTCACTGGAAATAGCAAAAGGCGATTTTATTTCGATCTCTGGCCCCTCTGGTTGTGGTAAATCTACTTTGTTATCCATCATTGGTTTAATTGACCAAGCAACAAGTGGCAGTTATACGATTGGCGCTCATGATGTAACAACCCTGACGCTTGATCAGGCCGCTGAGCTTCGCAATGAGCATATTGGGTTTGTCTTTCAGGCTTTTAATCTCATTGATGAAATTTCGGTATTCGATAACGTCGCTTTACCCCTAAAGTATCGTCCTGAGAAGTTGAGTAAGGCTGAAGTAAAGCTACGAGTCGAGTATTGTTTACAAAAGGTTGGATTGTCGCATCGCGTTCAACACAAGCCAAATCAGCTATCAGGCGGGCAGCAGCAGCGTGTCGCGATTGCTCGTGCTTTGGTGACCGAACCAAGCATTCTACTGGTGGACGAACCGACGGGTAACTTAGATTCGAAAAGTGGCGATCAGGTGATGCAATTAATCGCTGAGTTGCATCAACAAGGCACCACAGTTTGTATGGTGACGCACGATCCACGTTATGCCGATATGGCTCCAAGGCAGGTGAAATTGTTTGATGGTGAGCTGTTAGGCACTGTCGCTTCTGCTCAACCTGTTAGTCAACGAGCATAGAGAGGGCACCATGCAAGTGTTCAACTTAGGCCGTGCAAATATTTACCATGTTAGTGTGGTGACTACGCTGAGTTGCGTATTCGTTGTGATGCTGGTCGCAATGGGGATGTTACATAGCCTGTATTTCTCACCTCTACCATACCCGGGTTCAGAACGTATTGTTAAACTTGAATACCCGATGTTTGATGAAAATGGCAACGAGAGCAGCGAAGCCTTTAACTACCCATCATTGATGCATTTATACGAGCATAAACCTGCCGCAATGGAGCAACTGGCGATGGTGCATTATGCGGAGCAATTGCTTACCTCAGATGCTGGTGCGCCTCAAGTTGAATCGGCTTATGTCTCGCCCGAGTGGTTTAGTATTTTTGATATGCCGCTTGCGATGGGGCGGGTTATTACCGAACCTGTCGATGAGAGCAGCCCTGTGGCTGTGCTGAGCTTTCAAGCTTGGCAAAACCACTTCAATGGCGATCCTAATATCTTAAATAAAACGCTGCGACTGGATGGGCGAGAGTTTACGATTGTCGGAGTTGCTGCAGAGCAGTTTTATGAACCTAACTTAAAAAAGCTGACACACAACACTGCGGTATGGCTACCTTGGCAATACAACCTAACTTCAGAGGAAGCTAAACCTTACTGGTGGAACCGATATGCGCTTAACTTGATGGTGGGTAAGCTGGCTACAGGGGTGGAGCATGAACAAGTCAGCCTCTTGCTATCGAACGAAATGAACACACTTTGGCGCAGCAAAGTGAGCGACAGTGAGTATTTTGCGAAGTGGTATATTGGCATTCGCGCGGTGTCGTTGAAATCAATTATGCTCGGTAAGTCTCCCTTATTGTTATTTGGAATGTTTGTGGTATCGCTTGGTTTACTTGGTATCGCGCTATTAAATATCAGTAACTTATACCTTGCAAGACTCAGTCAGATCCAGCGCACGCTGGCAATTCAAGCGGTGGTGGGAGCAAAAATAAGAGATATTGCGCTGATGCAGTGGTTACCGCTGCTAGCACTTTGCTTAGTATCACTCGTGGTTGCAATTGGCGCGTCTTATGTTATCTGCCAGTGGCTACAAAAAGAACTAGTGGGGCTGTTGCCGCAAGCGCAGCTGATAGCGTTAACCTGGCAAAGTATACTTGCACTGGGATTGGTTGCTTTATTGACGAGCTGGTTATTGTTGTTAGCTGGAATGTCAGCAATACGCTTTCGTCACTTAACGCACATGCTAAAACAAAGCGGTAAGGGGAATGCCGTTGTTGTGAGTGCGCGAGTGCAACGGTTCATGGCGGTGAGTCAGTTAAGTATTTCTATTATCTTGCTCTTCTTCTGCTTCAATGTCGGCGTTGCTGCCTTATCTCATCTCAAAAATGCTTATGCGGTAGATCTCAAGAATAAATACGAAGTGACGTTTTATGCCCCTGATACTATGCCAAGAGATGAATACACAGAGGTAATGCGTCAAGCCAGTGAAGTCCTTGCGAATACCGCAGAAGTAATCGCGGTGAGTCGAAGCCGTTCACCGATCGGACAAGGCGTTGGCACTTGGTCATTGCAAGAAGTCGAGACGCTTGAACGCTTGCATCCGGTTGGCCGAGTTGTGGATAGTGGTTATCTTGAGTTTTTTTCTTTGCCGTTACTACAAGGTCAGTTTTTCGATAGTGAAGCGGTGCGCCGCGGTGAGCAGCAGTTAATTATCAATAAAACCTTTGCAGAGCAACTAGGTGGAGAGGAAAAGGCGCTAGGCAAGCGCTTGAGCTTTAACATTACCGACGAAGATGCGGCATTTGAAATTATTGGTGTCGTTGCTGATTTAGCCGTGCCAGGCGAACCCGCACTGCCCCATGTTTATCGAGCTGTACAAGGAAGTAATACGGCGTTAATTAAGACTCAGCAGCCAGTTACTAAACCCCATTTTTCAGCGCTGCTTACACAAGTTCATCCAGCATTGAAAATCTTTAGTTTTAAATCACTTACTGCGCAGCGTGAGCAATACCTGTTGACCGATACCTTGGTTACCTATGGAGCACTATTTATCTTTGCGTTGGCGTTATTGCTCGTGATTATTGGCCTGTTTGGTGTCTTTCGTTATAGCCAATCACTTAAGGTTTCTTATTACGGCACGAAAATGGTGCTGGGTGCCAAACACAGCGATCTCACTCGAGAGGATCTTACTACCCACTTTAAGCACATAGGTATTGCGTTAATGATCTCCCTGACAGGGTGTTTATTATTGTCGCCATACTTTCAGCAAACATTTAACGTGGCAGAGTTTTCGATTGCGGCTGTGGGGATAGTGTTGGTGTCGAGTTCGTGTTTGTACTTTTCACTACAGCAAATACTGCGCAGGCCACTCAACGCATTAATCAACCCATCTGAATTAGTGAAGGGATAAGCATGACATTATGGCATAAGCTATTGAGGCGAGTGAGGTATAGGCTAAATCTAATGCTAGTTGTGTTATTGAGCGGCGCTTTCGCCGCCATATTAAATGCGCCAGTCTTTAATATTAAGCGTTTAGTCGGTGCTAAGGTACGCGATGTTCTTATTGAGCAGTGTTGGAGCCGGCCTTCTCTCGTGTTAGTCGCGGTGGTTATTGCTGTTTTCTTGTCTTTAGTTGTGGCGAGTATGTTTGGCATCTTGAGTCCGCTGCTTGGGATCTATCTGTTGTTCGCTATCGTATTGGTAGGCTGTATCGCTCTAGTGCTTGAGCTTCATCATGTCACTAAGCAGATCTAGGGTGATAAATGTGACAAAAAGCCGAAAGAATTGTTATATAACTCACAAAAATCGCACTTAGAAAGACCTTTGTAAATCAAAGGTTTTGGTGCTTAATTGTTTGAAATTACTTTATAATTTCTGCTGTTTTTCGATAGTTATAAAAAGCTGTTCTAAAGGTGTAACAGATTCTTACAAATGTCACATCCGAGAACGCGCTAAACTTGGTACTATACGGTCAGGAAATTATCAATAGGTACTGTCATGCAAGCTAAAACTTTAAAATGGATTCTACCCTTTACCGTGCTTATAGTCGGTGTTGTCGGATTTATGTTCGTCAATGCCGTTGCTAAGAGTGAACCTGAGAAGCAAGAAGTCGATTCTCGTCCTGTTGTTGAAGTTGAAACTCTCGCTGCGCAAGATCATCAAGTTGTGATCCAAAGCTATGGCGAAGTAAAACCGCTAGAAAGTACACAACTTTCTATTCAAGTATCGGGCGAAGTTGAATTCTGGCACCCTAACTTTGTAGAAGGCGGTGTGGTACAAAAAGGCGAGGTGTTACTGCGTATTGAGCAAGATAACTACGAAGCCGCGTTACTACAAGCAGAAGCAGAACTTGCCAGAGCCGAGGCGCAGCTTATCGAAGAGCAAGCACAAGCTGATGTAGCTGCTGATGAAGCAAGAAGATTTCCAAATAAAAAGCATACCGACCTATTTTTACGTAAACCGCAGGTCATGAGTGCCAAAGCCTCAGTAAAATCGGCAAAAGCTGCACTGCAGCGTGCAAAGCGAGACCTAGAAAACTGTGAAGTTATCGCGCCTTATAACGCACTAGTGGTGAAAAAAGACGTTGGTCTTGGTCAGTTCGTTTCTATGGGTAGCTCAGTTGGTACGGTCAACAACATCGAAACTGCCGAAGTGATTATTCCTATCGCGGGTTTTGATTCTGTGTTTTTACCTGAGCGAGTGTCAGGCCTTGCCGCTACGGTTTATCAGCGTGGTGTGAATGCCTTCACTCGTGAAGCGGTAATTGATAGAGATTTAGGTACTGTTGACCAACAAACGCGTATGAACAACTTGGTGGTGCGTATTAACGACCCGTATGGTCTCACAACGCGCCAGCCAGCGATAAAATACGGCACGTATGTACAAGTTAGCTTTGCGGGTAAAACGTTAAAACAAATCTACCGTCTACCTCAAGATATCGTGAATAATCAGTCGGTTTGGTTACTTAATCAAGATAACCAGCTTGAGCCACGTAAAGTGCAAGTTATCCGCGAAGAGGGTGAGTTCTTCTTAATCGGCGATGGCATCACAAGTCGCGATAAAGTGGTCATGACACCACCTGAATATCCACAAAAAGGCATGGAAGTTAAAGTTGCTGGCACGGACTCCTCATCAAAGCCAAGTAGTCAGCCGGAAAAGCTGTAACAGCAAGGAGCGACCATGAGTGATATAGAAAAAGCATCGCAGCGCGGTATTATCGCTTATTTTGCGAATAATACGGTAGCGGCAAACTTGTTGATGGTCTTCATACTGATAATGGGTTTTATCAGTTATATGACTATCCAAAGGCAAATGTTTCCAAACTTTGAGATCAATTATGTGACGGTGTCAGCCGTGTATCCTGGCGCGTCTCCTCAAGAAATTGAAGAGGGGATCTTGATCAAAATTGAAGAAGCATTAAAAGACGTTACAGAAATCAAAAAAGGGGTTTACCGTGCCGCTAGAGGCAGCGGTAGTGCGCAACTTGAAATCTATAAAGATGAAGACCTAACGGAAGTGGAAGATAAAATTCGCTCGCGTGTGAATAGTATCGCGACCTTCCCAGCATCCATGGAGCCTGTGCAGGTTCAGCTTATAGAATTTCGTCAAGACGTGGTAAACATCGCGCTGGCTGGTAATCTCCCGTTGAATGCCCTCAAGCCAATTGCCAAAGAAATCGAGGATGAATTACTCGAAATTCCAACGATTTCACTGGTTGACCGTTCAACCCCTGATTACGAGATTGGCATTGAAGTTGATCCAGATGCTCTGCGTCGTTACAACCTAACGATTAGTGATGTAAGTAGCGCAATTAGACGTTATTCGACCAACATTTCAGCAGGTCAAATCAGAACCGAATCTGGCATTATTGCAGTGCGTGTTGAAAACCAAATGTACCGCGGTAATGAGTTTAGAAACATACCTGTTAAAGTCGGTGATAACGGCGCCAAAATTTATCTTCAAGATATCGCAGAAATTAAAGACGGCCTAACTGAAGGTGAATATTACTTCCGTTTGAATGGTGAAAATGCGGTATTCCTGTCGGTTAAAGCGACCAAAGACCAAAATATGATCCCAATCGCGAAAGCGGTACATAAATATATCGAAGAGAAAAACGCTAAATTACCTGCAGGCTTAAGATTAGAACCAATTGTTGATATGACGTACTACCTGAACGCTCGACTCGAGATGATGAAGAGCAATATGATCCAAGGGGCGTTACTCGTCGCAATCATGCTGACTATTTTCCTACGCTTCAAATTAGCGCTATGGGTAATGATTGGTTTGCCGGTGTGCTTCCTCGGTGCGTTCCTATTTATGCCAGCACTTGGGATCAGTATTAATATTGTATCGCTGTTCGCCTTTATCATGGTACTTGGGATCGTGGTGGATGACGCCATTGTCATAGGGGAGTCCGCCTACTCCGAAATTGAACGCAAAGGCCACAGCGTTAAGAATGTGGTAATTGGCGCTAAGCGTGTTGCAACGCCAGCAACCTTCGGTGTATTAACAACCATTGCTGTGTTTGCACCTATGTTGTTCTCATCTGGTCCTGAAAGTGCATTCTTTAAGTCAATCTCGGGCGTTATTATTCTGTGCTTGGTATTCAGCTTGATTGAATCCAAATGGATTTTGCCAGCGCACATTGCTCACACTAAGATTAAACCACTACGTCCAAACAGTCGTCGTGCTGCATTTAACAAGAAGTTCTTCGCATTTGTAAACGGACCATACAGACGCTTTATTCAGCGCTGTGTTGACTGGCGCTGGACCGTATTATTAACTTTTGTGGCGATGCTGGTATTTAGCTTTAGCTTAGTGACTTCGAATTTAGTGCGCTTTATTCCATTCCCGAAAGTGCCAGAAGACTATCCAAAGATCGAAATTACCATGAACGACAACGTATCAGACGAGCAGACCATTACAGCGATGCAGTCTATTGAGTTAATGGTACGCAATGTCGATAAAGAGATTGCTCAAGAGTTCGGTCAAGGCATGATTAAGGATGTATATTCTTGGAACCAAAGCCGCACTAAGGGCTCAGTGTTATCGACGTTAGTTGACGAAGAGCAAAGACCATTTACGGCTTTTGAACTTGCACGTCGTTGGCGCGAGGCAATGCCAGAGATCACCGCTGTGAAATCAATCATTGTGTATGACAGTGTTGGCGATCAAAGTGGTGGTGAGGGTGAATTTGGTTATCGCTTGCTAGGTTCTGATATCGAGACCCTCAATGCGGCGGGCAGACAGCTTATTTCTATGTTGCAGCAGCAACCCGGGTTATTTGATATCAGCTCGAGTATTGACCCTGCGAGTAAAGAAATGCAGATCGCGCTTAAGCCAGTGGCTTATGAGCTTGGCTTGCAACTTGCTGATGTTGCGATTCAGGTTGGTAATAGTTTCTACGGTGGCGAAGCACAGCGTGTTATTCGTGATGGCGAAGAGATCAAAGTGATGGTGCGTTATCCTGAACTAGATCGTAAAGCTTTGGCTTCACTTAAGCGTACTATCATCACAACGCCAAAAGGCAAAGAAGTGATGCTAGGCGATGTCGTAGAGTTTACCGAGAAGCCGGGTATCAATTATATTCGTCGTGAAGATGGCTTTAGAACGGTATATGTATACGGTAGCATCGATGAAGAGCTGATTGAGCCAGATGCCGTGGTTAAGAATATCGAAGAAAATATCTTACCAGAGCTACTAAAACAGTTCCCAGGCGTAAAAACTAAGCTAGGTGGTAGTGTGGAAGAGCGTCAAGCACAAACCAGTGAGCAGATCTTATTCTTTGCCGCTGGTATGTTGATGGTTTATATCCTATTGGCTGTGCCGCTTAAGAGCTATGCGCAACCGCTTATCGTGATGTCGGTTATTCCGTTTAGCTTAGTTGGCGCGCTATGGGGTCACTTAGTGTTTGGCTTAGATATGAGTACTATGTCTATGTTTGGACTAGTAGCCGCCGCAGGGGTCGTGATCAACGACTCATTGGTAATGACGGACTATATCAACCAAGCACGTGCCGAGGGCGTTAAGCTTAAAGAGGCAGTTATTGAAGCGGGTTGTGCACGCTTTAGGGCAATCACGCTAACCTCTATCACGACGTTTGCTGGTGTCATGCCAATCATCTTTGAAACGAGTCTACAAGCAAGGTTTGTTATTCCGATGGCGGTATCACTTGGCTTTGCAGTGCTATTCGCAACGCTTATCACGTTGGTGTTAGTGCCTGCCTTATACATCATCCTAACGGATGTGCAGGGTGCGGGTTCACGCTTAAAAGCGAAGATCAGACGTAAGCCTAAATCTGACGATAACCAACTAGAGAAAGCAGAAGCTTAGAAACTCTCATTTACACTCAATAATATAAAGGCCGCGCAGTGATGCCCGGCCTTTTTTGTGTATTAAAAACCTAATTCGTTTCCGAAAAAGGGAAATTAATAATTTCTTGCCATACCTGTTTTGGGTAATTTTAATATAATTGCAAAAAATTGTTTAATTGAGGGGTTGTTTTGAAAGTATCACTTATTTCAGGCGCTATTACATTTGCTCTGGGGGTCATCAGTGCATCAGCTAAAGTACAAGCAAGTGATGACGTTGAACGTATTGAAGTTAATGGCTGGAAGCACGAGAGAGAATGCGTAATTAATGTACGTAGTATGAGGCAGGCACGATGTTTCTCGGGGGGCTGGGGAGATTCTGGCGGTGGCAGTTCAAGTAGCAGTGGAGCATCTTCGGGTAGCGGGAGTAATGGTAATTCAGACACTACAGCAGAGCAAGAAGCCAAATTTAATGAAACCGCAAATGATCTTGCGGTGGCAGCAAAGGAAATACTAAATGCTCTAGAAGAATATCGAAAGAAGGTGAGAACGAATAGAAGGCTACATCAGAAAGTAAGTGAAAAAATAGCGAAAATTAACATGTTGATAGTCGCTACAAATGGAACATTGCAGACTTTTATCCATCTAGCTAACGGCGAGAATCGGCTTGCTATTTCAGAGGCGATGACATTTGTTGTAGGGATCAGTACAGGCATGGGAGTAGCCAAAGCTGTGTCAATATTAGCGGGGACCAGTCCACAAGGTATGTTGCTTTCTGCATTTGCTGGTACAGCTTCTAGCTTTTTCGTTGGTAGTAAGTTTGAGTCATTTATGGATCAAGCTATACAGCAAGAGTTTAATATTCCAACTAGTTGGTCAAATCCGAATGACGGAAGACCGGAAACCGTTACAGATATAGTTTGCGGTATGATGAGTGTAGTACATAGACCTGATGAGCCACCTTGCCGAGGCTATAGAAGCCTAGATACTTTAGCTACGTCAGGGCATTTTATCGCACTTGATCTGGCACAGGATGGAGTAGAATGGTCACTTAATCCAAACACCAACTCCATTACAGTGGGAAGTGATGATGCATTATTGATCGTTGATGCAAATCAAAACAATCAGTTAGATAGTGCGAGTGAGATATTATTCAAGCCATTTACTGAGACTCAAGACACTATTTCTCTATTAGATTCAAACCAAGATGCAATACTCGATAAGTTTGATAATAATTATCATTACCTTAAGGTTTGGCAAGATGTTAATTACAACGGGGTGATTGATGATGGTGAACTCATTGCAGCAGCAGACAAGTCTTTAACGATTTACCTTGATGAAATGAGTACAGGGAATAGAAATCAGCAAGGACGCATGGATGTTGAGGGGATTGAATATGCTATTTCTGTGATACGTATTGGCTTTAAGCATGAGTAGTTAGTAGTTCTGTTCGCTCACAATACTTACTAAAAGTGAGTATTGTGAGCTGATAATATTTCTTATCATTTGTTAAGTAATAAATTTTCTGAGTTTTATCCTATGCAGACAAAAATTACGTTTACAAAACGCTCCGGCTATCTGCCAATATGAGTCCGTATCGCCACTTCTTTCTTTGCTGCTTTGGCATATGGCAAAAGAAAAATGAGGGCTGTTGGGCCTACATCTAAGCTATTTTAGCTGCTAATTTAACGTCTTAATATGCGCTATACCAATAGAGTTGATTATCAGTGATTAGAAAATAAAGGATATTATGATTCAGTGCGTTACATTAAAAAAAAGCTTTAGGCTTCTACCTTTGCAAATTTTGGCATGCACTATATTTTTTGCATTGGGTACTTATTATGCGATAACGGTTGAGGATGTCGTTTCTGGCAATTCATTGACTGTGGATGCTAGTTTGGCAAGACCAGCAATAATAGTGATGCTACTGCTCACTGCAGGTGTCATTGTTTATGCAATCATTAATCTGGAACACACATTAATCCTCAACTTTGAGAATCGTGAAATTCACATTTATAACTGGCGCTCACCACTGCCGAAAGTGTATAGAATGACGAGCAACAATAAGCTTTGTGTTTATCGCCATCCAAATAAGCAGGATCAATTTGGGGTTGAGCTACTTTCTGTAGAAGATGAAGAAGTTTATCTATATTCGAGTTTTGCCTGTAATTGGCTTGTGCCTAAATCACAAGGAGAGCAATTGTGGCAGGTTGCAAAGTCTCAGGGTGTTGCTGTAGAGGAAACACCAGAAAGCTTTTTAGATGGTTGTTAATTCCTAAATTTGCTGTGATACACTGGCGAAAAATAACGAATTTAGGATGACAACTTGGTGATGGAAAAAACTCAACCGCTAGCCAAAAAGCAGCCGAAATCCTTGCTGCACCATAATCATGAACGTATCGACAACTACTACTGGATGCGTGATGACGAGCGTAAAAATGCTGATGTGTTGGCACACCTCAAAGCAGAGAATGATTACTGTGAAGCGCAAATGACGCCTCATCAAGCGCTGCAAACCCAGCTGTTTGAAGAAATGAAAGGTCGTATCGTAAAAGACGATAGCTCAGTGCCCGCCAAAGATGGCAACTATTGGTATGTGAGTGAAGTGAGTGGTGATGAGGAATATGCTAAGTATTATCGTGCATCACAAGAAGATTTGTCGGATAAAAAACTGCTGTTAGACATTAATCAGTTAGCCGCTGGCAACGAGTTTTATGACATCGGTGATATTACTGTAAGCCCAGATGAGCAACTGCTTGCCTATAGTGAAGATACCGATGGGCGTCGAATTTACACCATCAAGTTTCTTGATTTAAACACCAATACATTACTACAAGACGTGCTGTATAACACGGAAGGTCAGGTAATTTGGGCGAACGACAATAAAACCGTATTTTATGTCAAAAAAGACGAGCAAACGTTGCTCGGCTTCCAAGTGTATCGCCATGTGTTGGGAACGCCACAAAGTGATGATATTTTGGTGTTTGAAGAGCAAGATCGCCAATTTTATATGGGATTGGGTAAAAGTCGTGACGAAAGCGCTATTTATATCTATCTCGCAGCGACGGAAACGAGCGATCAGTTAATACTGGATGCAAACGATCCTTGCGGTGAGTTTAGTACCCTTATTCCAAGAGAAATTGGCCATGAATATGGTCTTGAAAAAATGGGAGAGTTCTTTTACATCCTGAGTAATAAGAATGCTAAAAACTTCCGTTTAATGCGTGCAACAGCAGCAACCGTTGGTGATGTCGAGCAATGGGAAGAGTTGGTTGCCCATCGCGACCATATACTATTAGAAGGCTTGGAGCTGTTCAATAGTCACTTTGTGCTGACTGAGCGTGAACAAGGGCAGATCCGTTTTGTTGTCCACGATTATCAAGGGCAGAGCTATCACCTTGGATTTGATGATGCTTGTTATTTTGCCACGGTTGGAAATAACCCTGAGCCAAGTTCAAGTAATATTCGTATCCACTATTCGAGCATGACAACTCCAAGCTCAGTATACGATTGTGACTTAACCACAGGTAAGAAAACGCTTAAAAAGCAGCAGCAAGTGTTAGGTGATTTTAAACCAGAATATTATCACTCTGAACGTTTGCACATAACCGCCAGAGATGGCGTTAAAGTCCCTGTATCTTTGGTCTATCGTAAAGATAAGTTTAATCAAGACGGTAGCAATCCACTATTGCAGTATGGCTATGGTTCTTATGGTATTACTATCGACCCTAACTTCTCTAGTCAAATTCTAAGCCTGTTAGATAGAGGGTTTGTATACGCGATTGCGCATATTCGAGGTTCTGAGATGCTTGGTCGTGAATGGTATGAGCAAGGCAAAAAAGCGCATAAGCAAAATACCTTCAACGATTTTATTGATGTTACCAAGGCCTTGGTTGAGCAGGGCTACGGCCATAAAGACAAAGTGTTTGCATCAGGCGGAAGTGCAGGCGGCCTGTTAATGGGTGCAATTGCAAACCAAGCTCCAGAGCTGTATTTAGGGTTAGGCTGCCATGTGCCTTTCTTGGATGTGTTAACTACCATGTTGGATGAGTCAATCCCATTGACCACCAATGAGTATGATGAATGGGGTAATCCGAATAATGAAGCGGACTACCAGAATATTTTAGCGTATTCACCGTATGACAATATTGAAGCCAAAGCCTACCCAAATATTCTAGTCACCACAGGTCTGCACGACTCGCAAGTGCAGTATTGGGAGCCAATGAAGTGGGTTGCTAAGCTTAGAGAATATAAAACGGATGATAACGTACTGGTCTTTAAAACCGACTTGGAAGCGGGTCACGGTGGTGCCTCAGGCCGATTTAAAAGCTTACATGAAAGAGCGCTAGAAATGGCATTCTTTATCAGCTTATTGAATGGTAGGTCGTAGCTCTAACTCGACAAAAGATCGCGAGGTGAACTCGCTCCTACAAGAGGAAAACCTAGGTAGGAGCTGGCTCTGCTTGTAGGTCGTAGCTTTAGCTCGACTCGTACATCCTGACGTTAGCTCGACAAAAAAGCGATAAAAGCTCGCGAGGTGAACTCGCTCCTACCAGAGGAATCCTAGGTAGGAGTTGGCCCAGCTTGTAGGTCGTAGCTTTAGCTCGACTTGTACATCCTGACGTTAGCTCGACAAAAAGCGCTAAAAGCTCGCGAGGTAAACTCGTTCCTACCAAAGAAGAATCTAGGTAGGAGCTGGCTCGCTTGTAGGTCGTAGCTTTAGCTCGACTTGTACATCCTGATGTTAGCTCGACAAAAAGCGATAAAAGCTCGCGAGGTGAACTCGCTCCTACCAGAGGAAACCTAGGTAGGAGTTGGCCCAGCTTGTAGGTCGTAGCTTTAGCTCGACTTGTACATCGCAGCCTTAGCCCGACCTATCCGTCTATCTTAGTTTAAATACGCTTTAAGCATCCACACCAGCTTTTCTTGCTCTTTGATGTAGTCGCTCATTAGCGCTGCTGTCCCTTCATCTTCGGCTTCGCCCGCTTGCGCTAAAATTTCACGCTGCATAGAAATAAGCGTTGTATAGCCATCAAGCAAGGTTTCTAGTGCTTGTGTGCCATTGCTGATCCCTTTTGCTTCTTGAATTTTACTGGTTTCTAAATAATCAGAAAACGCATGCAATGGATTGCCTTCAATCGTCAAAATACGCTCTGCGATTTCATCGACTTTCTCAAGTAATAGCGTATAAATTTCTTCAAATTTTAGGTGTAGTTCAAAAAACTCACGACCTTTGATGTTCCAGTGAAAACCACGGGCATTCATATATTGAATTTGGTAGCTACTTAGTAGCGTATTAAGTGACGTTACTAGTGCTTGGCTCTTAGCTTTGTCTAAACCGATAGAATTAATGTTTGTCATGCGATGCTCCTTGTTGATTCACAGTCAGTATGGCGCAACCTTAGGTGATTGCCCAATGATTAAAATCAAAGTGTTTAATCGGAAAAATCAATTAATAAAATCAAAACATATCAAATATTAATACAAGATGACGTTGGGATGAGCGTGGTAAAAAACAAGATGAAACCCCAAAAAGCGCTCAAAAATAACAAGGTGACATGAATACTTGGCAGGAATAAAGCTTGCCAACTTTTCCTAAAACCTTACCAGAGCGCGTAGTTTTTGATCTAAGACAAGTGTTTAATCACGTTCGTATTTTGGCGGTTTGAAACCTTGATTTAGGTCAAAATATCACCGCACTGTAAGCGCATAATCATCTCATCAAGACACAAAAAACCAGTGTCTACTACTTGAGGAAATGAGTATGAAAGGCAAAACACAATCAGAACATAAAATGGAACTCGTCGTCGTTGTTATCGCTTTAGTAGCATTTGTTGTTGGGCTAGTAGGTCATTTAGCTGGCGCAAGTATCGCAAACTCAGACACCTTTGGTTATATCGCTGCACCAGTGCCGCTAGTAGTTGGTTTGATCGCTGTGATTGCTTACAAAGTGGCTGCAAGCGCAGAGCACTAAGGCCTCTCTAACAGCTCGCAGATATAGTCCATTACCGCACGGGAATATATTAAGCTCGTATGGCTGAGATGAAATACTTTGTGCTCGGCCATGCCACTGAGCTTGGTTTCTTCTAACAACACAGTACCATCCGACTGGCTACCTTTTTGTAGTAGTGGCATTAGTCCGATGGGTAAGTCACCAGCAATACTGTAAAGCTTGGCGTCGAAAGGCCAATCTTGATTGTTAGATAATAAAAACTCCACACTGTTTTTTAACAGTAGCTCCAGTCCTTTGTCGTGCATATGCTTGGCAATGGCACTGCCTTTATGTGGTGTCCCCAAGGTCACCACTTTTTTTACTTGCTTGCTCGTTGCAGAACCTCGTTCTAAATACGCCCTTGCAACTAAGCCTCCCATGGAGTGGCAAACGAGTGCGGCGGGGCGGTCGCCAACGAAAGTATCAATAGCAGCGCAGATCTCATCAACATCTGGCGTTAATGTGTTATAGCTTAAATTGAGAATACGGTAGCCAGATTTACCTAAGCGAGCGCTAAGCGGCCGCATCACAAACCCAGACATGTACAAGCCATGCAGTACCACAATGCTTTCGATTTTGGCGCTCGCGGTAATATTGAGTGGAATAGGAGAGTGGTTCATGCCGCCTCTTTAAACTTGAATACTTCTAAGCCTTGTGCGAGTGTACCACCCTCACTTGAATACTTGATGTATGAATCAAGTCAAATTGAAAAGTTATTATCTTAGAGCCTGTGATCTTGGCTAATCAAATTGCCACTCTTGCTTGTAATCGTACCTAAAGCCAATGGAGATGGAGTCCATATCGACTTGATTATCAAAGGACTTGTTCAAATACTCCAAGTGCACTCTGAGCGGCGGTGTTGGTAGCCACTCAAGTGTCACATTGTAGCCATCGAAGCTTTGATTAAGCGGATCATGACTGCCGTAACCGTCATCAAAATCAAAATATCCGGTTTTGAGTTTATAGTGTTTTGCGAGTTGATAGGCCAACGAAAGATCAAAGGTGTGGCCTTGTCGAGAATCAAGAGCGCCCACGCGTTGATAGTCTTTGTCTTGATACGCCATGGCAGCGTAAAAGCGGGAGGTAAATTGATAAGCCAGCGCACCAGACCAAAGTTGGTTTTCGCCAATATGCTGCTCGTTATCGTATACATCGTTTTGTTGATAAGTAATCGCTGCGTGTAAACCTGCGTTATCGTAACTTAACCCAGTGTTGAATAAATCCGTTTGGTTATCGCCTTTGTCACCATTAAATTGGCCTGCGGCGATAAACGTCATCGGCCCCAATTCGTAGCGGTAAGTAACTAAATTATCAACGAAAAAAATGCTCTCTGGATCGTAAGCAAATGGGCTGCTGGCGTGATTAAAAATATCAACGTATTCGGCAATAAACAGATACTGTGCAGGCCTTTGTTTGCCAATGCCAAACCGACCATACGGTGTACCTAGTGCAGTATAAGCACGGCGTGACTTGCCAAAATTTCCTTCATTGGCGAGGTCGATGCCCCATTCACCATGAAGTTCGGCCTGCCAGCCCGGCATAAATTCATGAGTCACTTTAATCCCTGCGTGGGATAAGGCGTCACGAACATCCCAGTTACTTGCGTCATCTTGATTGATTACGCCAAATGTCGGGCGTATTGTGGCATAGGTTTGGAGCGTGGTTGAGGGCTCGGTAAGTGGTTTGACGGGGTCACTTTGTGGTGTTGATTTTGCCACAGGAGCTGCGGCCTTTGGTTCGCTATTTTGCGTCATAAACCGAGCTTTAAGCTCAGCTAATTGCCGCTCAAGATTTTCAATGTCGGCCATGGTAACAGGTCGATCGGCTGCTAAAGCTACTGAAGAAGTCAGTAAACAGGCTAGGCCAATCAGTGCGGTTGAGTTGCTCAAAGTAAAATTCATGGTTTTTACATCGCTCAGTTGCCAATAATCGAATTATAGACAACACTTTTGATATTCGAGCACTTTTTATTCAGGCTGTTGAATATGAAGATCCGCACTAAGTTCTCTGTGACTTCTGCCATAGTGATCTTATTGATCATCACCACAACGACGCTTTCTACTTACTGGTTTGTTAGCGATTCGGTAAAAACCAAAACCCATGCCTATGTAACGGATAGCACGCAATTGCTTGCCGTGAGCATAGAGAATTGGCTGGCCGGTAAAGCAACGCAAATTAATGTGATAAAAAGTCAGTTAGAGCAAAACTTTAGCGATGATAACTTTCAACAAGCACTGAATACACCAGTGTTTAAAAAGGAGTTTCTGCTGGCTTTTGGTACTTTGGCTAATGAGGAAGGGCTCAGGTCGAACAACCCCACTCGCAAAAATCCTCCGGGCGTAGATTTTAGAGAGCGAGCTTGGTATAAGCTTGGTAAAAACCAAAATAAAACCGTTTATACCAGTCCATATACTGACGCGGCGACAGGTGAGTTATTGCTGTCGGTGGTATCTCCCATTGTAGTGAATGGTAATTTTAAAGGGGTAATTGGGGGAGATTTAAGCCTAAAAACCATCGCCAATAGTGTCAATCAGGTCAATTTTGATAATACCGGTTATGCCTTTTTGGTCGACAAGTCTGGTAATGTCATTTCTCATCAACAGGCCGAATTTAACGGCAAAAAACTGCAACAGGTATATCCAGCTTTACGCTTAGATAGCGTAGATAAGTTGCAAGAAGTGGATACCAAAGAAGGCAAAAGGTTGTTTTACTTACATTCGCTTGATAACACCTTTGGTACGGACTGGTACTTGGCGGTATTAATCGATAAATCAAAAGCCTACAAAACACTGACTGAAATTACAATAAACTCCCTGATCATTGCTATTTTAGCTGTGGCTATTGGAGTATTCTGCGTACGGACGTTAGCAATTCACTTACTCCAACCATTACGGGATTTGGAATCTGCAATCACCGGCATGGCAAGTGGAGGCGGTGACTTAACTCAGCGCTTAAAAATCGTGAACGAAGATGAGTGCGGTACGGTAGCGCGACAATTTAATTTGTTCTTGGGCTTTTTGCATGGGTTAGTAAGTAACGTAAAAGAACGTGCAGACGATGTGGTGATAAGCAGTGATGCCGCCAAAGAGCTGTCGACACATTCCTCACAGAAACTTGATCAACAAGTTAGCCTAATTGAAAACCTCGCTACCGCGATGAATGAAATGAGCACTACCTCGACCGAAATCGCGGGTAACGCGCAGCAAGCCGCAAGCTCTATCACCTCGGTGAATGAAAAGACCTCTGAAGGGCAAGAGATATTCTTTAAAGCGCGAAGCCAAATTAATGCTTTGGCTGACGATATTACTGCATCGTACGAGCTGAGTACGCAACTTGCAGAATATAGCCAAAATATCGAGAATATTCTTTCAGTCATTAATGGTATTGCAGAACAAACCAATCTACTGGCACTTAATGCTGCAATTGAAGCCGCACGTGCCGGAGAGCAGGGCCGAGGTTTTGCGGTTGTGGCCGATGAAGTGCGCTCTCTAGCATCAAAAACACAGGAATCCACCACTGAAATTAAATCCATGATCGACCAGATCCAAGCCTCATCCATTCAAGTTCAGCAATCTATGGGAAGTAGCCGAGATAAAACCCAGCAATGTGTGTCACAAACCGAGCAAGCGACACATATGCTAGAAGAAATCTCAGAAGCAGTAAAAGAGCTTATGGATCGCAATATTCAAATCGCAACCGCCATAGAAGAGCAAAGTGTGGTGATTGAAGAAATCAATAAAAATACAATACATATCAACGATATTAGCGTGGAGGTCGGCAGCTTTTCAGACAAACAATATAATGCCAGCGAAGAACTCGCGAAAAATGCCCATGAACAAGAGGCACTGCTGTCTAAGTTTACTTTGTGAGTTTTTGAGTTTGAATAATCCACTCCCTTTTTGAGTGGATTATTCAAGGCGAGTATATTCTCCACTGCGCTGCTAACGTCTAACAAAATGCCTCGTGAATCTGTCTGTAAGCTAACTCTATGTTCCGAGTTCAATTTAATTGTTATTTTATTGCTTTAGAAACCAAGCTGGTCATATCAGTGATTTCCATATCTCCCATATCTGCAAGTAAGTGTAGATGTTTGATGAAGTTCACTTTTTCAATATTCTCGGGTAGACAGTTGCCACCCATGAAAAGTGTGATGGAAGATGGAATAAGCTGTTTGCAAGGGTTACAAAAACTATCAGTATAGCCTCCCAATTCGCAGTGCAAATAGTTTCGTGGGAAGCGGCTCACCCGCCGAGAAGTTATGCTTTTTGGGTGTGATGGAGGGGGAATAAGTCGCCTGTTAGCTGTTCACAAAGCCATCAGCAATGAAGCTGTTTGCAAGGGTTACAAAAACTATCAGCATAGCCTCCTAATTCGCAGTGCAAAAGGTTTTGTGGGAGCCGGTTCACCCGCCGAGAAGTTATGCTTTCTGGGTGTGATTGATGGGCGCCAAAACCTGTCAGGAGGACGGGCTGACTTTACTCATAGCAGCGATACATAGGCAAGTATTTTGAGAGTGATACGTGAATTAAATAGAATTCATAGCCATTAACCCAATCCTGTCAATTTATAGTAGAATAGCCAACTTAGTGATGAGGTACTGCTGCTGTATTAAAAGCGTTTAGTACCCTATGTTGTATCCTTAACCTATCTCTTGCTTCGTACGAACGACGTTATGGCGTGTGTGAGTTTGGCAAGGTATTCAACATATGAGCTTTTAAAGTTAATTAATACAGGTGGTTATAATGGCAATACAGTGGTTCCCAGGGCATATGAATAAAGCGCGCAATGAGATCAAAGAGATCATGCCGCAGATGGATGTCATTATTGAAGTGCTGGATGCTCGTATTCCATACAGTAGCGAAAACCCGATGGTAGGGCAGTTACGTGGTGACAAGCCTGTTATCAAAATCATGAATAAAGCGGACCTTGCCGATCCTGAACTGACCAAGCAGTGGATGGAGTATTTTGAACGTGAGAGCGGTGTAAAAGCGCTGGCGTTTGGTCATGATAAGGCGAATGAAGTACAGCGTATTAATGCGCTTTGCAAAAAGCTTGCACCTCATAAAGTGGGTCAAGATAAGCAGCTAAAAGCCATGATCATGGGTATTCCAAATGTGGGTAAATCGACGCTTATCAATACACTTGCCGGCAGAATTGTTGCAAAAACAGGTAATGAACCAGCGGTAACTAAAGCGCAACAGCGTATTAAGCTTGAAGACGGCATTATGCTTTACGATACGCCGGGTATGTTGTGGCCAAAGGTTGAGAATGAAAACTCGGGCTATCGTTTGGCGGCAACGGGTGCTATTCGCGATACGGCTATCAATTATGAAGAAGTGGCGAGCTACACCGCTGAATATCTGCTAGGTGCATATCCAGAGCTTTTAAAAGCACGTTACAAGCTCGACGAATTACCGGACTGTGATTGGACATTTATCGAGATGGCTGGCCGCAAGCGTGGTTGTGTAAAGGGTGGCAATCAGGTTGATACGCATAAGATGTCGGAGATTTTAATCAACGAACTGCGCGATGCTGTTATCGGGCAGATCACGATGGAAACGCCGGAAATGCGAGAGTCGGAAGAAGAAATGGTTGCTGAGTTACGAGCACAAGCTGAGGCTAAAAAGGCCGCGCGTGAAGACGAAAAACGTCAGCGCCGCGCAAGAGCGCGTAAGAATCGCCGCTAAGCGGCGAATTTGGTTTGATTCCGGCCTTGTTTGGCACGATAGAGCGCGGCATCGGCGCGCTTTATAAAACCATCTTCTGATTCATCAATATGGTATTGTGCAACGCCAATACTGACTGTCACTTTGACCTCACATTCCGCTTGCTCTAGTGCAACATGGATCTTCTCAGCAATCGCAATTCCTTGCTCTAACGTCGCTTTGGGTAGCAATACCATAAATTCTTCACCCCCCCAGCGGCACAGCAAACCGTTGTTTTCTATCTGGCGTTTACATACGTTGGAGAAGCATTGCAGCACTCTGTCGCCTACCACATGGCCATGTTGATCGTTCACTTGTTTAAAGTGGTCAATGTCCATCATCAACATCACTACTGGGGTTGATTGGGTACGCGCTTTCGCTAAATGGTGCTGAAGCTGTGGCTCAAAGGCTTGGCGATTAAAGGTATCGGTGAGTTTGTCGTACTTCGCCATTTTTTCTAAGCGTTTTTGATAGTGATTAAACGTCAACTGCGCCACGGCCAATATTAATAAGGTGACTAGGCTCCCTACCCATAAATTGGTTGTGAGTATGTCGTTTATTCCACTGGATTTATCTATTGTTTGCTCAACAATTAAATACCAGCCTATAGAGTCCAAATAGCGCGAATGGACAAACTCGGCATGGTCGTCGGTTTCCAACCGAAATTGATATTCGGATTGATTGAGCAGCGCCGTTGCTTGGGTTGGAAAACGATCATGAATACTGGTGCCAGATAGGGTCTGATCGTTAAAAAATAATAGCCTGCCTTTGTGGTCAATAAAGTACAGTTTGCGTGCATAGCTGGCTTCGTATTGTTCGATTAAATGGTGTAAATCAGCCAATAAGATACCAACCCCAACAACGCCAATCACATCGTTGTTTTGTTTTATTTTATGATTGACGTAAACAATAGCTTCGTTGTTATCTCTTGGGTCTATATCAACATTGAGCGCATAGTCAGCATCGCTATGCAGGCTTTCACGGTACCAATCGTTTTGTTTGGCGCGAATGTCTAACTGCTGGGTGTTACCATCAAAGTGGTAATAAGTGAGGCTCTTGTCGTCCACTAAAAAGCTCGTTTTTGCGTGATGTAATGCTCGAGTATCTTCTAAGTAGGTGAAAATAAGCGCAGGGTCTTGCTGTGAAGACGTTAGCCAACGTTTAATAAAGACGTTATTTGCCATTTGCTGAGAAACAATGATTGGAGCTTGAAGCCGCTTTTGTATGTCTAAATCAATCAGATGGCTGGTGAGTGGCAGAGCATCATCGCTTACCCCTTTATACAACGACTGTTTAGCATGCTCGATACTTATCCAGCTGGTGAAAATAAACCCTACCAGCAGCAGCAGGCTTAACAACATGTTATAACGGTAGCGTCGAGCGTTCATATTATTGTTATTTTTGGAAAAATAGAATGATACGGATTCTAGTAAAAGAAAACGATTACACGACATTACAGCTGAACAAACGCTGATAGAAAATGTAGGCATAAAAAAAGCCCTGAGCAGGGCTTTTTGATTCATATCTACCGTCACCGATATGAGCAATGTAGCAAGTAAAAAGTGGTTGCCAGTGATACACATCAAGGGGCGTTGTAGCACATCACCGACAACACGATTCAGGGTCGAATCAGCAAGAGTATGTCCTCTTGTTGATATTGATTATCAATTAGATTAGCCGTTAGGTCAATACCTTTTTGGAAATAATTCTCATTAATATTTGTGCGACTGTTTTTCGGTAAGTGCTGAAAATAGATATAAATTTTGGGCATAAAAAAAGCCCTGAGCAGGGCTTTTTACGTTCATATCTACCGTCACCGATATGAGCAATGTAGCAAGTAAATTGTGAGAATAAACTTAGTCAGGTTTAGGGGCGACTGAATTAAGCTCATTCAAGCCATTAACGTTGGCCAGCCGTGTTTCAGGGTCGAGAAACAAACTAGAGTACTAATGCCAATCTCAAGATAGCGAGTACATCAGGTAGACAGGGCTTTACAACTATCAACCTTACTAACTGAGTTGGCGAAACAACACGTTGCCGTCTTGTTGATATTGATTATCAGTTAGATCTAACAATGAGTCAATACTTTTTTGAAAATAATTCTCATTAATATTAATGCGGCTGTTTTTCTAGGAAATACCGAAGTAAAAATAAATTTTGGGCATAAAAAAAGCCCTGAGCAGGGCTTTTTGATTTCATATCTACCGTCACCGATATGAGCAATGTAGCAAGTAAAAAGTGGAGTTAGCGTCTAAATACGAGGAGCAATGCAAGTGCCTGCTAACGTCCTTGGTAGTTGTGGATACCAGCCTTGTTTCGGGTCAAGAAACTATTGTGATAACAAGTTGAGCCGTCACTCTCGTCTTGTTGATAGTGATTATCAATTAGATTTGAGGGGCTGTCAATGTTCTTTTTGAAAATAATTCTTATTTAGATCTAAGTGGTTGGAATTACACCAAATTTAAATTTATTGAGTGTATTGTTTTATTAATGTGATGGTTTTTGGTGTGTTGTGTGTCTTATTTCTGCTTATTCTAGGGGGCAAAGTATTATTCTATATTGAGCTTTGTAGGCTCACCGTTTCCAGAGCCTCAGAGAAAAGCTAGGTTAATTCATCATCCACATCTTAGATATTTTGATTAACGCAGCGGTCATACTTTCGCTTCACTCGTTATTTATTTCCTCACCACTTTTGGTTTTGTGCATATTGCTCATGATTTTTATGCACAAAACGCGTTTTACTCAACTTAATCAACTTATTTCCGTAATCTATGGTTAATTGAGGGTTAACAATAAGCTCGTACTTGATAGCAGGTTGTAGTCGCTAGTCACAATACGTTTAAGACAAATGAGTACAGAGCAATGAGAATAACAATAATGAAGCCAGTTGCAGCAATGTCATTAATTGCAGTAACTGCTTGCCCCGTTTTGGCACAACAAGATGAAGCACTAGCCAGCAAGGTTGCAAAGCTAGAAGCGCAATTAAAGGAATTACAGTCCAATAAATCACTGAACCTTGAGTTTGGCGGGCGTGTACAACTCGATTTTAACCATTTTAGTGGTGCATACAGCGCCGATAATGAGGGTAATGCCGCCAGCGACTTTTTCCCGCGTCGGATCCGCACCTATGTAGAGAGTGAGCAAGGCGATTGGGAGCATAAGTTGCTACTCGATTTTGCTGAAGGCGATGCCGAGATAGTCACTGTAAGAGTGCGTTATACCGGCTGGAACAACGGCCCGCGCTTTCAGTTTGGTAAATTAAGAGAAGATATCACCCTAAATGCGCTCACCAGCAGCAAACACATCAATACCATAGAGCGCAGCTCTATCGCTGATACGTTTTCTCCTTACTTTCGTTGGGGCGCATCAGCTTATCAATATTTTAAAGATTCCGGTTTTCGCTATGCGTTAGGGGTATATAAAAACGACGCTTTTGGTGCATCTGGGCGTGACCAAGATGACCGTCTGGCACTTGCCTATTCGGGGCGTTTGACTTGGTCGCAACACACTCCTGGTAAAACTCTGCATTTAGGTGGTTGGGGTTCGTACCGTGATATGGGCGGTGCAACGCTGGGTAATCGCCTTGCTCGCGGTGAAGTACGTGAAGCCAAAGTGCGCCTCGTGGATTATGCTGCAGGCGGTGATGTAGTGGCCCTTGATAGCATGTCACAAGCCGGGTTAGAGCTCGCTTATCAACACAACGCCTTTATGCTTGAGGCCGAATATGCCACACGCAACTTAGATACCCTCGACCCTACTTCTGCTTTAGATGGGGGAGATATTTCGGGTTATCACTTGTCCTTGAGCTATTTCTTGACCGGTGAACACAAACAATATTCCGCTGGCTCTGCGGTATTTAAGCAGCCTAAAGGGGTAAAAAATGCGTGGGAGTTGGTTGCGCGTATTTCCAGTATGGATGCTGAAAACGCCAACCAAGGCACGCAAGTCGACGCCTACACACTGGGCGGTACCTATTACCATTCCAGCAGCTTAAAGTTCATGGCTAACCTTGTCTATGCGGATGTTTCAGGAGCAGGAAGTACCGCGTTGGTTGGTGACGAAGATTCAGGATTTGGTTTTGCTGCACGCTTGCAGTATCTATTTTAACGGGAGCAGGTTATGAAGTTTGCATTAAAGCATCTCAAATTAGCAATAGCTGGCGTGGCAATGATGTCTACTCAGGTATTAGCGGATACCCACTTTTTAATTCCCGGTGGTCCAGGTGGTGGCTGGGATACCACGGCTCGAGCTGTGGGCGAGGCGTTAGTGAAATCAGGGCTTGAGTCCAATGCGTCGTTTCAGAATATGTCAGGCGGTGGTGGCGGCCGTGCTATTGCTTACTTGATTGAATCGGGCAATAAAAAAGGCGATATGTTGATGGTTAATTCAACGCCAATCGTGCTGCGCGCGTTGTCGGGTAAGATCCCCTATAGTTATCGTGATTTAACGCCTGTTGCCAGCGTAATTGCCGATTATGGTGCATTCGTGGTGCGTGATGATTCGCCTTTTAAGAGCTGGAAGGAGGTGATTGCTCGTCTAGAAGTAAACCCGGGCTCTGTGACCGTCGCGGGAGGTTCTGCTCGCGGCAGTATGGATCATCTCGTTGCAGCACAAGCAGTAAAAGCGGCAGGCGTTGACGGTCGTAAGCTGCGTTACATTCCTTACGATGCCGGTGGCAAAGCCAAGGCGGGTTTATTATCTGGCGAGGTGAAGATGCTCTCGACCGGATTAAGTGAAGCGCTCGACATGGCAAAAAGTGGTCAGGCGCGCATTCTTGCTGTTACCGCGCCAGAGCCTATCGCGGACTATCCAGAGATCCCAACCCTGAAGTCTCTAGGCTATGACATGGAATTTGTTAACTGGCGTGGTTTTTTTGCGGCTCCGGATCTCCCTCAAGCAAAACTCGACGAATATACCGTGAGATTACAAAAGCTGGTGCAAAGCAAAGAGTGGGAAGCGGTGCGTGCTCGCAACGGTTGGTTGAATCTATTTAAGCCACAGCACGAGTTTATTGAGGCGCTAGAGGCACAAGAAGCGCAGCTGAAAGTGGTGATGGAAGAATTGGGTTTCGTTAGACGCTGATTAAATTAAATAGGTGGCTGCAGTGAGGTTACTGCACCACCTAAAAGTGGGTAATTCACTATGTTAAACCGAGAATTGTTAGGCCCAGTGCTGTTTTTAATTCTGTTTTCACTCTATGCGGTATCTGCTTGGCAAATCCCGATTATGCCTTTTGAAGAATACGAGGCGGTAAACTCAGCAACTTTGCCTAAGGTATACGCGCTGATTGGCATTATTGTTTGTCTTTTGTCGATTGCCGCAACACTGTTTAGAGGCGTCCCTGCGCTTGATAAACGTGAAGGAACGGAGACTATCTCCAAGGCAACCATCGCCCAATGTGCAGCACTGATTGTATTGATGCTTATCTACAGCAGTGTGCTTGACGAACTCGGGTTTATTGTCTCGACCATTTTGTTTTTAGGCTGTGGCTTTTTAATTATGGGTGAGCGACGTAAGCAAATTTTGTTATTGGCGTCGGTACCTGTGGTTATCGTATTTTGGGCCATTATGACGCAGCTACTTGGGATCTATCTGGTTCCTGGGGATTTTTGGAGTTAAGCCATGTTAGACGGTATTTTAGTTGGCCTGTCCACGGCCTTTATGTGGCAAAATTTACTGTACGTAATAGTTGGCTGCTTTGTCGGTACTTTTATCGGTATGTTGCCCGGCTTAGGGCCAATCACGGCGATTGCGTTGATGATCCCTATCACTTACAACATCGGTGCCGACTCCGGTATGATCTTAATGGCGGGCGTATATTACGGCGCAATTTTTGGTGGCTCGACTTCCTCTATTTTGATTAACGCTCCCGGTGTAGCTGGTACTGTGGCATCGTCATTTGACGGCTATCCAATGGCAAAACAAGGACATGCAGGCAAGGCTTTGGCTATTGCCGCTTATGCTTCATTTACTGGCGGAACGATTGGTGCGTTGATGCTTATGATAGCCGCACCACTACTTGCAAAAGTGAGCTTAAGCTTTCAGTCTCCAGACTATGTGATGTTGATGTTTTTGGGCTTGACTGCGATTGCTGCTTTTTCTGCAAAAGGGCAATTTTTAAAAGCCATGATGATGACTGTATTTGGCTTGATGCTGTCGACGGTGGGAATAGACCCTTCATCTGGTACTGAGCGTTTTACCTTTGGTCAGGCGGACTTGCTAGACGGCGTAAGCTTTTTGTTGGTCGCAATGGCAACCTTTGCATTGTCTGAGGCGCTGATCAACGTGATCCGTCCAGAAAAAGCTAATCAAGGTTCGAATGATGATGACACCCCTGTTATTGGCTCAACAAAACTATCTGGCGCTGAAGTGAAAGAAATGGCGCCAGTTGTGGGGCGCTCTTCAATTTTAGGATTTATCATTGGCGTATTGCCGGGGGCTGGCGCAACGATAGCAAGTTTTATGGCTTATGCGACAGAGCGAAATTTGGCACCCAAAGCCATTCGTGAGCGTTTTGGGCGTGGTGAAATCCGTGGCTTAGCGGCACCTGAGTCGGCAAACAATGCCGCTTGTACTGGGTCGTTTGTGCCATTGTTAACGCTTGGGATCCCGGGGTCTGGCACCACTGCGATTATGTTAGGGGCGCTGATTGCTTATGGTATTCAGCCGGGCCCTACGTTAATGCAGGACAATCCTACGGTATTTTGGTCGGTAATTGTAAGCATGTATTTTGGCAACATTGTGCTGCTGATTTTAAATTTGCCACTGATCCCTTATTTTGCAAAGGCTTTGACTTTGCCACGCTCAGTTCTCACGGTGATGATTTTATTCTTTAGCTTGATTGGCGTGTATCTGGTGTCATTTAATACCTTTGATTTGTTTATGATGGTGGGTTTTGCCTTGGTGGCGGTGGTGCTGAGATTATTGAGTTTCCCGATGGCACCTTTGCTCCTTGGGTTTATTCTTGGCGATATGATCGAACGCAATTACCGCCGCGCCATGATGATTTCGGATGGCTCTATTAGCTTTATTTGGGAGCGGCCACTAACTTTAGGCATATTTGCGCTTGCCATGTTAGTGTTGTTGATCCCATTAAAAGAGTACTTCCAGCAACGAAAAGTTGCGCAGTAACCCAGCAGTGAGGAAATACGTGTGTCGCAATCACAAAAATTAGCACGCAGACCAAAACGCTTAGAAACGCGACTGATCACTTGGGTTGTGGGCTTGTGTGTGATCCAAGCATGCTTATTTACCGCGTTGGTGTATCAGGTTATTACGCAAAGCTTACACCAGGAAGTGGGAGAAAAAGCCTTGGCTTTGGCTAAGGCGGTGGCGGTTCGTGAAGATGTTATGACGGCACTCATAACAGATAGGGATAGCTCACAGATCCAACGCCTCAATACTAATGTTGAGTTGCTGCGCCAGGCAACTGGCGCAGATTTTATCGTCATTGGTGACACCGAAACGCGACGTATTGCCCACCCCGATGAGCAAAAAATTGGTCGCACCATGGTCGGAGGGGATAGCCAAGCCGCATTGTCTGGAGAGAGTTATATCTCAACGGCACAGGGCAGTTTAGGTGAGTCTATTCGCGGCAAAGTGCCGGTGTACTCTCCCGCTGGTGAGGTGATTGGTTTAGTCTCGGTAGGCTTTTTAGTGCAATCCGTTGAGTCGTTGGTGCTGCAGCGCAGCATTGCCGTTTTTGTTGGAGCTGCAGCGGTGTTACTGCTCAGTGTCATTGCCGCGATTTGGATTGGTCGACGTGTCCGCCAAGCCATTTTTGGCCTGCAACCAGATGAAATCGGGCGCTTATTTGCTGAGCAAGAGGCCATACTGAATACCGTACGTACGGGGATTATCGCGCTCGACCCCGATGGCAGCGTGCGCCGTTTGAATCAACGAGCGTGCGAAATTCTCGAAAAGCCTCGCGGCTTGAGTAAGCAAGGTTTGCACCTGAGCGATCTGTTACCAGAACATAGCGATTTCTTGTTGCATAACCCCAATCGCCCTTTGGTTGGTTTTGAGCTATTTGTTGCTGACAAGCGTTTGGTGTTGTCGCGGTTTGCGCTGCAAGTGCAAGGTCAACACGAAGGTATTTTATTGAGTATGCGGCCCTCCGATGAACTAGAGTACGTGTCTAAGCAGCTCACTAAAGTACAGGCTTTTGCAGAGCTATTGAGAGTGCAAACACATGACTATTCAAACAAGTTAAATACCATTGGCGCGCTTATCCAAATGGCGCAATATGACAAAGCGATTGAGCTGATAGGCCAAGAAAGCCAAGGCTCACAAGCGCAAATTGAAAACCTCCTTACCTATATACAAGAGCCAGTGATCGCGGGCTTATTACTCGGTAAATACCATAAAGCACGAGAGCATAATGTGGCACTCGAGGTGAGTTCCGACAGCGCGCTGTGTGCTATCCATCAAAAAGAGATGTTGGAACGAATAGTTTCAATATTAGGTAATCTCATCGATAATGCCATCGAAGCGGCGAGAACGACGGCACAGTTACGGCCTGCCAAAGTGGTCGTAACAGTGGATGAAACGGTTCAGGATATTATCTTTGATGTTGAAGATAGCGGCACTGGACTGATTGGTAACGTCGAAGAGGCGTTTACGCCGCAGTTTAGTACTAAGTCCGGCGACCAACATGGTGTTGGCTTATATCTCGTAAAAACAAATCTTGATTCCTGCCACGGAACCTTAGAGGTTGGGGAGTCTGAATTACTTGGTGCAAGGATCACGGTCTTTATTCCCAAGCAAGTAAAAGAGCAATAACAATGACTTATTCTGTGGTGATCATCGAAGATGAAGTAGCTGTGGCACAATTATTAGCGCAATACCTAGTGACACCGGCAACACCAAGTAGCGCAAGGCAAGGGCAATATCGAGTGGTGGCCAGTAGCGACAATGTTTCTACCGCGACGGTACTGTTGAGTGCGATACAAGCCGACTTAATTTTATTGGATATTTATCTACCCGATGGTAACGGTCTTGAGTTTTTAAAGATGCTACGCGAGCAAGGCTGTAAAAGCGAAGTGATGCTGATCACCGCAGCAAAAGAAGTGGCGACGCTAGAAAAAGCGATCCGTCTGGGAGTCTGCGATTTTTTAGTTAAACCGCTGATCTTGGAACGGCTCGACCTCGCACTCGCCCGCTTTGAAGCACGTCAGCAGTGTTTAGATGGTGCCAATGAAGTGACGCAATCTATGGTCGACACCTTATTTGGTAGTGAACAGGCGAACGTACAAAGTACGGCTAGACTACCTAAAGGCGTTGACCCACTTACTTTGGAAAAAATTCGTACGGCATTTCAAAGCCAGCCCAAGCAGGTGTTTACAGCAACCCAAATGGGAGAATTGGTGGGGGTGAGTCGCTCAACCGCTCGGCGCTATTTAGAGTTTTTGGTTAGTATAGAAGAAGTAAAAGCCGACCAAAGCTACGGTAGCATTGGCCGACCAGAGCGAAGCTATCATTTAAATTAAGGGTGTGCCTGTAGTGACTGCCATGGGATCACCGGCGCATCATTGCTGCTAGGGCGAGTGAATTCGCTGAGATAAGGTGTAGGTCCCGTGAAGAAACCGGTGTTACGTAAGTAAAAACGGTTTTGCTCCTCACCACCTTGATAATCCAAGCGCGACCCTTTTCTGGCGGTGGCGTCATAAGTGAATTTAGCCTGATTTAACTCAACCCAGTTACCTTGGGTGTCACGCAAAAACTGGCGATTATAAAATGCCTTACGCTCAAACTGTCCAGCTTCGGGTAAAAAGTTTTCCAAAAAGCTATGCGGTCTTGCAACATAGGTGTTGGTTTCAGGGCGGCTAAAGGCTGCGATCAACTTCCATTGACCGGTTTCCGGCGCATAAAAATAGCCGCGATATTCAGTATGGCCCGCATTCGTTGTACTGGGCTCGATATTGACTAAAAAGCGATATGTCGTATCCGGTTGCCAGTTATAACGTAAATAGCTTTGTCCTCCAGAACCTTCATTGCCAAATTCACCGACGTAAACGCCTTCGCCTTTAGCGAGTAATTTAATTTTAAGGTTGTCAGGAATCGTGCTTGGATCATCCGTTTGGTATGGGCTCCAAACCGAAAACAGCACGCGGCGCTCGGTGGGTGAGTTTACCTGAATACCAAAGTACCCTTCGCCAAAACCATTCGCCATAAAATACGAACCTTGTGGATCATAGCCAGATGGCACCGTTACTTCGTTGTAAAACCAGTTATAGTCCTTTTTGTCAGGTACGGTATAGGAAAGGTGTACTGAAGGGCCGCGACGACCCCAGTAAAAGTCTTCTTTAACATAGTTAGGCGCGGGGGTCATGGCCTCGCCATCGAGACTAAGCCCGGTAATGGCGGGGAAGGTACTGTTTTGCCCATTGGCTAATGTGTCACCGGCTATTTGGACAGTTTGATAGCCAACTTGCGTCACGGCAAAGTCACCGACTTTAAGCTTATTCGGGCTTTGTCTATCGAGGTTAAGCGTCACTTGTTTGTTGTTATGAGTTACCAGTAATGTGCTGGGTGCACTTGGTTTCTCAAGGTGTAAATAGAGGGTATAGGTGCCAACGTTATTGGCATAAAAATAGTGATTAAATCTAAGCTGCTTATCTTGCCATGGGGCAATTCCGGCTTGAGTTATATATTGCCTGCTGGCGTCAATATCGTTGTTGACCCAAGCATTACCGTAACTGCTGACATAAGCCTCTTGTGCTGAGGCAAATAGCGAGGCACACAGCAGTATCGGTGTCATTATTGTATTCTTCATCTTAAGTTCCTTGAATGGGGCGCGTTGCCCCATGTTGATTAGAAAGAAGTGTTAATGCCTAAACTGATACTGCGGCCGTAACGGCTCAAGTGGCTCACTTGCTCTTGGGTTTTAATGTATGACCATTGACGCTCATTGGTGAGGTTGGTCACGTTTAGGTCAATCCGTGTCTTTGCCGTAAGATTATAGCTGGCACTGAAATCAAACTGACCATAATCCGCTGCCCATTCTGGGCCGCCCCACGCATCTGGATACTTCAGGTAATCATCTCGCCAGTTGTAAGCGATACGCGCTTGGTAGTCATCCTTTTCATAATAGATAACCGCATTGTAAGAATGCTCAGACATTCCAGCGAATGGTAGCTCGTCTTTTTCGGGGTCGTCGTATTTACTATCCGTAAATGTATAGTTGATTTGCATACCTAGGCCATCAAATGGTGCTGGTAGCAATTCCTCAAACGACTGTTGATAAGCAATTTCGAAACCTTTGATCTCAGCTCCCGCTTCTGAACGAGGAGATACTTGAGTAAATTCCGGACCGTCAACTTCAACGCCGTCTTTTATGAATTTACCCACTTTTATCGTACCGACACGCCCCTGAGCGATAACCGATTTAATGTCTTTGTAATAGGTTGCAAAGGTGAGTGCACCATAATCAGAGAAGTACCACTCTAGTCCCAAATCAAGTTGGTCTGCTCTAAGTGGCTTGATCCCAGGGTTGGCAAGATTAAGCTCAAACTTACTGAAATTAATTGAGCTATATGGGGTTAGAAAATCGATGCTAGGTCTGGTGATAACTTTAGCCGCGCTGGTTCTAAATAACAGTGAGTCTGTTATTTCTAACTTAAAGTTCATGCTAGGTAGTACATCAGTGTAGTCATCTTCTACGTAAGAATCGGAGTAATAATCGGCAATATCCCCTTCTATGCGATAGATAATGTCGCCATCTTCGTCTTCTTCTACGTTGTATACCAGACTTGGGTAATCAAAAACGTAGCCATCAGAGGTGATCTCGGTTTTGATTGCTCTTACGCCTAGGTTTAAGTTGTAAGGCATTTCCGACAGCTCGCCGACTAGATTGGTCTCTAAATAAAGTGCAAACGTTGACTCAGAAAGTTCGTAGGAATCTTTAGGACTCTTGGAAGCTCTAATTTTTTCATCTGCGGCTTGGGCATTAATGGATTGATAAAAAGCATAGAGTTTGTCGTAGTCGAAGCTGGCCCACGGTGCAGGGTGCATGCCCGGCTCACCATCTAGGAAGTTATCAAAGTTGGCGGGTACAAGTACATCTGCGGGTAGTCTAAATAAATTAAGGCCACCGAGCTTTTCTACGCTTGAGTTATCAAAGCTGTCGTAATCTGAGTTTTTAAAATAAGCCCCACCATTGCTGAACATCGATGGGTTATTTGATTTGCTCACGTCTCTGGCTTTAGTTTGCTTACCGTAATGAAAGCCAAACTTGATGTCTTTGACAAATTCCCATTCCGGAATAAATGTCCCTTCGAGCCTTAACTCTTCAACATCACTGATCACTTCCGTGCCATAGTTGTAGCTGTAGTGAGCACCAAAGGGTTGATCGGCATTAAGTGCTGGTGACATGGTCACATCTGGCAGGAGATTGTCGCCTGTTTGATCTATGGTGATAGTATCAACAAAGCCTCGCGCCACGATGTAGCGGTTGTCGCCATCATTGATCCGCTCAGCACGGGACTTAGACACGTCAAATTCAAGCGTTAGATCGCTGGTAGCATACCACTTGAAGTTAAGACCGGCCTGCCAAGTGTCGGTATTGCGAGGCTCAGAGACGTTTAGTAGCTCAGCCATCGCACCATCGACTAACTCAATGTAGTTGACGTTGCCATCTTCATTGAATTTTAACTCACCTACTGCTGGGATCCCCGGCGTCCAAGGTTCATCATAAGTGACGAAAGAGATTTGATATTTTTCACCGTCGGTTTTGTAGCTTGAGTATAAGCTATCAAAGGTGACATCAATATCATTCGTTGGACGCCATTGTAAGGCGAGGCTTGCACCAATGCGTTCACGTTCGTCTTGCCAGTTCGAGTAGCGTACATATCCTGGGATCATTGAGGGGTGTACTTTCTCGCCCTCATCTAGCTCACCATTTCGGTTACTATCAACCGGGACTCGCACGTCGGTATTTTCTTCAGGATCGTAAAACCCTTGTCCCTCGTAGGAGTCTTCGCGTTGTGTTCGCTCGGAATAAACGGCGGTGAATAGCGCGCCAAAGGTATTGTCAAAAAAGGTGTCACTAATTAGAAAGGAGGCTTGAGGGTTGGTATCGCCGGTACGTTCTTCGTAAATGGCTTTGGCACTTCCGGCGAGGGTAAAGCCATCCATATCTAACGGTCGGCGGGTTTTTATATTGATGACTGAACCAATCCCCCCCTCTTGCGTTTGTGCTTGCGGTGACTTGTACACTTCTAATGCTTGAACCATCTCAGGCGCAATTAAATCGAAGTTAAAGTCACGGCTAGTGTGTTCAGATGCCATTCTACGACCATTGATGGTGGTAACGTTAAAGTCCCCGCCAAGACCCCGCACCGTGACGTTTTGTCCTTCACCGGCGTTACGGGTAATGGCGATACCCGTCATTCGTTGTAGCGCTTCAGCAAGGTTTTGATCTGGGAACTTACCAATGTCTTCGGCAACGATGGCATCCATTACGCCGACGGCGTTTTTCTTGAGAAAGAGTGACTCTTTGATACTCGAACGTACGCCACGTACTTCAATTTTCTCGACTTGTTGCTTGGCTTTATCTTGCTCGTCGGATCCGCTGTTCTGTTCTGTTTCCTGTGCGTGCGCGTATTGGGACAGGGCACAGCTCACGGCCAATCCCACAGCACACAGTTTTAGAGTGTGTTTCATCTTGTTGTCCTGTTGAGTGTTGTTATTATTGCGCCCGCTATACGAGCGCTTATTCAGGCATTGTTAGTACTTGCTATAGATAGCGTATTTAACCTCTGGTTAGTTATGTGACAATGCCTAGTGGTGCTGCAGTGCGCCATGTGCCCCTGGTGAAATCCGGGAAGTCCTTGCTATTACTTCTGTCTGCAACTGAGTCCATTGAAAGAGGGAAGACCGCTGACCAAGCAGCTGCGTCGTAAACATCCTGATCTAGCGGCTCGCCATTACGAAGGCAGTAAATAATGCGCCAGAACATTAAGAAATCCATGCCACCATGGCCGCCGTTGCGCTCTGCTTCAGCCCCCATTTTTTGCCAAAGTGGATGGTCATATTTACCGTACCAATCATTCATGTCGTAATCCCACTCGTGAAAGCTCTTACTCCCGCCGTTTTCAAGCGCGATGCGGTTGGGGAATCCTGCAAATACGCCGTTAGTACCTTGAATTAAATTATGGCGGGAGTAAGGGCGTGGGGTAGTGGTATCGTGCTGTACCATAATCGAACGACCTTTGATGGTTTTAATGATGCTGGTGTTCATATCTCCAGCAATATAGTTCAGTTGGTTTCGTTCATGATTTGCTGGAAATTCACGTTTGGCATAGGCTGCACGACCAAGTGCTGGTGAGCTCATGGACGAGATATAGTCGAAGCGATCGCCACGGTTGATATTCATATATTGAGAAACTGGGCCTAAACCATGAGTAGGATAGAGGTTACCGTTGCGTTTGGTATGCCAATGTGTGCGCCATGAGCCAGTTTTATGCTCAATTTCTTTCATTTGCCAACGAAGTTCATGGATATAAGCTGCTTCACCGTGCAGTAACTCACCGAATAGCCCTTGGCGAACCATGTTTAATACCATCAGCTCGTCGCGGCCATAGCAAACGTTTTCCAACATCATGCAGTTCTTTTGCGTGCGCTCTGCGGTATTTACCAATTGCCACGCTTCTTCTATGGTCACTGCAGCTGGCACTTCAACCAAAGCGTGTTTGCCACTTTCCATTGTGTCTACCGCCATAGGCGTATGCCATTTCCAAGGCGTAGAGATGATCACAATATCAATGTCATCGCGCGCCAACATGCGGCGATAGTCCATATCGCTCTTGCCGTAAGTCGCTGGCTTGGGTAAGCCCTTGTCGACAACAATTTTAACGGCTCTATCGACGACTTCTTGGTGCGTATCGCAGATGGCCTTGATCTCGACACCGTCAAGATGGCAAAAATGTTTTACCGCGCCAACACCACGTTGACCCACACCAATAAAGCCCACTCGCACGACATCCAGTTTCGGTACGACTAAACCTTGAACTGAATTTCCTTGTGGCTTTGGTGTAAGCGGCGTCTTATTATTGTTACTTGCGCAGCCAACCACTGCGCTTGTTGCTGCAATAGCAGCCATTGATTGAAGAAATCGCCGGCGGTTTAGATCACCCATAATAACCTCTTAGTTGTTCACTCTTGTTGTTAAAACGAAATGTTATTTTTTGGTTATTATTACGGCAGTTTCATTTTGAACGCAAGAGAAATATCTTTCATATTCTTTCGTTTGTATTTCAATTCGTTTGCGATTTAACTTTAAATCATTATAAAACATATGGTTGTAATTGTTTTTGTTTAAAGTTAAAAAAATAAATTGAAAGCAAATGAAAGCTGTGTAGACTAAATTTAACCAAAACGAAAGGAGGTGTCATGCTGAACACCATCGAAAGACGCCACGAAATCGTTCAACTCGTTGGTCAAACAGAACGAGTAGAAGTATCTGAGCTGGCAGAACAATTTGGTGTATCAACCGTGACGATCAGAAATGATCTCAATGCCTTACATGATAAAGGGTTGTTGGTTCGCTCTCATGGTGGTGCCGTTGCGAGTTCTAAGTTAACCAAAGAGCTCACCATAACGGAAAAGCACGATCATCATCACCAAGTGAAAGTCGAGCTTGCAAAGTTGGTGGCGGGCCTTATAGGCAATAATGAGTCTATTATTTTGGACTCAGGAACCACCACAGAAGAGGTTGCGAAGCAGCTTACTGAACATCAACAGCTAGTGGTGATGACCAATGGTCTTAACGTGGCACAAGCGCTCGTTGCAGCCGATGGCGTTGAAGTGTTGATGACTGGAGGCTCACTGCGTAAAAAGTCGCTGTCGTTTTATGGCAGCCACGCAGAAGATCAGCTAAAGCAATATCACTTTGACCGCTTGGTGCTTGGTGTCGACGGGTTTTCTGTTGATGTTGGTGTAACAACACACTTTGAACCAGAAGCCGCGCTTAACCGCGAGATGTGTAAAGCTGCAAAGCAAGTCATAGTGGTGACGGACTCCAGCAAGTTCGATCGTAAAGGTGTACACCGTATTATCGCCTGCGAAGAAATTGACGTTTTGGTAACGGACAGTGGTATTCCAGCTGATATTCATCAGCAATTGGTTGCCGCCGGAATTGAGGTACATTTAATAACGTCTTAAGAGGTGATCATATGCGGCGTTTTCAAGCCCTAATCGAAGCCAATAAATCAGGGAAAAACTCAGGTATTTATGCCATTTGCTCAGCTCACCCTTGGGTGCTAGAAGCGTCGATAAGATATGCCAAGCAGGAAAATACGCTGCTATTAATTGAGGCCACGGCCAATCAGGTTAACCAATTTGGTGGTTACACCGGGATGCGTCCTGCGGACTTTATTGTCAAAGTTGAAGAGATGGCCGACGAGCTTGGTTTTGATAAGCAGTTACTGATTTTTGGCGGTGATCACTTGGGACCTGTCTGTTGGACGAGTGAAAATAGCCAAGCCGCAATGGCCAAAGCGTGTGACTTAGTCGCTGAATACGTGAAGGCTGGTTTTAAGAAGATCCACTTAGATGCCAGCATGCCCTGTGCTGACGATCCTGACGCGTTAAGCGATGATATTGTAGCTAATCGCGCTGCCTTATTGTGTCAAACAGCGGAAGCAGCCGCGATTGCGACGTTTGGTCGTAGTGATATTGTTTATGTGATTGGTACTGAAGTTCCCCCTCCAGGTGGCGCTGATGAACAGATTGACAGTCTACAACCGACCAGCCAAGTTGCTGCACAAGAAACCCTAGCTTGCCATCGTGAACTTTTTGCAAATAAGGGATTAGTGGATGCTTGGCAACGCGTGGTTGCAATGGTGGTGCAGCCGGGGGTTGAGTTTGATAACACCCAAGTTTTTGACTACAAACCGAATGAAGCGAGTGCATTAAAAGACTTTATTCGTACCGTTGACCGAATCGCTTTCGAAGCACATTCGACAGATTATCAAACTGCAGGCGCTTATCAGTCGTTGGTTGCTGACCACTTTGCCATTTTGAAAGTCGGGCCTGAATTGACCTTTGCGCTGCGCGAAGGATTATTCGCGCTTCACCATATTGAAAAGCAATTACTACCCTATGTTCATAGTCAGTTTATTGAGGTGGTGGATGAGGTCATGCTGGCAGAGCCAACAAGTTGGCAGCGTTTTTATCACGGCGAGTCACAGCAACTCCGGTTCTTGCGCCAATTTAGCTTTAGCGACCGTATTCGCTATTACTGGCATCAAGATGCGGTGCAAAAGGCGTTAGCAACTATGCTCGAAAACCTAGCACAGCAGACTTTATCATTGCCGCTTATCAGCCAATATTTTCCAGAGCTATATCAACAAGTACGCCGTGGTGAAATAGAAAGGGACGCCAAAGCGTTGGTGATTGCCAAAATTCAACGCGTTGTGGCTCGCTATTCAAATGCGTGTTTTGCCATGGAGAAAGCGTCATGAACACTTTGCTAGGACACGAAATTGCGCAATTAAAAACACGAAATGCCTATTGGACAGCAAAAGAGATCACCCAGCAGCCACAGATGTGGCAAGAAACCGCTCAATTAGTCGCGAGCATAAAGCCTAGGCTTTTGGTGGAGTTAGCTCCTTTTCTAGATGACCCAGATACTCAGGTTATTTTGACGGGGGCGGGTACATCCGCTTATATCGGTGACGCTATCGCCACTCATCTTAATGCACACATGCGCCAAAGTGTGCGGGCTGTGAGCACAACTGACTTAGTTGCTGCACCAAGGCAATACCTAGCGACGGATAAACCGTGTTTATTGGTATCTTTTGCTCGCTCTGGTAATAGTCCTGAAAGTGTGGCGGCCGTAGAGTTGGTAACACAGTTGGTTAGCAACAGTCAGCACCTTTTTATCACCTGCAACCGTGATGGAAAATTGCACCAAGCAGCGCAGCAGGCAAGCAATGCAACAAGTATATTGCTACCGGAGCCTACGCTTGACCAAAGTTTTGCAATGACGAGTAGCTATTCGTCAATGATGGTTGCAGCGCTACAATTTTTTGCGGCGGATGACGGCTCCGTGGATAAGTTGATCAATGCAGCACAAAGCATGTTAGCTGCGACAGAGCAGCAAAATATCCGTGCATTTGCACAACAACCATTTGAGCGTTTGGTATATCTAGGCTCAGGATGCTTACTGGGATTTGCAAAGGAAGCTGCGCTAAAAATGCTTGAGTTATCGGCAGGCCAAGTAATGAGCGTGAGCGAGTCACCGCTTGGGTTCCGTCATGGTCCAAAATCACTTATCAATAGCAAAACTGTCGTGGTATGTTTTATCTCAAGTGATGGTTATACCAGCTTGTACGATCAGGATTTAGTTGCTGAGTTGCAGCGTGACGGTACAGCCATGACGGTGCATTCACTTTGTCCTAAAGTGCCACCACTAGAAGATGTGTGGCAAGGGTTACTGTATATGTTGTTTGCACAGCAGTTAAGTTTCTATAAAGCGCTGAATCTCGGTATTTCACCGGACAACCCTTGCCCGTCGGGGGAAGTGAATAGAGTTGTGCAGGGCGTAGTCATTCATCCGTTTGGGAGTGAAGTATGATTTATGGAGTGGATGTTGGCGGGAGCAAAATTGAAATTGCGGTGTTCGATGAAAAACTGCAACGTATAGAGTCTTGGCGTGTGGCGACACCAAAGCACAGTTATGAGGCGTTTTTGGCGCAAATCGTCACTTTGGTGCAGCAAGCCGATGACAAATATGGTTGTAAAGGACAGGTTGGTATTGGTATGCCGGGGATAGTAAATGCGCAGCAGCGCGTGCTATCAGCAAATGTCCCTTGCGCCAATGGCAAAGAAGTTAAAGCTGATCTTGTTGCACAACTTGAACGGCCCATTGCGGTGGAAAATGACTGCCGTTGCTTTGCGTTATCAGAGGCCAGTCTTGGAGCCGGTAAGCAATATCAAAAGGTCTTTGGGGCAATTATAGGCACCGGTGCTGGAGGCGGATTTTGTATTGATGGCGCGTTGTATAAAAGTGCCCAAGGGATCGCCGGAGAATATGGCCACCATCCGCTTTCTGCAGTGTTACAGCAAAAATATCACCTGCCTATTTTAGCGTGTGGCTGTGGACTGCAAGGATGTTTAGAGCGCTATGTCGCAGGGCCAGGGCTTGCCGGTTTGTATCAACATTTCACTACGCGAACACTTACCTCAGAACAAGTTATCACAGCGATGCGGGCTGGAGAAAGTGAAGCACGCCATGCTTTTAATTGTTATATGGATCTGTTGGGCTCGGCGTTTGCAAATTTAATCAAAGCGTATGACCCAGAAGTTATCGTGCTTGGCGGTGGTATGTCGCTTATCGATGAGCTTGTAGAAGCGCTCCCAAAAGCCATTGAACCTCACGTATTTTCCGCAGTGTCAGTGCCAGATATTGTTAGAGCCAAGCATGGTGATGCAAGTGGTGCATTGGGTGCGGCATTACTTGGGAGCAAAGTACATGCTTGAGCAGCTTCGTTATATTCAGCCCCGTCGTATCTATACCCCTACCAGTGTCCTTGAAGCGCACGTAGCGGTAATAAAGGGTGAGCGTTTTCACGCGATTATTCCAGCGACGGAAGCGCCTGATAATACCGAGTCTTATCCCAAACTCGACATGTGGCCTGGGTTAATTGATTTGCATATTCATGGCCGCGAGGGCTGTGATGTTATTGATGGCAAACTCTCCAGTATAAAAACCATTAGCACCTCGTTGCTCAAACATGGCGTCACTGGCTTTTTGGCTACCACGGTGACGACTACATGGCCACAAACTATTGCCGCGATGAAAGTTATTGGAGCTGCCTATCAGCAAAAGATGCCGGGTGCTCAGGTGCTGGGCGGATACAGTGAGGGTTTGTTTTTTAGTGAAAAACACAAAGGTGCCCATAACGAAGCTTTCTTTAAGCCGTTAGACGAAGCCTTAATTGATGAAATGATTAGCGCGGCTGATGGTGCGCTTAAAGCGGTGGCACTCGCGCCCGAAAAGGCTAATGGCGTTAAGATGACACAGTACCTAAGTAAACATGGGGTGCGGGTGATGTTAGGTCATTGTGATGCGGATTTTGCGCAAACCAATGCCGCTCTAGCACATGGTGCCTGCGGCGGGGTCCACGTGTTTAACGGCATGCGCGGCATTCATCACCGTGAGCCGGGCTGTGCTGGTGCGTTGTTACTTGATAGCCAAGCCTTGGTGGAAGTGATTGCCGATGGTATTCATTTACACCCTGCGATTTTACAGTTGATCTACCGCCTCAAAGGTCAGCATAAGGTGGCCTTGATCAGTGATTGTATTAATGCTGGTGGCCTTAAAGATGGTGAATATCAATTGGGTGAAATGCCAGTTGTGGTTAAGGATGGCGTGGCGAAAACTCACAGCGGCAGTTTGGCCGGCAGTACACTAACACTTGAAAAAGCAGTGAAGAATTTAGCAGAATTAGCCAATATTCCACTTCTAGAAGCCATCAATATGGCAAGCTTAGTACCCGCAACTTATTTAAATATGGACAATGAACTTGGTAGCATTGAAGTGGGTAAAATAGCGCACTTTTCTTTGCTAGATGATGCCTTCCAAGTCCAGCATGCCAACTTGTTTGGAAAGCAGATATTTTAAACAAAAACCCAAGCTCACCGCCCTGAAATTGACAAAATACAACGGAATTTTCTTAAATACAGCGGCCTAGCAGTAAGCGATACGGTAAAAATGGGTCACAAAGTTTCGCATTAGAAACTTTTTCGCGAATTGATTGCATTTTAGACGACTTCAAGGATGATGTTCGCTACAAGAGGTGATATACTCCCGCCGAATAATTTTTCTACTTTAAATAGAGTAAAACAATGGCAGATTTATCGAAATACAGAAACATTGGTATTTTCGCGCACGTTGATGCGGGTAAAACTACCACCACTGAGCGTATTCTAAAGCTTACTGGTAAAATCCACAAAACTGGTGAAGTACACGACGGTGAGTCTACTACTGACTTCATGGAGCAGGAAGCTGAGCGTGGTATTACAATCCAATCAGCGGCGGTAACTTGTGAGTGGAAAGGCCACCGTTTAAACGTTATCGATACTCCTGGACACGTTGACTTCACAGTAGAAGTATACCGTTCACTTAAAGTACTTGACGGTGGTATCGGTGTATTCTGTGGTTCTGGTGGTGTTGAGCCACAATCAGAAACTAACTGGCGTTATGCGAACGAATCAGAAGTTGCACGTGTAATCTTCGTAAACAAACTAGACCGTATGGGTGCAGACTTCTACCGCGTAGTTGGTCAGGTTGAGAAAGTACTTGGTGCTAACCCACTAGTGATGACGCTTCCAATCGGTATCGAAGACCAGTTCTGTGGTGTTGTAGACGTACTTGAGAAGAAAGCATACGTTTGGGATGACACAGGTCTTCCTGAAAACTACGAAATTACTGACGTTCCAGCTGACATGGTAGACAAAGTTGAAGAATACCATGAGATGCTAGTTGAGTCTGCTGTTGAGCAAGACGACGACCTAATGGAAGCCTACATGGAAGGTGAAGTTCCTTCACTAGAGCAAATCAAAGCGTGTATCCGTAAAGGTACTCGTGATCTTGCGTTCTTCCCAACTTTCTGTGGTTCAGCGTTCAAAAACAAAGGTATGCAACTTGTACTAGACGCTGTTGTAGATTACCTACCAGCTCCTACAGAAGTTGATCCTCAGCCACTAACAGATCCTGAAACAGGTGAGCCTACTGGTGAAGTAGCAACTGTTGACGCTGATGCACCACTTAAAGCGCTTGCGTTCAAAATCATGGACGACCGTTTCGGTGCACTTACGTTCATCCGTATCTACGCAGGTCGCATGAAGAAAGGTGACACTATCCTTAACTCTGCAACTGGTAAAACAGAGCGTATCGGCCGTATGGTTGAGATGCAAGCGGACGAGCGTACTGAACTTACTGAAGCACAAGCGGGTGACATCATCGCTGTTGTTGGTATGAAGAACGTTCAAACAGGTCACACGCTATGTGATCCTAAGCACGAGTGTACACTTGAAGCGATGATCTTCCCTGATCCAGTAATCTCAATCGCTGTTGCACCTAAAGATAAAGGTGGTAACGAGAAGATGGGTATCGCGATCGGTAAGATGGTTGCAGAAGATCCTTCATTCCAAGTTGAGACTGATGAAGATTCAGGTGAAACTATCCTTAAAGGTATGGGTGAGCTTCACCTAGACATTAAGGTAGACATCCTTAAGCGTACATACGGTGTAGACCTAATCGTTGGTCAGCCTCAGGTTGCTTACCGTGAAACTATCACTAAAGAAGTTGAAGATAGCTACACGCACAAGAAACAGTCTGGTGGTTCTGGTCAGTTCGGTAAGATTGACTACCGTATCAAGCCTGGCGAAGTTGGTTCTGGCTTTACGTTCAAGTCTTCAGTTGTTGGTGGTAACGTTCCTAAGGAATTCTGGCCAGCAGTTGAGAAAGGCTTCAAGTCAATGATGGACGAAGGTGTACTAGCGGGCTTCCCAGTACTAGACGTTGAAGTTGAGCTATTCGACGGTGGTTTCCACGCAGTTGACTCATCAGCAATCGCGTTCGAAATCGCTGCTAAAGGCGCATTCCGTCAGTCTATCCCTAAAGCGGGTGCACAACTTCTTGAGCCAATCATGAAAGTTGACGTGTTCACGCCAGAAGACAACGTAGGTGACGTAATCGGTGACCTTAACCGTCGTCGCGGTATGATCAAAGACCAAGAAGCTGGCGCAATGGGCGTTCGTATCAAGGGTGAAGTACCACTATCTGAAATGTTCGGATACATTGGTCACCTACGTACTATCACGTCTGGTCGTGGTCAGTTCTCAATGGAATTCTCACACTATGCACCATGTCCAGCAAACGTTGCTGACGCGGTAATCGCAGCTGAGAAAGAGAAAAAAGCAGCTAAGTAATTAATTACTTATTTTGCATGAGAAGGTCGCCTTTGGCGGCCTTTTTTATTTTTAAATTCAATTGTTTACAGGTTTAATGCCCTGTCTAAAAGTCGTCACGATTATTTCATGTTTTATTAATTTTAAAGTTCTTGCTTTAGGAACATTGGCACTTTATCATTAGCTTTTCTTCAATAAATTGGGTCACGTTATTGCGTCGTGGGCTCAAATTTGATTGTGGTTGGGTAAATAAAGGAGATACTCAATGAGAACTTTAGAGCTGGAAATAAACTGGCTTTTCTATGTACTGGCACTGTCCCTTATCTGGCTGGGTAATGCGCTGTTTTCTATCTTAGATATTCCCTCATCATTATTGCAAATAGTTACACTTACCTTACTATTTTTTACCCTATCATTATTGGTACTGTCATTAACCGGAAAGCGTTTTCTTCATATAGATAAAGCGGGAGTTAGCTATAACTTTTTTGGTAAAACCCATTATATCCATACGGAACATATTCAGGCGATTAGGTTACGCTCTTTGGGCATTGTAAGTCTTCCTGAGGTATATCTCGATGATGGTCGTATTATTCGCTTCTTTAGCTGGAAAATGAATCGCGATGAGCTTTTAAAAGCAGAAAGTTTGGTCGGATAAGGTGTAAAGGAAGTGCAGGTGAGGGTTTCACCTGCTCAAAACTAATCGCTCTTACTTCTCATTCAGCCAAATTGCGGCTTGTTTTGCAAAGTAAGTCAAAATGCCATCCGCACCAGCACGCTTAAATGCTAGTAGAGACTCCAGTACAACAGGCTTCTCAGCCAACCAGCCGTTATCAATCGCAGCCTTATGCATGGCGTATTCACCGCTGACTTGGTAAGCAAATGTTGGTACTCCAAACTCATCTTTAACGCGTCTGACAACATCAAGGTATGGCATACCTGGTTTTACCATCACCATATCAGCACCTTCTTGTAAGTCCAAAGCCACTTCACGTAATGCTTCGTCAGAATTAGCAGGATCCATTTGATAGGTTTTCTTGTCTGCACCTTTTAGGTTGCCTGCAGAGCCAATCGCGTCGCGGAAAGGGCCATAATAACTCGATGCATACTTGGCAGAGTACGCCATTATACGAGTATGGATAAAACCGCACTCTTCAAGTGCTTCACGAACAGCGCCAATTCGGCCATCCATCATATCAGAAGGGGCGACGATATCGGCACCTGCCTCTGCATGCGAAAGCGCTTGTTTGACTAATACTTCCACGGTTTCTTCGTTCATGACATAACCATCTTCATCTAAGATACCGTCTTGACCGTGGACTGTGAATGGGTCTAATGCAACATCGGTGATCACACCAAGCTCAGGACATGCTGCTTTAATAGCACGTACCGCTCTTTGTGCAATCCCTTCAGGGTTGTATGCTTCCTCAGCTAGTAACGATTTTTGTTCCGCCGGAGTTACTGGGAATAAGGCGATGGCAGGAACCCCTAGCTCTACTAGTTGCTTGGCTTCCTCAACTAATAGATCAATAGATAAACGCTCAATACCTGGCATTGATGGGATAGCTTCACGCTTAGATTCACCATCCAATACAAATACTGGATAGATTAAGTCATTAACCGTTAGCGTGCTTTCGCTCATTAGACGTCTTGAAAAGTCATCGCGACGCATTCTGCGCATGCGAGTTAGGGGGAAAAGATCGAGTCCTGATTGAGCCACGTTAGTTCTCCTGATTGGGTTTGAAAGTAACAACACGATTACGACCTTGCTGTTTTGCTTGATACAAGGCTTTGTCCGCATTGTCAGTGTAAAGCTGTGGGTTATGTGGATCGCTAACCACTGCACTATAAACGCCTGCACTGGTGGTCAACTTAAGCGTATCTTCACCAAATTTGATATTGAGATCTGCTGTAGCTACTCTCAGGCGTTCAGCCACTCCGACAGCACCTTCTTCCGGGGTGTTTGGTAGTAGCAAAATAAACTCTTCACCACCATAGCGGAACACTTCATCATGTGGTCGCCGCAAGTGTGATTTTATTAAGTTGGCAAATTCGCAAATTGCTTGATCACCAGCCAAGTGACCATATTTGTCGTTAATTTTTTTGAAGTGATCGATATCAAAAATAACAAGGCTCAATACTGTCTGCTCTCGTCTTGAACGACGTACTTCCATCTGTAAACGCTTGTCGAAATAGCGCCGGTTCTTCACTTTTGTGAGTGGATCTTCCATGTTCATGCGCTCGAGCTCTCGGTTTTTATCCTCAAGTTCCCTTAATGTGACTTGAAGCTCAAAAGTGCGTTCCTCAATGTTGGACTCTAAGTCGTACTGGGCCTGTTCTTGTAGTTTAAGCTTTTCTTTTAATAGGGCATCTTCAGCTTGAGTATGAGCTAGCCGTTGCTGTTGCTTGGCCAGCTTTTCATCTCTTTGAAATATATATAGACGTATGAGCAGGTAACTCAGCAACGTGGCTTCAACGACAAAAATACCAAAGTAGCCCAAATGGTTCAAAAAGCTGCCGGACTGAACCCCCAGCTCAACCGTAAACGGGTAGCTAATTACGATAAAGTGGCAGAGTGCGATTGCAATTAAGATATTTCGACTCTTGTGGTTAACACGAGCGAGCGTATAGATAATCAATACAGAGACAATAAAGCTGATGCTAAGCGCTAGCAGGAGAGACTGAGAAACAGGTAAAAAAGCAATGAGCAGAAACAAGCACATTGTCGCTAGAATGGCCTTTCTTTTCGTCAGCTTTGGGTGCGCAAGCAGTGACTTTCCAGAGCAATAACTCAAAGCGGGCAACAGCAGTGCGCTGAGCAATAACATCATCATGCCTTGACCATACTGTTGAAACCACTGCCATGAAGAGTAAAAATAGCGATAACCAAAGCCATAGATATGTGCATTGAAAAGCCATACTGTAGCGATAAACAAAGTGGCACATAAAAAGTAACCTTTTTTTGTAACACAATAGAGCGTGGCATTGGTTAGGGCGAGTGCTAGTACAAAGCCTGCTAAAATTCCAAAAATAAGATTAAATTTACTCTTAAATTGGAGGTATTCATTCGGCTCCCAAATTGCAAGAGGAGCCGTGATAACCCCCTCATCACTGATCTGTAAGTATAAATGGCTTTGCGTTTGTGGCTGCAGCTCAAGCGGAACAACTAGAGATTCATACTTTAGTGGTCGCTTAATCAGTGGCAAGGCATCGCCCATATCTAAGCTGAATATTGGATGGTTCGGCCTGACATGATAGGCAGTTACCGCATCGATGAGATTATTGTTTATACTTACCAATACTGGTGTGAGCGAGTTATTAGTATTGTGCAGCGCTATTTTTAGCCATAAGTACTTTGCTACAGGTCGAAGGCCTGTGGGGATTTGGGTGCTGCTATGCCATTCGACAGGAGCCGCAAGCAGTTCGTTTAACGATGCATATTTACTCAGTGTGTAACTTAGCTTTACTTGGTGTTCTACCTTGAATGACTCTGAAATAGTGACGGCAGAAAATACAGCAGAGCTGTATATCAATATAAGTAAAGACAACACAATGCGCATTACTGGCTTTACCTCACAAACAGCTGTTTAAAATTAGCCGAAGTCGTGCTCATCACTTCCGTGACAGGACATTGTTTTAGGTGTGCAATTTGCTCAGCCACATAAGATAAATACATAGGTTCATTGCGGCGAGACTTGGGCTTTGGGCTAATTGTTCTAGGTAGTAGGTAGGGCGCATCAGTTTCCAACAGCAAACGGTCTAGGGGGATGTATTGGATTAGATCTTGTAGTGCTTGGCCTCTACGTTCATCGCAAACCCAGCCTGTGATGCCTATCATTAACCCATAGTCCAAGTAATGTCGTAGTGCGTTATGGTCACCAGTAAAACAGTGTAGTACTCCATGAACGTTAACTTCTTGCAGTAACGAAAATAGCGCATCGTGCGCGTCTCTTTCATGCAGATACACAGGATAATCAATAGCTTCTGCTAACTGCAGTTGCGTTAAGCACACGCTTTGTTGTATCGGCCTTGGTGAAAAGTCGCGATTAAAGTCCAAGCCACATTCACCAACAGCAATAGCCCTGTTGCTACTTTTTAAAAGAGTGAGGAGATCATCGTAGAGCGTGTCAGGTGCATCTTTTGCGTCGTGAGGGTGGACACCTGCTGTACAATAAAGCTGGTATTGCTCAGCGAGTAAAATACTTTGTTCGCTGCTTGTTAAATCGCAGCCAATGGCGAGCATAGATTCTATGCCAGCGTTTTTGGCTCTAGCAATTACCTCGGCCAAATCGGATGAAAATTGCGAGCTGGTGAGGTTTACACCAGCATCGAACATCGTGTTCATCAGTTAACTCGTTTAACTCGCGTTGTACGGTTTGAGCCCGCTTTCTTCATTAAAAAAGAGCCAAAAGACGCGCGTTCAATAATTAATGTGTCTCCTTCATTGGCGAAAAAAGTTTCTGAAGAAACTTGCCTCCATACTTGACCATTGTCCAAGGTGAATACCATTTTATCGCGGCCTTGAGTGGTTGTTTTTACGAGTTTAGCTGTAATTTCTTCGATTTCTTCGCTTGCCGCTTTAACTTTATGCTCTAAACCAAAGCCATCTTCTTTTAATTCTGCTTTTTTTTCATTGCGCGCTGTGTTTATTTTATCTTTGTTTACGGGCACTTTGCTTGAATGTGTTTCCGTGATTGGTTTATTAGCAATCACATTGTCGTAGCACATAAGCCGCTTAAAATCATTTTCAATCAGCGTACAGGCTTGTAATGCTTGCGTATTTATCTGCTCTGCGGCGCATAAAGAAGAAAATCCTAGTGCGAACAGTATCATGGTTTTTTTCATTATTCTGACTCCTGTTGTTGTGGTTTAGCGCTATAAAATTTGGCTAGAATGAGTCCTAGTTCAAACAAGAGTAGCATAGGGAGCGCCAATAGAGTTTGAGATAGAACATCTGGTGGTGTTAAAAACATCGCGATAACAAAAGCGCCAACAACGACATAAGGGCGTTTTTCTTTTAAGCTCGCGGGGGTTGTCATGCCACTCCAGCATATAAGCATAATGGCAACGGGAATTTCAAAGGCGATGCCAAAAGCAAAAAATAGTTTCAGGATAAAGCCAAGATAGCTGCTGATATCTGGCGATAGCGTCATCATTTCGGGCCCCACACTGGTAAAAAATCCCAAAATGATCGGCATTACAACAAAATAGCAAAATGCTATGCCGCCATAAAATAACAATACACTTGAGAGTAATATGGGGATAAGCATACGTTTTTCGTGTTTATATAAACCGGGTGCGATAAAGCCCCACACCTGATGCAAAATAAAAGGCACAGAGGCAAATAGTGACACAAAAAGCGTTAATTTAAAGGGAGCAAAAAACGGCGCTGTAACATCTGTAGCGATCATGGTTGTGTTGCTAGGCAAGCTATTTACAAGCGGTGCTGCAACGAAGGCATAGATATCATTGGCGAAGTACACCAAAGCAACAAAGATAACGAAAACGCTCAATAACGCTCTCATTAAGCGGTTTCTTAACTCAACAAGGTGAGCTATAAATCCACTTTGGGCTGATTCTGTCATGTAACTTGACTCGTACGAATATAATTCCAGTTAGATATAACAAAAAGGAGCTGTTTGGGCGTCTAAATTACCCAAAACTAGCCTTTGACTGAACTATCTAACTGCTAGATTGATTAGTCTTTGTTTTTATTATTTTCGGTTGATTTATAAGAATGTCTGACTGATTCAGCCGCATCTTGTAACTCTTGAACGGATTGCTTGAGTTCGGGGGCCAAATCTTGCATTCCCTGTTGTTCCGCTTTTTTCAAATTATTATGTAGCTCGTGAACACGTAATTCTTCACTCACTTCAGCCTTGACTGAATTGGCGACAGATTTTACCGTTTTTATCCATCTTGCTACGGTGCGGATTGCAACGGGAAGACGTTCAGGGCCAAGTACAATTAGGCCAACGATAAGAACGACCACTAACTCCCACATACCCATGCTGAATTACACCTTATCTTTTTCTTTCTCTGATACCGGTTGTGCTTGCTCAGTTGTTGTATTTTTTAACTTTTCAGGCTCAGCGTCGGTCGCAGTTTGCTCATCCGATACCGCCTTTTTAAAGCCTTTAACTGCACCACCCAAATCACTACCAATACCGCGTAGTTTTTTAGTTCCAAATAACAAAACAATGATGGCTAAAATAATAAGTAATTGCCAAATACTGATCCCACCGAATCCCATAATAACTCCATTGATACTTACTGCTTATGAATAATGATTATACGCCTAGCGAGCAAAAAATCACCCTGTTTTACGCCATGCGCCAATAAATACTAGCATGGCAATAATCGCAAGTAGGCTACTTGCGACAGGCTTGTCAAAAATAAAGCTCAATCCCGATATAATTGCAAAACTGCTCGCTGCTAAGCCCAATAATAGAGGCTTAGTCGCAGTATCTGCTTTTTGTGTGACAGTTGGAGGAGGGCGGCGCTTGAGATTTTGGTAAATCAAATCTGGCAGTTCAGGCATTTTTTCAGCCCAGAATGGTAAATTCGCATATAGCTTTTTCGCCACCGCGAGAGGGCCAACTTGTTCTTGCACCCAATGCTCTAAAAAAGGTTTGGCCGTTTTCCACAGGTCTAACTGCGGATAAAGTTGGCGCCCTAGGCCTTCTACATACAGCAGGGTTTTTTGCAATAATACTAGCTGTGGTTGCACTTCCATGTTGAACCGTCTTGCCGTATTAAACAAATTTACTAGCACATGACCAAAAGAGATTTCTGCAAGCGGTTTGTTAAAAATGGGTTCGCATACAGTGCGAATGGCAAACTCAAACTCTTCTACGCAGGTATCTGCAGGAACCCAACCAGAATCCACATGAAGTTGCGCTACTTGGCGGTAATCACGATTAAAAAAGGCGATAAAGTTTTCGGCCAAATAGCGTTTATCTTCACGGTTCAAGGTGCCGACTATGCCGCAATCTATACCAATATACTTAGGATTATGAGGATTTTCACGAGAGACAAAAATATTGCCAGGATGCATATCTGCGTGGAAAAAACTGTCACGGAATACCTGTGTGAAAAAGACTTCCACGCCGCGCTCGGCCAGCAATTTCATATTGGTGCCTTGTGCTAACAAGGCTTCGGTGTCTGAAACCGGAATACCGTAGATGCGTTCCATCACCAGCACGTTTTTACGTGAATAATCACTATATACCTCAGGGATATACAGTGAATCTGAGTCTTCAAAGTTGCGTCTGAGTTGAATTGCGTTCGCGCCTTCTCGCATCAAGTCTAGCTCGTCGAGTAAGGTTTTTTTGTATTCCCTAACAACTTCCACTGGGCGCAGGCGTTTTCCTTCGCTGAGTAAGTTGACAACGATTTTAGCGAAACGCTCCATTAAAGAGAGGTCTGCATGGATTTGTTTCTCGATATCGGGACGAATAACTTTGATCACGACATCTTTTAACTCATCTTTGTGTTGTAGCTTGGCTGCATGTACTTGCGCTATCGAGGCTGAAGCCAGTGGTTTTGATTCAAATTCAGCAAAGTATTCATGAATATTGTCGATTTCTAGCGCTTGCTCAATGAGCTTTTGTGCCATCGCGGGGTCAAATGGTTGAACTTGATCCTGCAAAAATGCAAGTTCTTCAGCAATATCTGGTGGTAGTAAATCTCGACGGGTCGAAAGCATCTGGCCGAACTTGATCCACACCGGCCCCAAAGTTTGTAGTGCCAGACGTAGGCGTGTGCCTACTGGTTTGTCTTTATGTTTGTTGCGCAGCCAAAACAAACTCGCTCGAGCGAGTTTACCGTACCAAGGCTGCTTATGCGCAGGGACGATTTCGTCTAAACCATAGGTTAAAAATGTTTTGGTGATCTGATGCAAGCGAAGTAAAGACAACCTAATTTCCTTTGTTCTGCTGAAGTAATGCGCTGAGGCGTTGATTTAAGCTTTCGACTTGATTGTTTAATGTTCTCACTTGCTGCTTAAACTGTTGAAACTCGAGCGGGTGAGGCGCAACCTTCAACTCATCTTGAAATAACCCAGTTAGGGTTGCCTTGGCTACCTGTCCATCTTGCTTTGCGCGATGCGCCAACTTATGAAAAGCATCTACGGCAACTTGTGCGGGCCCATCACCGACATATTTGGCGAGGTGTTCCGCCCAATCAATATCAAGTGTTGCTAATGCATTACTGTATAGTTGTGCGAGCGCCAAATCCCCTTCAAGATCGAGCTTATCTTGACGGATAAGCGCAGTGAGTTGGCTTGGATCTTTGAGCTCAAGCAAGGTTGGTAAATCGGCACTAATTGAACAATCGGCTTCGCCATCAAAAGGACATAAAACGTGAATGTTAATGCCTGTGTAAGTCACAGCTAAACAAGTATTTTGATCTCGAATATCAACACTGAGCACTTTGTGTTGGCCTTTACTTAGCACATGCTTTAGCTCAGGCGAGAGTTTAAGGCCTTTGTTTAAAGCCGTCTCAAGTACGGCGCCAAGTAATGAAGCTAACACAGCAACTCCTAGAATTTAAAGCCGCGATGAAGGGCGACGATGCCTCCGGTCATATTTTGGTAGTCAGTTTGTTCAAAACCGGCTTCATCCATCATGGATTTTAGCGTTTCTTGATCTGGGTGCATGCGAATAGATTCTGCAAGGTAGCGATAAGACTCACTGTCATTTGCAACTAATTTGCCCATTGCAGGTAATAGTGTAAATGAATACATATCATACAGCTTTGCCAGCGCCTCGTTATCGGTCTTTGAAAATTCAAGTACCAGTAAGCGTCCACCTGGCTTTAGTACTCTGTACATTGAGCGCAATGCTTTATCTTTATCAGTTACGTTACGTAAACCAAAGGCAATAGTGATGACATCAAAAGTATTATCGTCAAATGGCAGCATTTCTGCGTTCATTTGAACGTATTCAATATTGCCAACAAGTCCCGAATCGCGTAATTTTTCGCGGCCTACTTTAAGCATTGAGTCGTTAATATCACCTAAAACAACTTGTCCTTTATCACCAACTAATTCGCTAAATCTTGCGGTTAAATCACCCGTACCGCCAGCAAGATCAAGTACTTTGTGACCAGCGCGTACACCTGAGCAGGCAATAGTTTGACGCTTCCACAAACGATGGATACCAAATGACATCAGATCATTCATGATGTCGTATTTTGCAGCTACAGAATGAAATACGTCTGCAACCATAGAGGCTTTTTTGTCGGTCTCGACTGTTTTGTATCCAAAGTGGGTAGTATTGTCTTGTGACTCTTTCATGTGGGTTCCATCATTACTCTGCAACTATGGTTGCTAGTGTACTTGATTGGTAGCCGTAGGTGCAATTTCTTATCCGTGTTGTATTGTTGAAAATGCAAACAAAAGAGGATATTGCGGATCAGTGACTAATATAACAGTGTTGGCCGAGAGAATGTGCTTTCTGTGCAGCGTAACCTGCGCGTTTTGCCAACATATTAAAGTCTTGCTCTGGTGCAAGTTGGGCTATCCCAAGGGCCAGAGACACATTAGGTAATGGAATTTTCCCTTTCGCGCTGACAAACTTTAATCGCTCAACACCTTTACGCACTTTTTCCGCGATAACACTCGCGGTATCTAAATCTACATCGGCAAGGATAACCGTGAATTCTTTTTTTCCTGTGCGACCAGGTAAGCCGCTTTCAACGACATAACGTTTGATATTATTGGCGATACGATTAAGCACAACTTCACCCACAACATCACCAAACCGCGTTGAAAACTCGTCAAGGTTATCAACTTGTATAGAAAGCGCACAGACGGATTTTTGCTGCGATTGCCATAGGGACACTTTTTGATGAAGATAGTGACGCTTATAAAGACCCGTTTGTGGGTCTAATAAGTGTTGTTTACGCAAGTCGAGTAGTAACTTTTGATTACGTTCATAATCTAAACGTGATTTTATTAACGCTTGTTTAAATTGTTTGTGCTGTTTTAGCAATAGCTCAGTTTGTTTGGTGAGTGTTGATAGTGCGCGCTTACTCTTTTGAATGTTGTGTTCATCTAAATTATGCACACATTGACTGACTTGTTGGGCAAAGCGAATAACCTGCTTTTGTGAGGTTTCTGCATTTTCGTGTAATTCAGTCACCAAAGAATCAACGCCTTCAAGTAGTTCTGATTGTGTTCTTTGTCCTTGATCTAGAAACTGATAGTAGAGTTGCTCAATGAATACACAGTCTATTTTTGTGTGCGCTTTGATGGCTTTGTTGATGGCACTGTCGAGATCTTTGTTCGTGGCGCTAATATGGGTATAAGCAACCTGATAATTTAAAGGCGTAGGCGGCAAATGATGTTGCTCTAAAAACAGGCACACCTGTGTCATTTTTTCTTGGGCAACAGCCATGGAATCATGGAACATCATTTCATTTACCACAACAATTAATTATCAAACGTTAATGAACTACCACCAGCTCCTTCGGTGTAACTCTTGTCCTAATTGCACTAGACCTACATTAATCTGTATCGTCCGAATTTAAAAGTAAAAAATTTGTCTTTGAAATAGAAAATTTACATTTTTTTGTTGAATTGCTGATTTTCTCATCAATTTTTACTAGGTTGAGTAAATTGTATTCGATCTGAGATATTCGTGATTCTGTCGAATTAAGTTGCATCTGTTACGGGACTCTCCTACTTTGACTAGCAGAAAGTTCATTTCACCATAACAAAGCTCAGAGCGATGGATAATCATTATTTTTTGGCTATTTTACCGCGAACTGAGTAACAACAAAGTATTGAGGAAGTCAGCGTGTTATCACCAAAATTTAAGCTGTGGACTAAACGTTCAAGCGTCGCCGTTTATTTAACTGTCGCTTTGTCTGGTTGTGCTATTACCGGAACTGACAATAACGCTGAGTTTACTCAAATAGCTGGCAGCGTTATGAAATTTAGAAGTGATAACAATGCCTATAATCGCAGTGATACAAAAGCAGAGTTTCTGCTACCAAACCTCAGTGCAGAAAAGTTGGCGACCACAAATCAGCAGCGTCTACAGTTTTTGGCTCAGCTCGATAATATCGACACTTCAGCGCTAAGTGAGGAAAACCAAATCAATCTCACGATATTGCGTGCACAAGTGCAGAATAACGTCGATGAATATCGGTTTCATAGCCATTATATGCCGCTCACCTCGGAGTACGGTTTTCATTCCGGTCTGTCTTTTATGATCTCGAGTCATGACTTTAAGAAGCGTGCAGGTTACGAGCTATATTTGGCACGTTTGCAGCAGGTTCCACGCTATTTTGAGCAAAATATCGACTGGATGAAAGAAGGTATAGCGGTTGGCCTGACTCAGCCGAAAGCGGTGCTTGAAGGTTATGAAAGTTCTATCGAAGCTTATATCGTTGATGATGTGACAAAATCCGAGTTTTATGGCCCGTTTACACAAAACCAAGCGGGTTTACCTGATGCCGAATTTAAAGCACTGCAACAGCGTGCCAAAAAGATTATTAAAGGCGATGTGATCGCAGCGTATGAAGATTACCTTAATTTCTTTGTCAATGAGTATCGTCCTGCGGCTAGGACCGAAATTGGAATTTCTTCGACACCAAATGGTGAGGCGTTTTATGCGAATCGAGCGAAATACTATACCACCACGAATATGACGCCTAAAGAGATCCACGAACTTGGTCTCAAAGAGGTGGCTCGGATCCGTGCGGAGATGGAAAAAATTATTAAAAAAGTAGGCTTTAAGGGATCTTTTGCTGACTTTGTGCAGTTCTTAAGAACCGATCCACAGTTTTATGCTAAAACCCCCGAAGCGTTACTTAAAGAAGCCGCATATATAGCAAAGAAGATGGATGCTCAGCTACCTAAGCTATTCCATACATTACCAAGAAAGCCATACGGTGTCGCCCCAGTACCTGCGAGCATTGCGCCTAAATATACGACTGGGCGTTATTCGGGGGCACGCAGTGATACTGATGCAGGCTACTATTGGGTAAATACCTACGCACTGGATAAGCGCCCGTTATACGTATTAGAAGCATTGACTCTACATGAGGCCGTGCCTGGTCACCATTTGCAGATCTCCTTGAATGCTGAGCTTGATTACCTACCAGAATATCGTCGTAACGAATATATTTCAGCTTTTGGTGAAGGGTGGGGCTTATACTCTGAGTTTTTGGGTATTGAAGCGGGGTTTTATCAAGACCCTTACAGTGACTTTGGTCGTCTAACCTACGAGATGTGGCGAGCGGCTCGTTTGGTTGTAGACACCGGCATGCATATGTTTGGTTGGAGCCGCGAACGAGCGATGAACTTTATGAAAGACAACACTGCCTTGTCCTTACATAATGTTAAAACGGAGACTGATCGTTATATCTCGTGGCCAGCTCAAGCACTGTCATACAAAATTGGTGAACTAACCATTAAGCGGCTACGTCGCAAAGCGGAAAAAACACTGGGTGATCAATTTGATATCCGTGAATTTCACCACCAAATCTTACGTCATGGCTCTGTGCCATTATTTGTGCTTGAAGAGCAAATCGACAAATATATTGAAACCACGATGAATCAAGCGCGTAAGTAATCGAGATTATCCCTCTAATAAAAAAGCCCAAAGTAGTAACCTTGGGCTTTTTTATTTTGTGATTCTAAACTTGTTTAGTTTACAAAACTAATTATTAGCTGGTACACATCATCGGTCGTTCGGCATTTATTGGCATTAATGATGAGATGTTCACCTAAGTGTAGTGCTCGCTGTTGTACCGCTAAGCGCGCGTCTTCATCTTCAATCGCATCAATGTCTGCAACATGTGCGAGACCAATGGTGCGGCGGATCAATTCACACCCACAATAACCAACCGCGTCTTGCAGTACCTTGGTGAGGAAGTATTCCGCATAGCCATCTGCTTGCAATGAGAGATCGCGTGTTTGTGTTTTCGCCAGTTCAAGCCAAGTGGCATAGAAGTTAGATAGGGTGGTGGCGATATTATCGAGTAAATACACCTGCATATTTCGACGTTTTGGCAGAGCGTTAATACGAGCATGTTGGGCACAGTAGTTAAGCAGTAAATTGCCGATAAATGAGCCTAAATCAAAGCCAATGGGGCCAAAAAAGCCAAACTCTGGATCGATTAGCTTAGTGTGCTCTGCGTCGACGAAAATACTGCCTGTATGGACATCACCGTGAAGTAAAGTTTCTGGTGCATTGAGAAATTGGGCTTTGAGTTTTGCCACTTCAACTAATAACGTCTTATTTTTTCTCAGTATTTCCACAGACGATTGCAACGCTTCTGGAAAGTTGTTTCTTTCAGCATCGCGGTATGGGTCGTCAAAGAATAAATCTTCTGTGATTGCGCATAGCTCAGGATTAGTAAACTCGGTGACTAGGGCTTTCTTTTCACTCGGTGTTAAATAAAAGCTTGAGTGGTAAAAGCTGGTTTTTGCTAGATAATTTGCGACGTCTTTGCTGAGCCTTGTAAAGGTGTTCGCTTGGTTTAATTCACCGCGTAAAATGCGTAGATGACCAAGATCTTCCAGCACAGTTAGTGCTAACTCCGTATTATGGTGCAACACTTTTGCTGTGGTATCTGGGCAGATCTCACCATGGCGCTGTAATACACTGGCTTCAATTCTGGCTCTGTCTAACGTCAGTGGCCAGCTCTCACCCACACATCGAGCGTAAGGCAAAGCTTGCTTGACGATGATACTATTTTCTTGCGTATCTTGTACGCGGAAAACCAAATTCAGATTGCCATCACCAAATTCATAACAAGATAAGGTTGCATCTTTATCAAAGAAGCTTCCTAAATTAGTAATGTAATCAATAACTTTTTCTGCATCAAATTCAATGTAGCTCGACATGTTTCTGCACCTTGTGGATATTTGCTGTTAGCATTCTATATTTTTAAATGTTTAGATGTCTATACTTCTTTATATCTTGATGTAAAATATCATTAGTACACTTTGAAAGAGCGGGATGTCATGAAAACCTTAATTGCACGTAGTCTTAAATTTGAATCGGGCGTGGTACAGGTATTGGATCAATACTTACTGCCACATCAACAGGTGTGGCATGAATGCCGCGACGTTGCGACGATGAGCGAGCTCATTCTGACACTTAAGGTTCGCGGCGCTCCGCTTATCGGTTTAGCGGCAAGTTTGTTAATTGGTTATCTCGTCGAACAAGGAGAAGATAAAGACGCAATTGCCCGTTCGATAGATGAACTTGAGGCCACGCGCCCTACTGCGGTGAATTTAATGCACTGCATGGCGAAATTGCGTGAAGCGTTGCAAGCGATTGATTGGCAACAACAAGTGATCACAACCGCTGAACAGTTATTTGAAGAAGACACTGCGTTATGCGACCGTATGGCAAACATTGGTGCGGAGCTTGTGAATGCGGGAGACAATATTCTTACTCACTGTAATACTGGCGCGCTGGCAACGGCCGGTGTAGGCACCGCTCTTGGCGTAATCCATCATGCTGCAAAACAACATGGTGACATTCATGTTTGGGTTGATGAGACTAGGCCACTGTTACAAGGTGGTCGGCTTACTGCGTTCGAGCTAGATGCATGGCAAATCCCATACACGCTAATTTGTGACAATATGGCTGCGAGTTTAATGGCGGCGGGTAAAGTCGATAAAGTCTTTGTGGGGGCAGATAGGATTGCGGCAAACGGTGATTTTGCGAATAAAGTCGGCACTTATAATCTCGCGGTGTTAGCCCATTTCCATAATATTCCTTTTTATGTGGTTGCCCCGATCACAACATTAGATCGCAGTTGTCCAAATGGCGCAGCCATTCCAATCGAACAACGCGCCAAAAGCGAAGTAACAGGTGTCAGTGGTAGTTTTGGTGATTGCCAATGGGCACCCAACAATGCTGAGGTATACAACCCAGCATTCGATGTTACACCAGCGAGTTTGATCACCGGATGGGTGCTGGATACGGGGTTGTTTACGGGTGATGAGGTTGCCCTAGGTGTATTTTCACAAAGTTAAACATTTGTAATTACTTTAACTACTCGTAAATCCAAAATCTTGTTAAAATGTCCCCATTTTGTGCTTCGATATAAATGGAGAAAGTAAAACAGGATGAAGAAGTTTATTGCTTTGATGTTGTTGCCCTTAGCTGCTAAGGCATTCGCTAAACAGGAAATACCACTAGAGTCGTTTAGTAAAGGTAGTGAGTTTTCCGATGTAAAGATATCACCTAACGGAGAATATCTTAGCTTTATCACAAAAAGGGAAGGTAAAAACACATTAGGTTTTTTACAACTTGATAAATTCAAACTCATTCACGCCGTGCGATTCAATGACAATGCTCAAATTGGCCGCTATGAATGGGTGAATGATGACCGTGTAGTATTAGAAAAGGAATATATTAGAGGCTGGAAAGATCACCCTGAGTTTCATGGTGAGTTATTCGGCGTAAATGTAGATGGAAGCCGTGGTAAGTATTTGGTGGGTTACCAAGGTGAGGGACAAACGGGGTCTCGTTTGCGCAAAGCTACCCCGCTGTATGGTACATCTTATATTCTTGATCCTTTGGTCAATGACGAAAACAAGATGTTGATTGTGACCTATCCTTGGACTGGCTCGAAAGAGCCTACTACACGAGTTTACGAGGTTAACGTTCATACTGGTGTCAGGCGCAAAGTGACAAATTCTCCAAAAAAAATGGGGCGCTTTTTGACCGATCACCAAGGAGAGGTTCGCGCCGTTGTGTCTGAGGATGATGATGGCAATTCATTAGTGTTCATCCGTGAAGAAGCAGGCTCAAAATGGGCTGAGCTCACATTAGAAAACAACTTAGATGATTTCTGGATGCATGGATTCGATAAATCTGGAACGTCAGTTTATCTTTCAGCATCTACGTCTGGTGAGCCCATGGCCTTCTATAAACTAGGCTTAGAAAGCAAAAAACTTACTCATGTTTTTCAAGATAAAGTGGTTGATCCAACAAAAGTATGGATAGATCCGATTGATAAATCCCCTTTCGCTATTGAACTAGACCCCGGATATCCTACCTATGCATTTATTGATGAAAGTGCTGATTGGAGTCAACGCTTAAAGTCTCTGATAGCTTCGATCCCTGGAAATCAAATACGTATTGTAAGTAGCACGAGAGATGGTGGACAAGTGGTTGTATTCGCAAGCAGCGATACCAATCCTGGGGATTATTACCTTTATGATAGTAAAGCTAACAAGATGAAATATCTGGCGTCTGCAAGAGGCTGGATTAAACCAAATCAAATGTCTACAGTCGAGCCTGTTAAATTCACAAGCCGTGATGGACTTACTATTCATGGATATCTCACAACACCAATAAACGCAGAAAAGAAAAACCTTCCTCTGATTGTTATGCCTCATGGTGGACCTCATGGGCCAAGAGATTATTGGCAGTTTGACCCTGAGGTACAAATGCTAGCGAGCAGAGGAATGGCTGTATTACAAGTTAACTTTCGAGGTTCTGGTGGTTATGGAGATGCATTTGAAGTGCTTGGCTACCAAAAGTGGGGCAAGGAAATTCAATATGACATCATTGATGGAACCCGTGACTTAATCTCCAAGGGTATCGTCGATAAAAAGCGGATTTGTATTATGGGGGCAAGTTTTGGCGGTTATTCTGCATTGCAAAGCGCAATATTAGAACCCGACTTATTCCAATGCGCAGTCGGTGTTGTTGGTGTATACGATTTACCACTGATGTTTGAAGAAGGTGATGTTGCTCAGCGTAGCTCAGGGGTCGCATATTTAGAACGTGTACTTGGTACCGATGAGAAACAGTTAAAGGCATTTTCTCCAAGCTATAATGTCGATAAGCTTAAGGTTCCTGTCCTTATCGTACATGGTGGTGAGGACCAAAGAGCGCCAATTGAACAAGCGGAATCTTTAATTGATGCACTGAAAAAGGCTGATAAGTCTTATCAGTATTACTTACTTGAAGATGAAGGGCATGGTTTCTATAAACCGGAACATCGTCTGAAATACTTTAAGAAAGTGCTCGCATTCCTAGAAAAACCTCTGCAGTTATAGTTTTTATGGAAGTGAAGGAAGAGCTACTTAGAACTTTGTAATTTAAAGCTATATTAGCTACAGTTTTGTTTCTGAACATCGCAGCATGCTGTTGATTACTCTGTAGTATTTAAGTATGTAACGCCTCTATGGTACTGACTTGGTGCTGATCACGTTGAATTTGCGTGCTAATAGCCTGCTATTGGCACGCAAATGCGTTTTGCTTACCGCTTTTTTCGTGAAGTAGTCACAAAATCTTCATTTTATTTTTGGAGACAAGCTGTTCTACTATGGGGATTTTGAAGTAAGGAAAGTCACTAATGAAGGGATGGTTCATTATTGGTGTGGTTGTACTGGCCTTATGCAGTTGCCACTCTATTCACCCGCAAAAAACCTACATCCATATAGTTGCAAGTTGTCCCCCTCAGGTGTTTGAACAATTGTTTATCGATACGACAGGTAGCTTAGTTATATCGCCCTCTGAGGCTGAAATTCCAATCGGCATGCACACAAATACTTTGCTTTTTTCACCACTGACAATGTCGTGGGATGTGGTGGATAAGCTTTTGGTTGAGTTGGACGACGCTGGATTTAAGTTTCAAGCAGATTTTTTCGGTAAATATAATCACGCTTATCGTGATAACCATATCGGTGTTTATTTTGTTGAAGGTTGCGAGCCTAACATGAGTAAGCAAGCACTCACAGCGCTTCGTTAGCACTGTGAGTATTTAGACTTGTATTAATCAAGTAATGGAAACTGCTTTGCAATTTCAGAGTCCGTGCTTTTTGCAACCCAACCCTCTTGATTATTGAATAGGCGAATGGCGGTAAATTCTGGATCGCTACCCATATCGAACCAATGAGGCGTATTTTCTGGCACTGAGATTAGGTCACCTTGCTGACATAAAACTTGGTAAACCTTATCGTTTAAGTGTAAGCAGAATAGCCCTTGTCCTTTAACAAAAAAACGCACTTCATCTTCGCTATGAGTATGTTCAAAAAGAAATTTTTGTCGCAACTCCGAGGCACTAGGGTTGCCCTTTGCGAGTGAAATCACGTCGACAGTTTGATAACCGCCTTGCGCTTTTAATCTTTCAATATCGCGCTGGTAGGCACTAATAATGTCGTCTTGTGACATTTCAGCTGTGATATCGGTGTTAGCCTGCCATTGTTCAAAGCGTACGCCTTGCTCTGCGAGCAAAGATGCGATGATGTTTGCGTCTTGCTCTTGTTGTAAAGCTTGGCTTGGATTCTGTACCTGGTAGATAGTCAGTTGACTCATGAAAATGCCCCTTCATCAAAATGGTCAAAGCTTGATATAACTGGATGTTCAGGTGATGTTGTTTGTGCATCTCTAAACAGTTGTAATGTGTGCATACCAGCGGCCTTTGCTGCGTCTAGCTCGGCTACGATATCGCTTAAAAAGAGGATTTGCTCTGCTTCATACGGTAAGGCTGCAATAATGTTCTGATACGCCGAGACTTCCTGCTTAGCACCCACTTTAGTATCAAAGTAGTCACTAAATAGCGGGCGAATGTCACCATAGTCTGAGTGCGCAAAAAGTAGCTGCTGCGCTTTCACTGAACCCGAGGAATACACGTAGAGATTGCGACCATTCGCTTTTTGTTGTGTTAAAAACTGGTAGGCATCTTCGTACAAATGTCCGGTAAAATCGCCGTTTGTATAGCCAAACTGCCAAACGAGACCCTGTAGCTGTTTTAATGGCGTGATTTTTTTATCTGCGGCGATCCACTCAAGTAGTGCGGCAATCACGGTATCAATATCAGCGTTGGCATTATCCAATTCTGCTCTGACGGCACTAATTTGCTCGGCAACGGCGGTGTCATGCTGATGGTCGCGAATAAATTGCGGTAAATGCGCAGCGGCATACGGGAATAGTATCTCTTTAACAAATGAGATACGGGTAATTGTCCCTTCAATATCTGTTAAAATGGCTTTGATCATTGGCGCCCCTCCAATTTAATGCGTTCTAATTCGCAGGCAAATAAAAACTCTAAGCCCTCAATATGACGACGAGTTTCTTGTACTGTACGGCCCACTGCGTATAACCCGTGACCTCGGATCAATACACCGTGTATAACCGGTGTAGTTTGATGAGATTGCGCCACGCGCTGTGCTAGTCGCTCTATATCCTGATCGTTATCGAAAATAGCAATGGATAAGGTTTCTTCATGCGATTGAATGCCAGACAGTGACTTTTGCATTTCATAACCACTGATCTGAAATTGCTCGCCTTGAATAAATCGCGATAACACAGTCGCAGCAACGGAATGCGTGTGTAATATACACTGTGCACTCGCGCATAATTCATATAATTTTAGGTGCAATGCGGTTTCAGCTGAAGGCTTGCCATTACCTGCAATGATGGTGCCTGTGGTGTCTAATTCCAGAAATTGTTCTGGTGTTAATTTACCTTTATCAAAGCCGCTGGCCGTGACAACAAAGCCAGAGTCTGTTTTGATAGAGAAATTACCACCAGTCGCGGGAACCCAGCCTTGCTGAGCAACCCAAGCTCCTGCGTCGATAAGCGCGAGTTTTGCGGCTTGTGTGTGCATAGTTAACACCTATAAATTAAATGCGTTTGGACGGCTATACATCTATTTTGAGCAATGATAGCATCCACTCACGATTAGCACCATAAGAAAGAGAGTGTTGCAGTGAAAAGTAAGTTACCTCAGGTTGGAATTAGTATATTTAGCCAAATGACGGCATTAGCGAACGAGCATGGTGCGATCAACTTATCGCAAGGCTTTCCGGAGTTTGATGCGCATGATTACCTAAAATCGCAACTGAGCCACTATGTTGGCGAAGGTCAAAACCAGTATTCGCCTTCTGCCGGCGTACCGAGCTTGCAAGCACAAGTTGCGGCATTAATTGAACGTCGCTATCAGGTGAGGGTTTCAGGACAAGAACAGATCACGGTGACCTCGGGTGCAACGGAAGCACTCTTCGTGGCAATTCAGGCAATAGTATCTGAAGGGGACGAAGTTATTGTATTCGATCCGGCTTACGACTCTTATGAGCCTGCAATTGAACTTGCTGGCGGGAAAGCCGTGCATATTGCATTGACTGCGCCGCACTACCAAATTGATTGGCAACAAGTCGCAGCGAGTATCAACCCAAATACCCGTGCTATTATCATCAATACACCGCATAACCCGTCGGCTAAAACGCTGAAGCCGTCAGATTTAGAGCAACTAAAACAGCTGCTAAATCAGCATGATCTGTTATTGATCAGTGATGAAGTATACGAGCATATTACCTTTGATGGTTTGCCCCATCTGAGCGCATTAACTGATCCTGCATTGTTTGAGCGTGCGTTTGTGATCTCTAGCTTTGGTAAAACCTTTCATAGTACAGGCTGGAAAATGGGTTACTGTGTGGCGCCAAAGCAAATGACTGTTGAATTTAGAAAAATCCATCAGTATGTAACGTTCTCAAGTTTCACTCCGGCACAACTTGCATTGGCTGATATGCTTGCTGAACACCCTGAGCACGTTGATGAGCTGAGTGGATTTTATCAACAAAAACGCGATGTTCTGATTAAGGCGTTAGCGTCAAGCCGATTTACGCTATTACCAAGTGAAGGGACTTATTTTTTGCTTTTGGATTACAGTAAAATTTCTGATCTTGATGATGTTGCCTTTTGTCGCTATCTGGTGGAAGAGGTTGGGGTTGCGGCAGTGCCACTCAGCGTTTTTTACCAACAAGCACCTGAAGACAAGGTCATACGATTGTGCTTTGCTAAGGAAAACCAGACATTAGAAGAGGCTGCAAAACGCTTATGTCAACTTTAACCGTTACCCTTGTTCAAACAGATATCCAGTGGCTTTCACCTGAGGCCAACTTTACCCATATTGAACGTTTGTTAGAAAATGTCGAGCCAAGCGATTTAATTTTGCTACCAGAAACATTTGCTACCGGCTTCGCCGTAAAAGAGCCGGATGTTGAGCGCTATGCTGATGCAGCCATCGAGTTTTTACAGCAATGTGTTCAGCGCTTTGGAGCTGTTGTAGCAGGCAGCGTACTGGTTCCGCAAGGAGATAAAAAGGCCAACCGTATGGTGTGGTGCCAGCCGGATGGAAAGATACTTCATTATGACAAAAGACACTTATTCTGTTTGGGTAATGAGGGGGATTTTGTGGTTGCTGGTGAGCACCGTGAAGTGTTCGAATTAAAAGGCATTAAATTCTTACCGCAGATCTGCTATGACTTACGTTTTCCAGTATTTCAGCGTAATCAGAACGATTATGAGGTTATGATTAATATTGCAAACTGGCCAGCGGCACGCCGAAATCATTGGGATACTCTACTGGCTGCTCGTGCAATCGAGAATCAGTGCTTTGTGCTTGCGGTAAATCGCGTAGGTGAAGATGGGTATGGCACTGCGCATAATGGCGGTACTAAAGCGATTGACTTCAATGGTAAGAGTCTTGTTTCGGCAGCAGATGACCAAGCAGAAGTTATTACCGTAAAGTTAGAGCTGAGCGACTTGCAGCAATATAAAGCTAAATTTCCAGCCCATCTCGATGCGGATAAATTTACGCTGGCATAATACACATTGGTACATGCATAACATGCCCAACTAAAAAGCTTAGTTGGGCATGCTCTAACTCGAAACTCAACAGGCCCTAAGATGCATTATATTGATGCACAAGCAATTCACCTTCTCTGCCAGTGGCGCTATAATCATTCTTTGATAAACGGAAATAGCTCAACTGGGTGCGCATTTCATGGGCTTGCTCAGCCATTTGCCTCGCCGCTGCCATCGTTTCTTCGGTAATTGCAGAGTTTTCTTGAATAAGATCCGTTAGCCTTTGCACCACCAAATCCACTTCTTTAATGGCTTGTTGCTGCATTGAAGTCGACTCATTGATTTTAATGATGTTGTTATTTACATCACTCACGGCACCAACGATTTGTTGCAGCTTTTCACCGGAACTATTGGCAAGTTCAGTCCCTTGCTCTACCTTTTGATTACTGTTTGAGATAATTTCTTTGATTTGCTTTGCAGAAGCGGCGCTACGCCCTGCCAGCTCTCGTACTTCGTTTGCAACGACAGCAAAGCCACGGCCATTTTCCCCTGCTCGTGCCGCTTCAACGGCAGCATTTAGTGCCAGCAGGTTGGTTTGAAACGCAAGTCCATCAATCACCGATACAATCTCATTAATGTCTTTACTGGCTTTGTTCACTTCAATTATTGCAGCTACGGTTTGGGCAGATAAACTGCCTCCTTCTTTGGCTATGTTTTCTGCGTTTGTTGCTAGTCCTACGGCATCACCAGATTGGTTTGAAACTTTAGTGAGTTCATCTAACATATTGCCGGTGCTGGCACTGGCTTCTTCTAAGTTTGCTGCTTGCTCTTCTGTGCGTTGGCTGATTTCGGTGTTACTCGCCGCTATTTCACCGGCACTTTGAGCAACATAATTTGCTGCGGCTTGGATCCCTTCGATTACACTGGTGAGTTTTTTAATTGTGGTATTGGTGTCATTCTGAAGAGACTTAAACACGCCAAAATATTCACCCTTTACTTGATTACTTAAGTCACCTTGAGCAACGTTAGCCAATACACTGCTGACTTCGGAGATAGCCCCAGAGACCTGTAAAGTCGAGTCATTTACATTCTCTTTAAGTTGTTGCAGTTGACCTTGTAGTGGCAACTCTATTTTTTGACTAAAGTCTCCTTCGGACATTGCGCCCATTACGCTGCCGAGTTCTTCAATGACTTGATTGAGGTTCTCGACCGAACGGTTAATATCACCTTTGAGATTATCGAGCTGGCCAGACATCGCAGATTGAATGGTGCGGTCAAATCGACCATGGCTAATAGCCATCATCACCGTAGAGATTTCCGAGATAGCAACATCAACGGCGGTCACAGAAGCATTGATATTATCTTTAAGTTGCGCGAGCTGACCCGTTGCTGCTACGTCCACTTGTTGTTTAAAGTCGCCGTTGCTGACGCCAGCCATCACAGTGCCGATTTCTTTCATTACTCTGTCTAGGTTTGCCATGCTGGAGTTGATATCTTGTTTTAAGGTATCTAATTGGCCTGCGAGAGGGGCCTCGAGTTGCGCAGAAAAGTCGCCTTGGCGTAGTGCAGACATAATCGTGCTGATACCGTCAATCGCACTGCTAAGGCTGCGTACGGAATTATTTACCGAATCTTTGAGCTGCGCTAGTTTTCCTTTAGCGGGTACGGTTACTTGCTCCTTAAAGTTACCCTGTTCAATATTAGTCATGACATGAACAATACCGTTCATAGTCGAATTAATCGATGCCAAAGAATCGTTAATATTATTTTTGAGCTTGTCTAAATCGCCAGACATGGGAGCATTAAGTTTGGTATCGAAGCGACCATTTGCCATATCGATGGAAATTTCATTCAGTTCAGAAATAGCTCGGCTTAACGTATTGGCACAGTGGTTAGTGGCTTCTTTTAGGGTTTCTAGCTCGCCCCGACACGGTACTTTTATGCGGTCGTCAAACTTGCCCGAGGCCATTTGATTCATGACGCGATTAGCCTCAGTGATAGAAAGCTGTAAGGCATCCAGTAGTGAATTAAATGCCTGTGCACTGTTGCCTATTTCATCGTGGCTACGAATGGGCGCTCGCAATGAAAAGTTGCCTTCCTGCTCAACTGATTTCATGGTTTCTACCAACTCGTGAACAGGTTTGGTAAGCGTTTTTGAGAACCAGTAGGCGACTATCAGTACTAACACTATAGTGACCGCTAAAATAATCATCAGGTATTGAGAGAGCGAGGTGATAGAAGCAAATGCTTCCGCTTCGTCAATTTCGGCAAGCAGTGCCCAACGGGTATTAAAGACTTCGACCGGTGTATAGGCAGACAACACGGCTTCGCCGTTGTAGTCTTCAATAACCTGTTGTCCAGATTGATTATTTAATGCTTGAGAGACTGCAAGCGTGGCTACCTTGCCGCGTTCAGGGTATCGAAATGAATTCACCACGGAATGATGTTGTGGATCTAAGAATGAGTCTGAACGCATCAGACCCTCAGGGCCGACTAGGTAGGTTTCACCACTTTCTCCTAAGCCTTCTCGCTCGGTCATAATGGCATTGATGGCATCAATAGATAGCTGTGCAGCTACAATTGCAATGGTTTGGCCATTCACCACGATAGGTTTGGCAATAAAACTAGCGGGGGCATTATAGGAGGGGAGGTATTGTTTGTAGTCTGCGAAAGCGCTGATTGTTGGATCCGCTGAGTCCTTCAGTTCTCGATAAAGAGAAGCTAGATTACTATTGGCATAAGGACCCGATTCTAGTGACGTAGCAAAATCAACCTCTTTAAATACAGAATAGACAATATTTCCATTACTTGGGTCAATGATAAAGATATCGTAAAACTCATAAATGTCGGCGATATTAAGCATATATGGATGGTAACTGCGGTGAGCAAGGTCATAACTATCTAAGTGACCGGTTTCAATAAATTTGTACTTTTCACCAACTGGGTAGGGGTTGCTTGCTAAGTAACGTGCTTGCAGCGCAAGCCCAGACTCTGAAATGTTACCAATGAGCCTTGCTGTGCTCGTATCTTCGGGGTTTTCTTGATTGAATTTAGGTACGAACACTTCATCATAAAATCGAGATAATTTGGCATAGTTAATATCGGCCTGAGCGCTAGGAAAGCTGGTAATAAACTCTTGTGCAATCACAGGAAGCAATGGGTTTGCTGTAAAGGCATCGAGTTTATCCTCAACGGTCTTAAAGTAGCGATTAACCGCGCTTTTTTTGATCTCACTAACGGCACCAAGTTGTGAATATACTTGCGCTGTCATGGCATTCGATGCGGTATTAAGTGCGATGGAAATAATTACTATCAACGGCACGAGCGCGACGATTAGAAATGCAAAAATCAGCTTTTTAGTTAAATTAAGAGAGTTAAAAAATTGCGAAAACCCAGACATAACCTAATTCCCTGTTGCTATGGAAGTACCTATAACAGCATAGAACAGTATTGATTAAGATCTAGACAAAAAATAAAAAACCCGGCTATCTAGATAGCCGGGCTTGTAAACTTAACGTTTCACTCTTCAATCGTGCTACGTATTAGTGTTTCCAATGATAGGTATGGGCCTTTTCTTCCATATACTCAGCAGTTGCTGGATGCATTTGGGTTTGCGCGCCATTTTCGAAGAAGAAAGGCTGACGTTTATTGTCATAGTTGCCGATTTCATTCATGGTTGCCGCATCGTAGACACGGCCATTGATCACGGTGTAGGCAACTTTCTCTGAATCACGGATGTTAGACAGCACATCACCATCTATGATGGCAAGATCGGCAAGTTTTCCTTGTTCAATCGTACCAAGGTCACGGTCCATACCTAGATATCTTGCACCGTCGATTGTACCGCTGCGAAGCGCCTGCCAAGGTGTAAACCCGCCTTGTGCCATAGACCATAATTCCCAATGTGCAGCTAGACCTTCACGCTGGCCGTGAGCACCAATGTGTACAGTCACACCCTTATCGCGAAGCTGTTTTGCGGTTTTGGCGACATTGATATGGTTATAGTGACGTTCAGGTGCTTTGCTTGGACGAATTGATCTTGGCTTTACCACATACTCAGGAACGAAGCTCATTAAGCGCTCGTTTTCCCACACATTAGTGTGTTGATACCAGTATTCTTCGCCAGAGATACCGCCATAGGCGACAACAAAAGTTGGCGTAAAACCAACGTTTGTTTGTCCCCACATTTGTTCGATATCAGAGTAAATATTCGGGATCGGCAGGGCATGTTCAACACCGGTATGACCATCGACTATCATGTTCATGTTGTGTTGGAATTTTGAACCACCTTCAGGCACAACCATGATTTCCATGTTCTTCGCCGCTTCCAATACTTGCTGACGTGTCTCACGGCGAGGGTGGTTGTAACTCTTCACTGAAATAGCGCCAGCGTCTTTTAGGCGTTTAACGTGGAACTCTGCGTCTTCAAGGTTACTGATTGGTGTTTTATAACCCGGCGCGTGGCCAGCATATAAAATACGTCCAACAGAATAGGTGCGTGGCGCGACCGTTAAACCCGTTCTTTGTAGTTCTGCCATAGAAAATACCTCGGCAGAGTTATTTGATGGATCATGGATAGTCGTCACACCAAAGCTAAGATTAGAATACTGATTCCAGTTTTGCTGTGGCTGTAGGTTATAGCTACCGTAACTACCATGCGCGTGGGCATCGATAAGGCCTGGGATCACGGTTTTACCGCTAATATCCATTACTTTAGCTGTGCTAGGAACGTTTAGTTCACCTTGCTTACCGACTGCAACGATGCGATTCTCTTTGATGAGGATCACACCATTGTCGATGATTTCTTGTTCGTTCTCAGCGTTGCGCATGGTTACTACTTTACCGCCAACTAGCGCAATCATACCTTCAGGCTTATCTGCTTTTTGCTCAAAACTCAAGTCGATGCCTTCAGCGGTTAGCTCATCGGTGTTGTCAGATGCACCATCGACGAAAGCGAAAGTGTCAGTCAGTTTGCGCTGATAAAGTGTGGGACCAAATGCCCAAGTTAGCGCGCTGCTGTCTGCTTTCCAATTTAGGAAATCACCAGAGTACTTTGACACTTGCTTAACTGGGAAAGCTTTCTCACCCTTGTTAATGGATAAGGTTTTACCTGTACTGGTAAAAGGTGCAACAAATGTATTGAAATGCTCGATAAATGCAACGTATTGGCCATTTGGAGAGACTTTAAAGTCAAAGACATAATCACCTTTGAAGTGGCTACGTTCTTCTTGACCATTGAGGTTAACACTTTTTAGTTCGCGATGTGTTTCATCACTCATGGTGGAGAAGTAAATGCGCTCAGAGTCTGCTCCAAAGTGCGGATTGTCACCGCTTTTAATAATGCGTTTTGCTTCACCGCCGTTAGCATTAACTAGATAAATACCAGGGTGCATTGACCAGTCACCGCTTAGCAAGTAGCCGCCGGTTACCTTTTTAAATAGCACGTTTTTGCCATTTGGTGAAAAGCTCGGTGAGATATAGTGACCAGGTTCTTGGGTGATCACTTTACCTTTACCACCGTTTGCAGATACAACACGTATTGCGCCTAAGTCTTTATCATTCCAAGTTGTGTAAACAATAGACTTGCCATCGCGAGAATAGCTTGGGTAGAACTCAAAGTGGTCAGTTTGCTTAGTGAGGCGTTTTACTTTGCCTGACGCAATGTCTTTTACGTAAAGGTAGCCAAGCGCTTGGAATAGTGCAGTTTCACCATCAGGAGAAATTTGAGACCAGCGTGCAAGTTTGACTTTAAAGGTGTCAGGCGCGACATCTACCGCAAAGCGTAGTGCCGGTGTGATTTGTTTTTCAGCGACAACGCGAGTAGGGATGACGTTGACCTCGTGCGATGCAATATTGACGCGGTTGAATACCCCTTTCGCCCAAAAAACGAGGGATTTACCATCCGGCGTGTAAGCAAAAGAAGGTGTGTTGCCATGTGCGCCATTGGCTTCTTGTAAATCGCGATCAAGGCCGGCATAAACACGAGTTTCGACGCCTGAGTGTAGATCTTTAATATATAAGGAACCGACCATTTCGTTGCCGTTATCTTCGCGTTTAACAAACGCAATAGATTTGCCATCAGGACTGACGGTTGGACGAATAGCACCGCCAGCACCACGGATCACGGTCTCTTCTTCACCGGTTGCTAAGTCCCAACTACGAATTTCGAAAACAGCATCGAGCGAGTTTTTGTTATATTCCCAGCGCACGCCAGAGGTCGCATCAACTGAGTAATAGATTTTCTTGCCATCGTGAGAAAAAGCGGGTTCTGCAACGTTCTTTTGCGATTTTGCACCATGTAGACGCTCACGGACCAACACGCCTTTACCACCGCTGATGTGATACATACGAATAGAGCCACCTGGGATGGTACGCCCCGTTACTTGACCTTGCTTAACTGCAATGTATTGACCATCAGGCGACCATGCGGGGTTGTGAACAATATTATTCACTTCTTTTGACACCTGACGCAGGTTTTGGCCATCTACGTCCATCACCCACAGGTTATCGCCACCTGCGCGATCGGAGATAAATGCGATGTGTTTACCATCAGGCGAAAACTTAGGTTGAATGTTCCAGCCCATGTCGGATGTTAAGGCTGTTGCTTTACCACCGCCAATTGGCATGATGTAAAGGTCGCCAAGCATATCAAAGACGATGCTTTTACCATCAGGGCTAACATCTAAGTTACTCCATGTGGTTTCGTTGGTATCGATGGTGATGGTTTGCTTTTCACCTGGTGGGTTGAGCACATCCCAGCCTTTGGTTGACTTCTCTTCTGTTTGCGTGGCTGTAACGGCATCATCAGCGCTAGCTGGCTGAGCCAAACCAATCACAGCAGCACCAATAGCAATGGCTAATGGTGATTTAAAAAATGACATAGATGTTCCCTTAATTTTATAGTTATTGCCCAAGGCGAGCGGTTTGCCTCGGTTAAATTAGCGTTAATGTAAATGCTCACTAAGCATGAACAAGTTTTATTATGATGTCGAACAACATGCGTTTAATGACGCTTAACCCATTGCCTCTTTACGAACGAAGTGGAGATATGCCGCGAGACTTTCTTGCCATAGCGTCATGGCTTCTGTGAGTTCATCATGGCAGGATTTACCATCCAATAAGCGGCGCTCTGCTTTTTTCAAGTTTGAGCCATAGCGATTAAATCCGAGTTGTAAGGCGGTGCTGGCTTGACGATGAAGCTGTCTGATACATTGATCTTCATCTTGCTCTAATAGCTGCTGAATATGGATGAGTTTATTACGAGCCGACAACACAAACTCGTTGTAAATCGAAGAGACTTCATCTTCACTAAATCCAGATTTTAGGGCGTTTACCGCCGTTTCATCGTATAGGATATCGGGCAATTCTACGCTGACATTGGCTTTTTTGGGAGACTGAGACTCGCTAAGCGCTTGGCGTAATTTTTCTTGCTTTATCGGTTTGCCAACAATATCGCGAATGCCGAGTGCCAAGTATTCTTTTACCTCATCTGGACTGAGGCTGGCAGTAAAGGCTAGGAAAGGGGTTCGTTTGTTTTTATGTTCACAATTTTGTAGCTGCTTTAATACTTCTTGCCCGGAAAGATCGGGTAAGTTCATGTCTAACAACACCACATCGAAATGGTGCTGTATTAGCATCTCGATGGCGCTTTTACCATTGGTTGCCAATTTAACCTTATGCTCATCTTCTGCCATAAACTCAATAGCGATTTTTTGGTTGAGATCTAGATCTTCTACCAACAGTACTTTCAGACCAGTGATACAGTTATCGTGCTGCGGGCGCTGCTCCACTAAGCTCAGTTCACCAATGTTTAGCAGTAAATCAAAACTGAATGTACTGCCTTTGTTAAGCTCACTTTGAATATCTAGCTGTGAATTCAGACGGTTGAGTAGGCGACTGGTAATGGCAAGCCCCAAGCCTGTGCCACCCTTAACTTTACCTGCACTACTTTGTACGTATGGCTCAGTCAGTTTATTAATATCTTCACTATCAATACCTGGCCCTGAGTCCGTGATACTAAAGCGCACTTTATGCTCAATTTGTTGGTCTTTTAAAATCTCAACTTTGAGTTTTACTTCCCCTTTATCAGTGAACTTAATGGCATTACCAACGAGGTTGATAAGAATTTGTCTCAGCTTTTGTTGGTCAAAGTAATAGCACACCTGATCGGGCAGCTCGTACACCAGTTCAAAGTGCAGTTTCTTTTGCTCTGCGAGCGGACTTAACAATAAGCAAAGGTTTTGTAGCCAACTTCTAAGCTCAACGTCCTCTTCGTACAAGGCTTCATCACTTTGCTCCAAACTGGCGTAGTCTAGTACTTTATCAATCAGTAAGTTTAGCGATTCAGCAGAGTTTACGATGGCCTCACAGTAGGCCTTGTTGCGACTATCTCTGGTGCGTCCTAGTACGAGTTGGGCGCTGCCTAAGATGCCGTTAAGCGGAGTCCGTATCTCATGACTGATCGTTGATAAAAACATACCGCGCAGCTCAAGGTCTTGTTGTGCCTTTAATGCAAGTTTATTAAGGTTTTGTTCTCTTTGCTCGTTACATAACAGCGCCATACCTGTTGCATAAAAAATAGGTGCAAGAACGCCATTGAAGAAAATAGTGATGGTAAACCAGTTCTCTTTGAAAAGCGTGAAATGCGTTACTTCTCCCATTAAGAGGGTTCTGCCGGTAAATATCACCAATATAATAAGTAAAATGGTGATATAGACTATGCTGCCGTTAGGGTATTTATTTCGTGCAAAGCGGCTAAAGAAATAGAGCAGGAGTGTCGCTTCAGCTAAGTGTTGTAAGTCCGAGATAAGGATCCTATCTCTCAAGTTTGGAGAGAAAATACTGCTGTACATCAACAAAATGAAGAGCCCAGCAGTAACGCTGAGAAACACTTTAAAGGATGGGCCTTTAACCCCTAAAAATTGCCTTATCGCCATGCAGTGGATAATGGAAGCCGCAAACAGCAAGGTATTAGCAATGGGTATAGTTTCCCAGTTGTCAAAATAGCCGTGTAATGCAAAGGAAGAAATCGCACAGAGCAAAACCAGAGGGTAAAAAATATAGAGCAGCGTTCCGGGTGTGCTTTTATTTGCTCGCCACGTTAAAAAGGTAAGGAGCGCCATCATTGCTGTCATGACGAGACTAGTTAGGTAGAGGGTTTTTGGGTCGAGCATGTACCTAAGGCTGCTTTCAGTTGCGAAAAAACTTAGCATAGAGGTATTCGCCAAGGCAGTAAAGCCTGTATGAAGCTGAAGCCCCGATATCGCGATGTCAGCGCTGTCTTTCACCCGCCAACTTGCGTCAGCAGGTTAAAGACAGATGAAGCTTAGCGGATCTCGTCAGGAATATTCTGCTGAGCCCACGAAAGGAGTTCGATACGATTACGACATTTGGTTTTACGAAATGCACTGTACAAATGCGTTTTCACCGTATGTGGACTGATATTTAGCTCTTCAGCGATCTCTTTGTTTTTCGCACCCTTACTCATTAGCGCGATAATTGCTTTTTCTCGCTTAGTGAGCTTAACAGGTTCGATATCACCTTCGGTTAGTTTATGTAATGCATCTTTATTAAATTGCAGCATGCGATTTAACACATTACACATCACGTCACGGCGATACCACAGTTGATCTTCAAGCAACAAACGGATCCCTTTCATTAGCACGTCGGCATTATCTGTCGTGTAGAAGACACCACGAATCCCGCTTAGCAGCGCACGATTGGCCAGCTCTGGGTTTTCATCTAAGTTGAATAGTACGATATCGCATTTGACTTTGAGGTTGACTAGTTGTTCTTTTAATTTACCCCAAGAATCGTTCACTGCGGTTTCGATGAAAAGTAATCGAGTGCCTTCAGGCACATCTGAGATATCAGTTCCAGTCGTAACATCCAACCCTTGGGTTTTTAACAAAGGTTGTAACACATTGATACCAATGGTGTTAACCGGTTCTTTATCTAATAACAAAAAAGCACTACTGCTCATTTTAGGACACACTCTAATTTTTCCGATTTCTCAATGCTAACATGGGATTCAGACCTTTTGTATTAGAATTTTTAGTACAAGATAGAGAAATCCGCTATATAACAAAGTGAAATAATAAATCGAAATTATGTACAGAATATGTATTGAAATGTAATTTGTTGAAATAAGTAAGCTTTTAGCATTTTCTGTTAATAACTTACTTATTTACATTGCTTAACAGAGAATAATCTAAACTGGTACTTTTTTCGTATTTTGATAAGGCGGCCAGCCCATTTCTTTTCCAGCTAATACATGTAGATGAAGGTGATATACGGTTTGACCACCGTGATCATTACAGTTCATCACTACACGATAACCATCTTCTGCAAAGCCGTGCTCTTTCGCTAATTTGGCTGCAACAACATACAAATGACCAACAAGATGAGCATTTTCTTCCGTCACGTCGTTGATGGTCGCAATTGCTGTTTTAGGAATAACTAAGACGTGAAATGGCGCTTGTGGATTAATGTCTCTAAACGCGAGTGCTTGTTCATCTTCGTAAACGATGTCTGCTGGGATCTCTCGATTAATAATTTTGGTAAAAATAGTTTCTGAACTCATGGTCCTTCCTTATCTGCATATTGAATTGCTCTAGCATAGCTAACTCTCAAGGAGACTCAATAGATTTGATGCGTTATCCCGCTGCGCATCAATTAAAAGGGTAGAGATATAAGCAGGTATGCAGTAATCTCATCAAGGTATAATGATTTGGTACTCACGAAGGAGTGAATAGATGCGCTTAAAATATACGCTTGCGACCGCTGTTTTACTGTTGTCACCGCTTTCACAGGCTGCGTTGCTAAGTTTTCCTGAAGAAATTATTCCCTTGCAAGTTGATGATAAAACCATTGAACACTCATTCTTCTCCAAAGTGCGAGAGCTAGACTTAGCAAAAGGTGAGTATGCGGTCAAAATGCGTTACACCGACTTGTATGAAGTGGGCTATGACGACCACGAAACCATAGAGTCGAAGCCATTTTGGGCAAAAGTAAGTATCGATCAAGACGGCGAGTATCAGGTTGAATTTAACCGACCTGACAATGTGGTTGCGGCAAAGGCATTTGCAGATCAGCCGTTGATTATGTTGCAAGCACCCAATGAATCGTTAGCGACAACATTGGTGGTGACGCAAGAAAGACCTAAATTAACGGCGACGATGGTAAGTGAGCCTTCAACATCCACTGCTCCTCGTTATTCAACGCCAAGCACTGCCACACGAGCAATTACGCCAGCGGCGCCTAAATCAGCACATCCAGATGTGGTTGGCATGTTGGACTATTGGTGGCAACAGGCAACCCCAGAACAAAAACGGTTGTTTTTGGAAAAAATAAAGGGCAATTAAGCCCTTTATCTGAATAAGTCTTAATTTTATCTATTAGTCTTTATTAACGAGATTCAATCAAATAGGGCCGTTGTGTATGAGTCAGAAACGAACCCGCAGGTGACCTATAACAAGCTAGAAAACTTTGCTCAAAGGGCTAACAACACCGTTTGCGCCTTGCTGTAAAACATGAGTATATATTTGCGTTGTCTTCACATCGGAATGACCAAGTTGAGCTTGCACGGTTCTAATATCTGCACCACTTTGTAGTAAATGAGTAGCAAATGAATGTCTAAAAGTGTGGGGCGTTATAGGTTTTGTTATTTGTGCTTTTTTGGCTGCCTCTTTAACCGCTTTACGTACTCCTGTTTAATTATTTGCTTATACAGAAAAGATAATGCATTTAACGCTGGCGCTTGTTTTTTAGGCGACACATTACGTTGAAGTACAAGGTAGTTGAGATATTCGACAACCTCGTTATCGCCCATTGAAGCTGGGTTACGCTTATCATGAAAATGAATTTGGGAAGAAATCCACTTAAGATATGTATCAACGGTTCTGAGCGAATATTGCTTAGTCAGCATAAACTCTGCAATGTGGTTTAGAAATGATGAACGAGTTCTCATTGAGCTAGTCCCAATTTAGCTGTATTTATATACAGTGTTATTGTGTTTCTTCTATCGTCAAGAAAACGACTCACTGGGTCGTTTTTATCCTTTTTAAAGTTTCTATAATGATTAAAAATATATCTGTAGCAACAAGTTAGTTATTCTGATAAAGCTGGTACAATGAGAATAATGACCCATTGGGTCGATACTAAAATGTTATGTTGCTAGGGAAAATTATGAGTATCAGTGACAAGTGGGAGCTAATATCAGCAGAGTTACTCGCAGCATATAAATTGCTTCCGACTGAAATCAAAGAATCTGACTTTGGCTACTGTGAAGAAGACTTTCTTGAGTACTTATCTGTGAATGAACTTCGTCTAGCTATGGAAGAATTGGATGGTGTTATAGAGGGCAATGAAAGCCCAGGTCATTTATTTTGGGAGCATTTAATAAAAGCTGCCACTCTAATGAGTCGTCCTGAGCATGCTAAAAAATACGAGCAATATAAAGTCGCAACATAACAAGGTAAATCAAAAAGTGCGGACAAAAAACAGTTGGCTTTGTTCGTGCCTCACAAATTTTAGCCAACTATTTTTAGCCGTTAATTTGCGGCGTTATGTACTCAGGAGGCATCGTGATTAGTACATTATTACTTTTAGCTGGCGTTCAGTTTGGTGTCACTAAAGCATGCAATGACCCTGACATTGAGTTTCTAGATGAACCCATTAGTATCGCCACATCAATTGAAGGTAAGTTCAGTATTTTTGAACCCAGTACAATACGGTTTAATTCTTCGTTGCCTTCTGCCTGTGCCTTAACAAATACAGAAGGTACCGTAGAATTCGATGTAACAAATGAAGGTAAAGTAATAAACCTTAAAATATTGAGCCTCAATCCAATTAGAATACACTCACGTGCAATATTGAGAGGGCTTAGAAAGGCAAAAGCCTTACCCAAAGCATTTGGTACTGTCGGTAATAAAGTACACGTTAAATACATACAGTTTAAAAAGAGAACATAACAAATTAATTAAACAATGGACGCAAAACAGCAGGCTTGCGCTCATTCTTCGCTAATTTCAGCCTGCTATTTTACGCCTTTTATTAAGGCGTTATGTTTTCTTAATCAAGGAGTTCACAATATGTCAATGATAGCGTCATTAAAAAGCGTGAGTGAAGAACGGCTAAATGAGATATTGGCAGAGCCGTCTAAGCTAGTATCGTATTTATATGAAGACGACAGTGGCAAAGCGTGTGACGTCGATAAAGCGTGGCATGCAATTCATTTCTTACTAAATAAAAGTGTTTGGGAAGCTACTTCTCTGGGCGGTTCTGTATTTTTAGGGGGAATACCTATTTCTGATGAAGATGTTGGTTATGGCCCAGCTAGATATTTCTCGACTGAACAAACTAAAGAAATTTCGTCCGAATTATCGAAAATATCTGAAAATCAATTGTTAGAGAATTTTCTTAATCTGGTTGATGAATCTGAAATTTACCCAAGCTTTGAAGACATAGAGGAAGATAGAAAGTATATCACCCAGAACTTTATTCATTTAAAAGAGTTTTTAGCTGAGCTTGCAAAAGCTGATAGTTGTCTAATTAGCTATATGTGCTAATTAGACAACAAGTGCCTAAACCAAAGGACGCAAAACAGCAGGCTTGTGCTCCTTTGTCGCCAATTTTAGCCTGCTATTTTGTGCCGTTCACGGCAAGCGTTATATGAATAAGGTGAAGCGTTGTGCATCTTTCTGATTATGTTGCCTTAGTTGCAATCTACTTACTTTACAAGGCATTGAATGAATGCCTAAAAGGTAAACAGCCTTCAGCTCCAGCAGCTGTTGGTCGAGGTTTAGGTATTTTAGCTTTTGGGCAGTTTGTCACTTTAGGTCTTATGAATTACTTAGTAAGCCGTTTGGGTACTGAGACTTTTCAGCAATCTAGTGCGGAATATGTCGCAATGCTATACGTACCAATTGGCATTATTTATACTCTTCTCGCGGGCTATATCGCAGCTAGAACCTATGAGGACACCAAGAGTATGAATGTCAAAATGGTTGCTGGTATCGGTCTGTTACCGCAAGTTCTATTTACTGTGTTTAATTTTAATGAGGGCGTATCCTCTTATTTAGCTCTTGTATTGCTCATTCCTTGTGTATTCATAGGGGGGCATTTGAATAAATATTCATATAACAAAACCTTAAAGGCGGATTCGTAACAGTTGGCTCGGCTCCGCTTCACATTTTAGCCAACAATTACTCACCGTTTAAGGTGGCGTTATGTGCCTTGGAGGGAATCATGCATATTGCCATTAGTTTTAAAACATCTATGTTTGATGTCTCAAAGGAAAATAAGAATCCTGTTAACCCAATTTATGGCGAATCACTCTTAAAATGGTTAAAACAAGAATTGGATTCCGAGTTTGAATTTACAGAGCCTGATGCAGAGGATTGGGGCTGGTATAGCTACATTACATGGAATAACCGTCAATATATGCTTGGCGCATCCACTTACTTCGAAGAGGGTGATGATCCCAAATCAGAATTAGAATGGGTGTTCCAAATAGATAAACCTCGTTCCCTTAAAGAAAAACTCCTTGGTAGAGAAAAGATATCAACCGCTGACGACTGTGTGTTATTTTTTAAATCAAAGTTTGAGGCACAACCAGAGATGAACTCTGTAGTCTTTGAGTAATAGGCATATAACAAATTAATTAAACAATGGACGTAAAATAGCAGACTTGCGCTCATTCTTCGCTTAGTTTAGCCTGCTATTTTTTGACGTTTATTTGCGGCGTTATACCCCTAAAGGAGTTTAGATGTTACGCACCATATTAATTTCTCTAATTGTTATTTTATCGGGATGTGCAAGTACACAAAATGAAAAATTAACTTCTAAAAGAATTGGTGTGTTAACACCTGAGTCACACAATAATCAATTCTGCTACCTCTACAAAGGCGTGACAGTTTTCAATAATGAGTCAGCACGTGAGGAACTTAGCCCTAACTTTTCTAACAGTTTTAACGCATCTGTGGGTAAGGGCATCACAAAGTCGGGGAATATACCAGTATCCCTAGGCAAATTACCTGCCCATAAGATCTCAAGTTATTTTGAACGTAAAGAATGGGATCATTCAATTACTCTTACTAAGGATGGTCGCAAGTATATTGAGAGCTTGCTTGAATCAAATCAAGTTGATTATATTCTCTTACCTTGGTTATATGATTTAGAACGTTGTATGGTAAGCGTTGAAGTTGGTTACTCTGATTTAGAATATGCACTTGACTCTAACGTTCAACTTCATCTTCTCAATGCTCAAACTTTACAGCATATACAGTCTAGACAAGTAAGCTCTGTAAATTCAATGAGACCAATCTACTTACCAAAAGATAAGGCTGCTCCCACTATTACTGACAAGGCTAGACTATCTGAGAAGCTCTATGTTGAGCTTGAAGATGATGTTTTTAGGCTTCTAGATGGTGATTGCTGCTATTCAAAAAGAAATGATTTACCGTAACGGGGTATAACAAATTAATTAAACAGTGGACGCAAAACAGCAGGCTTGCGCTCAATCTTCGCTTAGTTTAGCCTGCTATTTTTCGCCGTTTATTTGCGGCGTTAGGTTTACTATGCGCCACATTCTAAAATTAGCGATAATTACACTTCTTTTGGTAGGTTGCTCGTCACTAGGCGGTTTTGTTGAATCGAGTGCTCCGGACGAAAATTTTATTGATATAACAGGTGGTATCGACAGAAGCTTTTCATACAAATTTAAGGTGGAATATCGAACAACCACTGAGCTAAATCAGTGTACAACGTACCATCTGGCATTAGGAAAACGTATTGCTCAGCAGTTCGAATTTGACTACTACCCTGACATAAAAGGATCTGCATATTCGGTTAGATTGCCTTTACAAGAATTAGAACCGAACACACCTTGTAATTGGAAACCAGTAATGGCTTTTTTGTGTGTAAATTCAGCTGGCAAAGAACCAACATCTTGTACAAGTATCTTTTCATTTAGAGGGGGGCAAGATATAGGCCCCGTTACAAGAATAGAATGCACCAATAGTAACTTTTGCTCAGACAGTGAAAGTAATATTGGTAGTGGCGCTATAAATGAGTTTAACAGGGTATATCAAGTTGATATTGTTGCTAGATAAACCTAACAAATTAAATCATCGGAAAATCGCTCGCTGCGCTCGCATTTTCCACTGTTTAAAGCGTTATATGGCTAAGGAAAGTATGCGTAAATTTTTAGTTTTGATGGTATTTTTAGCTTCTAGCTTAGTTTATGCCGACTCTGACCCTTGCGAGTTAAATCAGTACCCTGTCAAATGGAAATCCGATTTAAGCCATCCCGTATCTTATGAGCTACCTGCAATTTTCTATAAAACTAACAACTCAAAAGTTATTGTCTCTGTTTCAAAAGCGATAAATTTTGCTGAAGGTAATATGGAAACTCATAAACCTTATTTGAAAAGCGCCAAAGAATACATAATTAATAGCTTGTCTGAATTACCGAAAAACAAACTTGTGGATCATTCAAACCTTTGGATCACGACAAAAAGATTGCAAGGGCAAGAGTTAAATAAAGCAATTCATGTTATGGCGGGTTACCACGGGTTATTCGAAGGCTTATTGTTAAACAATGAAGCATCGGTAAGTATTAATGAAAAACTAATTGCCTCATCTAATACTGTGTATATGATTGGTAAAGGCCTTGCCCCTGTTCATGGTTTGGGTTATGTTCACAAGCTTATTGTTTCCAACTCTAATGACATAATATTTTCTAAATGTTGGCTAGATAGCAAATAGCCATATAACAGACGCATTAATGAATGGACGTCTAAAGCTTGGCTGCGCTCATTCTTCGCTAATTTTAGCCAAGCTTAATCCGCCCATTATACGGGGGTTGTAACCCCGAAGACGTTAGAGTGTTCTATGACTACTTGTAAAAAGTGTAAAAGCAAAATTTTACCTAAAATGGTGAGTGCTGGTAAATCAACAGCCTATTTTTGCCCATTCTGCGGCGCTTCTCAAAGTAAGTTTGGTTTTAAAGAATTCTATATTCTATTCAATGCACTCTTATTACTGTGGTTTACTGCTTTCTTCAATCATCATATAAGTGCTGGAAATGTTACATGGTCACCCATGATGCAAAAATTAGCATTTTTGGTGCTTGGTTCTATTGTAAGCTTGATTTTCACTTTTTATAAAGTTTCAAAAAAACAAAAGGGTCACTGGAAACTTTATAATTCCTTGTCCTTTGTCGTTATGGTTTTGTCTATTGCTCTTTCAGCATCTCAGGTATGGGGGTTATAACACATATGAACGTTATCTGGTCAAGAAGGAATCAATGACACCCACCATTAGAAGGAATCAATGACACCCACCATTATTTGTATCTATGCTGAAGGAATCAATGACACCCACCATTAGAAGGAATCAATGACACCCACCATTATTTGTATCTATGCTGGCAAGTAAGATTTAAAAGTACGGAAATACTTAAAGAACAGGGAACAAAAACGTTCCTAGATAAGTTGATTTTTAGCACTCAAGCGTATCTCTACACTAAAGCTGGGTTATCGCGCACAACAACGCGCTGCAAATACAACAGTAAGAAATTCTAGCGTTGAGAATTTGAGTTTTGCTAAGCCAACAAGCGCTCGCAGTTTGTTAGGTTTGTCCGTCGTCGTTTTTGCAGTGTTTCGCAGTAAGCGGTTATTGTTCGTTCTCGACCAACGGCACCGTGAAATACCCGAGAAAACTGCGTAGTGAGTTTTATCCAGTTTTCAGGCTCTATATTGAGTCGAGTAAGAATCGGTTGTGCTTCATTGATATACCCGCGTTTATCGACTCGAATATATTGGCCCGTGAGCTCAACTAATTCAATATAGGATTTGAGCTCAAAAGGCAGGCCTTTTGGCATATGTTTTCGTGGGCTGCCAGCGAAGCGTAATAGACTTTTTGGTTGTTTACCTAATTTCGCATGGTCGATTCGTTTTTTGATGCTGGTGTAGTCTGAGGTTTCAGGCGTTGCGGCGATGCTGGCTCTAATTGGGTTTAGGTCTACGTAAGCGAGACAAGCAGCCAGTGCAGCCTCATCCAGTAATGCTTGGGACTTAAATCGTCCTTCCCAAAACCGACCTGTACAATTATCTTCTTTATTTGCTCGGCGGGCGATGTCTTCATTAAGCACTCGCATAAACCAGCTAATATCTGCGAGTCTTTCTCTGTACTTATCAACCAGCTCATCGAGTATCAATTGCTCCGACTCACTCAGTGGCTCATCTTCAATAAACTTTTGGCTTATCCAATTGCCTTTAAACAACTTGTGCCATCGTATCACAGTCGCTTTATCCGACAGACGCTTAGACTTTTTATCATCAATATATAAAACAATGTGAGTATGATTACTCATCACGGCATAAGCACAGACATCAATACAAAACACATCCCCCAACATCAGGAGCTTTTCTTCAACCCAATTCCGGCGGTGTTCGTATGATTTGCCAGTAAATTTATCTTCACCGCATAGAAAGGCACGTCTTACGCAACGGGAGATGCAGTGATAGTATTTGGTGTCGGTTAAACTGATTTGCTTTTTACGGGCAGTAGCCATAGCTTGGTTTCCTCAATCCTTTGAGTGCAGAATTATAGCTTAGGCGGTATCTTAGGAAGGTGCAAAATAGTGGTGGGTGTCAGCGATTTATGTTTCTCAGCGATTTATGTTTTACTTCTCCAATATAACGTCCACGGGGAGTTGCTGATGGGCAAAGGGCCTGATTTACATGCCAATCTTCGCTGTTCTTATGCTGATAAGTGACTTTACCACGCACCCGCCCGAGCCAGAACCAGCCTTTTTTATCGACCTGTCGAAACCAGGTATTTCGATAGCCAGCATCTGTCACGATGAGTGGAATACATTTATCAGGCAGGATGCTGGCAAGTTCATCCAGGAACAGCTGATGGGACTTAGGTGAGTTGTATTGAGCAAATGTGAAGGTGCGCTCATACACTATCATTGAGCGTCCCTGAATGCTGACGGAAGCACGTAAAGTCATCAACCGCAGTTGCTCGCGCACATCGGCCCAGTCGACCAGCAAGATAGGCATAGGATTAGCGCCACACGTCAGGCGAGCATGAAAGCGGTAAATAGCAAGTCGGTCGTTATGCATGGCAGTGTTGCCAAGCAGTCGGTCCATACGTTTAATGTTGTGTTTTGCAGCGACAGGGCCCTTCATATTCCGACCCAGCTCTGTAAGTGAGAGTTGATTGCTATCGAGCAAAGTCTCAGTTGCTAGCATTAATGAATCAAGGCGCCGCGCATGAATTTGGGGGAAGTTTTTTCTGAGCATATCGTGTAGGATAGTGATATCACGCATGGTGTTGTTATCTATTTGGTTTTTGGCGAAATAAATTAGAAAAAACGATGCCGTGCGTGTCCATCACATTGACTTTAAATATGATTATCTGGGGATTCCTCAGACAACAGCGTTAGCAACACTTGGGTTATGAAGACTTTTTTAATTGTAATATTTTTTCTAACTTCTTTTGACAGCTTGGCTAATAGTAGCTTTGACTTATCTGGTTCTTGGGAGGGGTTTTATTCTGGTTCCCATATTCATCAGGGTAAAATGACAATTGAGGTAGCCTCAAAATCTTGCTCAGTTACAATGCAGCGACTTGATAAGTCTGAAGTGCTTCAATTTCCTTGTGAAAAAATAACCCACACTAAAGGGGTTTATCATTTTACTGCTAAACAAAAGTTTACTTCTGGCGCTGGGTATATTGAATGGGTATTTTCTTTTGCACTTGGCATAGGACATGATGACCCAAAAGTGACAAGGAAGCTTATCGGAACTTGGTTACAGGGGATGAAAGAAAAAGAGGCGGGTAATTTAATTGGGTTAAATTCCGGTTCAATGAAGTTAAAAGAATTAAAAAATAATAAATTTTAGTAGCAGTAAATATGCTGCTAACAAGGCCGTTAAACTAAGGGTACAAAACCGCAGGCTGTGCTCCTTCGTCGCAAGTTTTAGCCTGCTATTTTGTGACGTTTACGGCAAGCATTAGGTGAACATGAGATATCAATGAAAACGATTACGTTAATAATTATTATGCTGTTGTCCCCAACTTTGAAAGCTAAGGAAGTTAACTTGACTGAGTTAGAAAATGTTTCACAGAACCTGCAGTTCTTAATTGCACCTACCAATGTAGATGAATATGGAAAGCTAGAAAAGTTATGTAAATGCACCGCAAAAATAGCTCAAGAGAAATGGATGCCTGCGAAGTATTCAGAATTTAGTAATGCACTAAGTGGATACGCCAAACTAGTAAATTCAGCAATGGAAAACATGGAAGAAATGCTAAAAAATGGCCCCCCTAGGTCTTCAGAAACAGTTATATCTGGCATGCGAGGCCTGGTTGAAATCATTGAGTCTTGTGAAGAGAAGTATGGAATTAGAGTTGAATTCTAATCAATACTAATAAGGTCATCTAACAAACACTTTAATAAAGGACGCAAAATAGCAGGTTTGCGCTCATTCTTTGCTAACCTTTCTACGTCGCTTATTTAGGCGTCAGCTTTACGGAAATTTTGGAAATAAAAATGAAATTAAAGGCTTTTATATTACTTATCTCTGTTTTGTTAAGCGGATGTAGTACTACATCATTAAAAAAACCGATTTCTAGCAAAAAAATAGGTATCCACATTAAATACAACGCTCCCTATACTCTATGTCAAGAGTATTACGGTGCGACAGTTTTTAACAATGAAAGTAGTCGTTATACTATTGATTCTAACTTAGAGAGCATAACTATCAATGCTATAAGTCAAGCAATTACCGAATCTGACAATACTCCAATAATAATTCCTGTTGAAAAGGCTGTTTCACACTCAGAACTAATGACTTTTAATTCCTGGAGTGGTGAACCAACTCTAAATGTTTTTGGTGCAAGCTACCTTGAGAAGTTAGGTGAAACCTATGGAGTTGAGTATATTTTTGTTCGCTTTATAAATGAACCAATAGAGTGTGATATCAGGTTATCTAATCAGTATTCCGATTATGGTCAAGTTAACCTATATAGTTTGTCTTCATTCAATCTGTTTGATATTAAAAATGCCAAATACCTAGGTATGGCGGGCCCTAAATTTGGTGAAAGTTATTCTTTAAAAATGCCTGAAGATATAAATAATCTTAGCAAAGATGAATTACTTAAAGCCGTTAAAGTTCATTACAACAAGACTTTAGACTATAATTTCAGGTTGCTTTCTAAATCTAAAAACAAAGTATCAAGTAATAATTAAAGCTAACAATGCACTCAAAAAGGACAAAATAAATAAGCTCATCGCTTCGCTCGATCTTAGCTTATTTAATTTTTCCTGTTAGCTAAGCGTTAGCCCATAGAAATTTTTATCCGAAAGTCATCTAATACAGCCGACGACCTAAAACTTTTTTGTCCAAAAATGAGCTAGAGCGAACGTCTGCTGTTCGCTCATAACTTCAGGGTAGGTGAAATATTAACCTAATCATCAAGGCTGTAGAGTCAGATATGAGGCCACTACACTTTAACAATTGAGTTTATATTTTGACTGGGCCTACTTTTCGAAAGCACGCTTCATAAAGTTAGGTGTTGCTAATGCACCTTTATGAATACCTGTGTTGTAGTACTCAGTATCAAATGTTGCGTTATCAACGTCTTGTTCGCGGAATCCGGCAAACTTTTGATCTTTACGCGCCATTGTTGCTGACCACAGGCCGCTTGGGTAGATTGGTTGTGGGAAAGGCAGGGTTTGCAGATCAACAAAGCCCACTTCCAACATTGCATCGCGCATTTCTAGTAGCAACGGCATGTGCATCAGAGGTGATTCACTTTGCTGGATCATGATACCACCAGTGCGAAGCGCTGCTAAGCAGCTCTTGTAGAATGCGTGGTTGAATAAACCTTCACCAGGGCCAACAGGATCGGTGCCATCAACGATGATAACGTCGATAGACTCTGCTTCGGCTTCACGCATATATTTGATGCCATCATCAAACATCACAGTTGCGCGAGGATCGTTATTAGACTCACAAAGCTCAGGGAAGTATTTCAAAGACATTTGCGTCACAACTTCGTCGATATCAATCTGAGTTACTTTTTCAACGCCAGGGTGCTTTAATACTTCACGCAATGTGCCACAGTCGCCGCCGCCAATGATCACAACATTTTTAGGTGCAGGGTGCGAGAATAGCGCCGGGTGACTCATCATTTCGTGATAGAAAAAGTTTTCACGCGTGCTCACCATAGTGCAACCGTCAATGATCATCAGGTTACCAAAATCCGTCGTTTCAAACATTTCTACTTTTTGAAATGGTGATTGGATTTCGTCTAATTTTTTGTTGACTCTAAGTGAAAAAGCGCTGCCATCGCGGTCGCTAATTTCTGTAAACCAACGGTTTGCTTCTAAGTTTGCCATGATTGTGTTCACACTTGATAAAAATTAAGGCAATTTTGCCAGTGCTTGCGCCTTTGCTCAATCAATTTTAGTCAACATTTTGTACTTTGCCTCATATTAGTCCTAATCAAGCATGGGCTATTTTTCAGGTTTGTAAGCTAATGAAAACGCAACTTTAGGTCGCATTGACTAGCCTCGCGTATTAGAATGAAGCTTTATAAAGAATTAATTGAGAGCAGCAATGACTTGGGGTCTGCAAACAGCACGTTCTATCTATAACGTTACTCACTGGAGTGACGGCTATTTTGATATCAATGAACAGGGCCAGTTAGTGGCGTTTCCTGATGGTGATCGCACTAAGCCACCAATTCTTCTTCCAGAGTTAACTGAGCAATTTAAAGCGCAGGGGCTAACTTTGCCGGTTTTGGTGCGTTTTACCGACATTTTAAAACATCGTGTCGATACCTTGACTCAAGCCTTTACTGCTGCACGAACTCAACGTGATTACCAAGGCCAGTACACTTGTGTTTACCCAATAAAAGTGAATCAGCAGCGCTCGGTTGTCAGTAAGTTATTGGCTCATCCAAGCGGTCTTGTTGGCCTTGAAGCCGGTTCTAAGCCTGAGTTGATGGCAATTTTGGGTGTGGCACACCAACCTATTACCATTGTCTGTAACGGCTACAAAGACAGTGAGTTCTTGCGCTTAGCTTGTATTGGTCAAGCGATGGGTCATCAAGTAAACATAGTCGTTGAAAAGCTCTCTGAACTAGATACCTTATTACAAGAAATCGACGATTTAGGCATTGAACCGTCGATTGGTATTCGTATTCGTCTTAATTCAGTTGGTAAGGGCAAGTGGCAAAATACTGGTGGTGAAAAAGGCAAGTTTGGTCTTACTGCTAGCCAAGTGCTGCAAGCGGTTGAGCTACTTAAGTCGCATAATCGTTTGCACTTAATGCAGTTGGTACACTTCCATATCGGCTCGCAAGTTGCCAATATTCGTGATATTCAACGTGCGCTTAAAGAGTGTGCGCGCCACTATGCTGAGCTATACCAACTAGGTGTTCCGCTGCGTATCGTTGATGTTGGCGGTGGCCTAGGAGTGGATTATGAAGGCTCAGGTTCTCGTAGTTCATGCTCTATGAATTATACGGTGGCGGAATACGCGAAAAATGTGGTGCATGCTTTTCATGATATTGCGGAGCTCAATAGCATTCCGCATCCGGATATTATTACTGAATCTGGCCGAGCATTAACTGCCCATCACGCGATGCTTATCACGGATGTAATTGACGTAGAAAAAGCGCCAAATCAAGTTGAACCGGTGCAGCCACAAGATACCAGCCCATTGGTGTTGCAAGAGTTATGGCATTCGTTGTCACAACTGACCCCTCGCATGGCCTTAGAAACTTACCATGACGCTATGCACTTGTTCAGCGATGCACACGACCAATACGTGCATGGTTTGATCAGCATGCAAGAGTGGGCGCAGCTTGAACAGCTTTACTTCACGACACTTCATAAAGTGCGTGAGTGCTTAAATGAGAATGCGAGAGCACACCGAGAAGTACTAGACGACCTCAATGAAAAGCTGGCTGATAAACTGTTTGTGAACTTCTCGTTGTTCCAATCACTGCCGGATGTTTGGGGTATTGACCAGCTATTTCCGGTGATGCCTATCGACAAGCTCAATCAGCCGTTGACGCAAAGAGCGATTATTCAGGACATTACCTGTGATTCTGATGGTCAAATCAACAGTTATGTTGAGGGCGCGGGTATCGAGTCAAGTTTACCCATTCCTGAGTATGTGCCGGGAGAGCAATATCACGTTGCGATGTTCTTGGTGGGAGCCTATCAAGAAATATTGGGTGATTTACATAACTTATTTGGTGACACAGACTCAGTACACGTGGAGCTTTGTGATGAGGGTTATAAACTCACTAATGCAATCAAGGGCGACAGTGTTGAAGATGTACTGCGCTTTGTTCATTATGACAAAGTGGTGCTATCTGAGAACTACGCACAGCAAGTCGCGGCCTTGTCGTTGCCGGAGTCAATTAAAGCTCAGTATCTACAAGAGTTAAACGCTGGACTTGAAGGTTATACTTACTTCGAAGATTGATTTTCAAATAGTGAAATGGAATAAATTATAGCCGACCAACTGGTCGGCTTAATTGTGTGTGATTTTCAAGGTATGATACAGCTCTGCCGTAAAACACGATGAGGGAATGAATGTCGTTTATTCGTAAAGTGATCAGCATCTTGCTGTACGCCGTTAACACTATATTTTGGTTTATACCGATCTTTATTTGTGGCTTGATTAAGCTACTGCCCATCCCGCCATTGCAAAAAGCCATGAGCTATATTGCTAAGGCGTGCGCAAGTAACTGGGTCGCGTGTAATTCAGTGAGCCAAAACCTCATTGCGCCGTATACGCTCAATGTTAGCGGATTGGATGAGCTAAAACGCAAAGACTGGTACTTGGTTATCGCCAATCACCAAAGTTGGGTGGATATCTTAGTGTTGCAGCGAGTGCTTCATGGCAAAATCCCGTTTTTGAATTTCTTTTTGAAAAAAGAGCTGCTTTACGTACCTGTCCTTGGTCTTGCTTGGTGGGCGCTCGATTTTCCTTTTATGACGCGAACCAGCAAGTCGCAATTAAAGAAAAACCCTAAATTGCGTGGTAAAGACATAGAAACGACGCGAAAAGCATGCGAAAAGTTTAAAACAATGCCAGTGAGTATTGTAAACTTCGTTGAGGGTACGCGTTACACCGAATCCAAGCATAGTAAGCAGAAAAGCCCATTCACGCATCTGCTTAAACCAAAAGCGGGAGGCATCGCATTTGTGATGCAAGCCATGGGTGAGCAAATCAGCAAAGTGGTGAATGTCACCATTCATTATCCCGGTGGTGTACCAACTTTTGCAGACTTTATCGCTGGTAAAGTGAAGTCAGTAGATGTTCAGGTGGAAGTAATGCCGGTCAGTGCAAACTTGGTCGGCGACTACACGAATGATCCCGAATTTAGAGTGCGTTTCCAATCCGAATTAAACGCCTTGTGGCAAGCTAAAGATGCACAACTTGTGGAGCTTGCCGATAAAAAGTAGTAGAAGGATGTTGTGATGTTAAAACAAATACTACCTAAGTGGTTTCTCGGGCTATCGGCCAGTGTGTGGCTGCTGGTGAATACCTTTGTATGTGGTTTATTGGTGCTATTGTTTGGCATCATAAAACTGCTTGTGCCAGTTAAGTTTATCTCTACAGCACTGCACTTTTTTTACGGTATGTGGTGTAAAGGCAACTATCTAGGTTTGCGCATCGCGTGCGACAAAATACAAGTGAGCTTGCCAAAAGAATTACACGCTCAAGGGTGGTATTTGTTAATTTCCAATCATCTTAGCTGGCTTGATATCGTTGTGCTTAGTGCCATGGAGGTACTACCTGCACCTAAATTTTTCCTAAAAGATGAATTAAAGTACGTGCCTTTCATTGGTACTGGTGCATGGGCGATGGGCATGCCATTTATGAAACGTGCGAGTAAAGCGCAGATCGCCAAAAACCCTAAGCTTAAAGGGATGGATGTAGAGCGTACCAAAGCCAGTTGTCGCAATTTTCGTGATCATCCCACAACGGTAATTAATTTTGTGGAAGGTACTCGTCATACTAAAGCCAAACATGCGCATCAAAATAGCCCGTTCAAGCATCTGCTCAAACCAAAGGCGGGTGGTGTAGCGTTTGCCCTAGAAGTGTTATCTGAGCAACTTGACGGCATGCTCAACGCGACTTTGGCTTATGAGTTAGAGGGTGAGCATATTTGCCGTGCATTTACGCTTGGACGCTTGGATGCAATTGATGTAAAAATAGACTACATTGCGATGGAGAAAGTGCCACTTGGTAACTATCAAGCCGATAAAGCTTATCGTGTACAGTTTCAATCTTTTATGAATGAAGTTTGGCAACGCAAAGATTGCCAACTCGAAGCGCATTGGCTGCATTCGACTGAGCCAAATGACACGCTCAATGAGGAGCTAAAACAGCTATGAAGTTTGATCACCTTCATGATGTCGTTCAACCGTGGTTAAAAGAGTTACCGCAAGGCACTGTGATCAGTGCTTTATTTACCAATGGTGTCGCGGTTGTTGGATTATTGTTTTTATATTGGGTGATCCGCCGTTTAGTGCTACCCAATGTAGAAAACCTCGCGCGCCATATTTCACCGCGTAAAATTGGTCACCTTTCCCCTCAGTTAAGTAAATTTAGCGGCCGCTTTGCCTTTGTATTGTGTTTACTGGTTTTTTCCGCCTACCACGAGCGTCTATTTGTCGCGCCAGCTTGGGTGTTTATCGTGATGGAAACACTGGTGTACGTTATGTTGGTGGTGGCATCTGGGTTTTTATTTAGCAGTTTAGTCAATTTAGGTAATGGTGTTTATAACCTCTTTCCATTCGCCAAAGAAGTGCCGATCCAAGGGATTATTCAAGTAATTAAGCTACTGATATTTATAGTTTGTTCTATATTGGTGGTCAGTATCTTGGTGGATAAATCACCGACCTATATTCTTTCCGGTTTTGGTGCGATTGCGGCAGTCATTATTTTGGTATTTAAAGATACGATTTTGGGATTGGTTGCGAGTATTCAAATAGCAGCTAATCGACTGGTAACCACTGGCGACTGGATCCAAGTTGACGCATTTGGTGCAGACGGCGAGGTGATAGATCTGGGTTTAAATACCGTTAGGGTTCGTAACTGGGATAACACCGTCACCACCATACCAACTTATATGTTGATCTCTGATTCATTTAAAAACTGGCGTGCAATGCAAGAGTCAGCAGGACGTCGCATCAAACGCGCCATTCATATTGATTTTACTAGCATTGAGCCGTTGGCTGAGCAAAAGCGAGCGTCGCTAACCGAGCAATATCCACTGCTGGAAAAACTTGAAGAGGTACCAAGCGATATCACCAATTTAGGCTTATTTAGACGCTATGCAGAGGCCTACTTGAAGCAGCATGATGCCATTAATCAAGATTGTTTATGTATGGTCAGGGAGCTTGCCCCCACGCAGCATGGTTTGCCTCTGGAGTTTTATTGTTTTAGTCGCGATAAACGCTGGGTGTTTTATGAGCATCTACAAGCCGATATTTTGGACTACATGCTAAGCGTAATGCCAGCATTTGGGTTACGTCCATACCAAAGTGTGAGTGACTACTTTGGCGCACACCGCGTGAAAGTACGCGCCGGTAGCAAACCTGACGCAACTTCAGAATAATCAGCCAGGCCACTGAAAGGTGGCCTACACACTTCCAGCGATAACCCCAAACACCATAAAGGCAATAAGCAATTGCCATATCGCGGGCTTTAGCCATTTAAGTGCTGCAAAACCTAATATCACCGCGATGATATCGAGCAAACTATGCACCGCAGAAAGCCAAATTGGTTGATAAAACGCAGCGGCTAAAATTCCCACAACACCGGCATTTAAGGCCGCGCTGATGCTTGCAAACCTTGGCAATGCAATAAGTGATTGCCACTGTTGGTTAAACGCCCACATTAACAGTAGGCCCGGCAAGAAAATAGCGAGCGTTGCAATCGCTGCGCCCAAAATGGGATGGATATTGTCGACAACGGCGCCTAAAAAGCTTGCGATGGTAAACATCGGCCCTGGAATGGCTTGCGCGGCAGCATAAGCTGTTAAGAAGGTTTCTTGCGCGACTCCCTCAACACTAGTTTGTAGTAGCGGCAGCACGACGTGACCGCCGCCAAAAACTAAAGCGCCTGCCTGATAAAACTCGGCAAATAGTTGATTTGGTAGCGCGGCAAAGGTTAACGCAAATAGGCCAATAAAGAGCGCAAATACAGACCAGTTGATTTGGCTTTTTGATTGACTCGGTTTACTTGGCGCATTGCTAAATGAGTAAAAGTAACCAGCAACGACAAGCACCATAAGCACACCCAATTGTGCGCTTAAGTTCGGCAGCATCAACAGCGTGAATGTGGCGAAAAATGCGACGAATTTGAGTGCTGTGGTTTTACAAAAGCTTTTCGCCATACTCATTACCGCATCGGCAACGATGACAACAGCAAACAATTTCAACCCATCGATGACATTCAACGCAGTGCCCGAAAGCTGCTCAGCGGTTAATGCCAGCATGATCATGAGCAAAAAAGACGGTAGCGTAAACCCTAAGAAGGCGGCGATCCCTCCTAGTATTCCAGCTTTTTCTAAACCAATCGCGAATCCAACTTGACTAGACCCCGGTCCTGGCAGTATTTGTGACAGACTGATCATACTGGCATAGCGCTCGTTACTCAGCCATTTTAAGTTATCGACAAAGTGTTTTTTAAAGAACCCAAGGTGGGCTGCGGGTCCTCCAAAGCTCGTACATCCTAATAACAAAAACTGGTAAAATATTTTCAGAAACATAGTGTACCTTGTGATATTGTTAACCTTATATCTTCACAATTTTATATGACATATTTATGACTTTTGGCACGAGTGCGCCTCAGTTGGATAAGTATTATGCGAATGACTTTTTTATCGCCGTGTTTATTTATTTGTTGGCGAACTTCTCTTGTTTTGCTCAGCAAATTAATGTCGCTGTTGATCACGCGCCACCGTATAGCACTATTGAAGACAATGGTGAAGTGCAAGGTTTAATCTTAGATATATTGGCAACGGTGCAGGCTCAGGCTGGTGTTGATTATCAAATAAATGCCGTTCCCTGTCCTTTCTCTCGCTGTATGCGGATGATAGCGCAAGGTGAGGTAGACATCATGGGTGGCTTGATCCGTACGCCTCAACGAGAAAAGTTAATCGACTTTGTCGAACCCGCCTACATGGCGCTGACATCTTCGTTTGTGTTCTATGCTAAGCAAGACAGCGATATTCGGGTGGAGCAATATACGGATCTTTATACCAAGCGGATTGCGGTGATGCGTGGCGGCGTTTTTTACCCTCGCTTTGATGAAGACCGTCAACTCAATAAAGTCCCTGTGTTTAGTGAGCAAGTGGCATTTGATTTATTGCTTAAAGGACGTGTTGACCTTGTGATCGCAGTTGAAGACACCGCTGAGGTGGCGATGGAAGTGCTTGGTCAGCCCATTGAAAAGTTGAAAAAAGTCTCCTATCACCACGCTCAGCCGATTTATGGCCATATGGCAATGAGCAAACGCTTCAGCGGCACCGAGCTTGCGCAAACCATTCGTTTAACGATGAAGCAATTGGCTGAGAAAAAGCAGCTAGATGCTGTGGTTGCAAAATATAAACTGCCACCAGTTTCTGAGCATATAAGCGACTTAGTCCCTGCTCATCCTTAAAAAAACCAACAAGGCTTCAGCCAGAGTTAATTGTTTATTGCAACAATATAGACAATCAAGTTGAAACGAACTCAGGTGGGAAGATGATTGCAAGAAATATGTTAATTGGTGCAGCCGTTGTGGTTGCTTTGTCTGGATGTGAAATGAATAACACAGGTAAAGGTGCGGCGATTGGCGCTGCAACTGGTGCGGTGTTAGGTAAGGCTACTGGTAACCACAAAGATAAGCGTCTTGCCATTGGTGCTGCGGTTGGTGCAATTGCAGGTGCCGCAATTGGTAACTATATGGACAAGCAGGAAGCCGCTTTTAACCAAGAGCTTGCTGGCACGGGGGTTGAGGTGGTTCGTGAAGGCGATCAAATGCGCTTAGTGTTGCCATCAAACATTACCTTCGCGACAGGTAAGTCAGCTATCAGCCCTGGTTTTTATAATACACTTCAAGGCATCGCGCGCGTGATGCAGCAGTACGATAAGACATTCTTAACGATTGTCGGGCATACAGACTCTACTGGTTCAGCGAGCTTCAATCAGACTTTGTCTGAACAGCGCGCGAATAGCGTAAAGCAGTATTTATTATCACAGCAGGTACTTCCTGCGCGATTATACGCAGAGGGCATGGGTGAGTCTCAGCCAATCGCGAGCAACGATACTGAGCAAGGTAAGGCACAAAACCGCCGAGTAGAAATAAAAATTATTCCAAACCGCGCATAAGAAAAGTGCAAGGAGTGCTGCACAGCACTCCTTTTTTATAAAGTGTCACACACCACTTCAGCTTTGCAGGTAATTACGCTGACATTGGTGTAACCGATACGTGTTAGTTGCTCTGCGGCAAAAATAGCACGGCCACCAGCAGCACAGTGTAAATAAATTGGCCTGTCTGCGTCTTTTTCCAGCTCTGGAAGCTTAAACTCTAGCAATCCTCTTGGGATATTTACCGCGCCGTTGGCTGCCTTTTGACTATGTTCAGCCGGCTCTCTCACGTCGATAACCAGACCATTGTTTTGTGCAATCTCTGATTTTGCTTGTACCGCGTCAATGCAGCGTTGATTAGGCTTTACTGTCTTTAATACATCTTGGGCAGATATCAGCATATATAGCTCCTTATTGGGTTATCGGTTTCATTATGACTCACCTTTCCTGAATGCCAAGTTTCTTCAATATAACGATCATAGGGCACCAGTTAGTAAAAGCAGACTGCACTAAATTGACACAAATAAACACACTAAACCAAACCCAATGTGGGTTGACAAAATGTGTGAGCAGTAAAGAAATGGCAAACATAACACCAGCGATTAATCTAAATAACCTGAGCTGCGGATAATTAATGCCTTTCTAGCAGCCAGTTTTAGCGCTAACTGCGTTGAATTCACTTCCAATAGCTCGCTATTGGTGCGTAAATACGCCTTGTTTTCCCTAAATCTTGCTGGCTAGACAAGAAGAAAAGCCTTTTTGACTAAAAATAATGAATTAGCCATTTCTTATCCAAACCTCAGGTTAACGAGGATGTAAGGTCATAATGAGTGTCACATTTAATATTAGAAATTTCTAATATTAGACATTGCTAATGTTTGTGTCTATACTTTAAGCACATTTATTTTTTTGGGAGTCAACATGGAACTGCAGCAAATGGCGCAAAATGCCGAACAGGCAGAAGCCTTGTTAAAGCTTATGGCGAATAAAAATCGCTTGATGATTTTGTGTGCATTGCAAAAGCAAGAGCTCAGTGTTAGCCAGCTTAATGAAATGGTGCCGTTGGCGCAGTCTGCCTTATCACAACATTTAGCCAGCATGAGAAAGGCAGAAATCGTAGCAACTAGGCGTGAGGGGGCGACGATTTATTATCAGGTTAAAGATAGCCGAGTCGCTGTACTACTCGAGAGTTTATATCAGCTGTTCTGCGCCTCAAGTGCAGAGTAACTAGGAACGACTGAGATGCAAAAGTTAGATGGTGTCATTCGGTATGCTCTACAAGGCAGCTTGCCAACGATTATCTTCTTGTGCGCTGTGGTACTTGGATTATTTGCATTGCAAATGACACCACGAGAGGAAGAGCCACAAATAGTGGTGCCTATGCTGGATATTCATGTGTCGGTACCAAATACTGCCTCACCAGAAGTGGCACGATTGGTCACCACTCCACTTGAAAAGTTACTGCTGCAAATTCCAGGCGTTGAACACGTCTATTCTACGACCCAAACCGGCGGCACGGTTGTTACTTTAAGATTTCATGTGGGTGAAGACAGGGAGAAAGCCATTCTCAACACCTACACTAAGCTGTATGCCAATCAGCATACTATGCCGGGAATTGTCACTCAGTGGCAGATCCGTCCAATAGAAGTCGATGACGTTCCGATTCTTATGCTTGGACTGACAAGTTCCAAGCCGCAACTATATGATGACTACGCGCTAACGCGCTTTGCACAAGAGCTAGCTATCCAGTTACAGAGCATCGCAGACACCAGCGAGGTTTCAGTTATTACCGGGCGCACGAGAGCACTTAGGGTTGAGTTGAACTTAGCTGCGCTTGCTGCACATCAAACAACACCAATGGATGTTTTAGGTGCTATCCAAAGTAGTAATCTAGTGACACGTGTCGGGCAAGTGACGGCAGGCAGTAATACGATTGCCTTTGAATCTGGTGATGTTCTTCGTAATAAGTCGGCACTTGAAGGTCTCACGGTGAACGTAATCAATGGCCGTGCCATTGTTTTAAAAGAAGTTGCTCAGGTTATTGATGGTCCTAGTGAACCCGATAGCTATCAGTGGTTAGCAAGCAGCGACAGTCAGGCTGATGCACCATTAGTGACGATTGGCGTGGCGAAGCAAAAGGGAAGTAATGCGGTAACGGTTGCAGAGCAAAGTTTAGCGCTTGTAACCCAGCTACAACAGGAGATCCTTCCCGCTGAGGTATCGGTAAAAGTATTAAGAAACTATGGTGAGACGGCCAATGACAAAGTCAATAATCTTACCTCTAGCTTGGCCTTTGCGGTATTTACCGTTGTGATATTTGTCGGTGTATTTTTAGGTTGGCGGCCTGCCATCGTTGTTGGTCTTGCAGTGCCAATTTGCTATGGCATTACACTTGGGTTGGACTTTGCGTTTGGTTACACCATTAATCGGGTCACCTTGTTTGCGCTTATTTTGTCGCTGGGATTGTTGGTCGATGACCCAATCACTGGGATTGATAATATTAGCCGCTTTATTCATCGCGGCGCGGCAGCTGACACAGATCACAACATTGTCGCTGCTATGGTCGAGATCAAATCTGCGCTTTTGATGTCAACGTTAACTATCATTATGGCGTTTATTCCATTGGCGTTTATTACTGGCATGATGGGCCCATATATGGCACCCATGGCATTTAACGTCCCCATTAGTGTCATTGCCTCGACGTTAGTGGCTTTTTTAGTGACGCCTTGGCTGTCTAAAAAGTTACTCAAAGCGGATACAAAAACAAGTGAAGTCGCGCCTCAAGACTCCTACTACAGCAAAATCATGCTGCCAATTTTACAAAACCCACGCAAAGCCAAGTGGTTATTATGGGGTGTGTTAGGGTTATTTGTTGCAAGTGTGAGCCTCCCTATTTTTAGGGCCGTACCACTGAAATTGCTGCCGTTTGACAATAAAAGTGAAATCCAAGTACTGATAGATATGCCCGAGGGAACCAGCCTTGAGCAAACGGCCGCAATGACGAGGCAAGTACAGCAAATCGTTTGGTCAGAAGCTGAAGTGACCGACATCGCCGCTTTTGTCGGTAAGCCTTCCAGTATGGATTTTAATGGTATGGTGCGAGGCTATTATCGTCGTAGTGGTACGCATCTTGCCGAACTTAGGGTGTTACTGGTGGATAAGCGTGAACGCGAACATCAATCTCACGCCATCGTCATGCGACTGCGTGAAAAGCTTCAGCCTTTTAACCAAACTTTGACGCAAGTAAAAGTGGTGGAAGTGCCACCGGGACCTCCGGTATTAAGTACACTCGTTGCTGAGGTTTATGCAGATCCGTTTGTTGCTCGTGAAACGCAAGAGCAAGCAGCCCAGAGGTTAGCGCATCGTTTAAGGCAGGAGCCACATGTGGTTGAGGTTGACACCTCAATGGCTTCGCCAACATGGTTAAAGCGGTTTGTGGTTGATAAACAAAAGGCTGCGTTATCAGGTATGGCCACAGAGGATATTAATCAATCTTTAGTGGTTGCAAGCCGCGGCATGTCAGCAGGCTTTTTATATACTCAAGGTGAAGTCGCAACGGTGCCCATCGAGTTAGGTGTGAGTTACGCGCAGCGTAATCAATGGCAAAACGTATTGGCGATGCAAGTTCGTGGTCGTCAGGAGTTGGCTAAAACCACTCAAGAATATGGCTTAGAGCAGGCCGCGAGGCCCCTTGTAGCGATTGGTGAACTTGGCGAATTAACAGCTATCCCTACGGCTCCCGTGATCCTTCGAAAAGACCTACAAGAAGTGATTTATGTGTTTGCGGAGCTAAATGGCCGTACCCCAGCTGAGGTGATTGCCGATGTGGTTGCGGATGAAAACCAACAGATAACACCAAGCAATTGGGCATCTCGCACCTTTTTACACAGTGGCGGAGGAGTCACTTGGTCAATGTTAGAGGGAACTCATTATACCTTTAAAGGTGAAGGTGAGTGGCGTATTACCATTGATGTGTTTAGAGATATGGGGATCGCATTTGCATTTGCACTGGTGGCGATATTTATCATCCTGCGGATACAAACGGCATCTAGTAGCTTATCACTTATCATTATGTCGGCAATTCCCCTCACTATGATAGGGATTATGCCGGGCTTTTGGTTACTCAATCAATTTGGTGAGCGTGTGGTTGCAGGTGCGCCAGAGCCTGTGTTATTTACAGCGACCGCGATGATAGGGATGATAGCGCTGGCCGGAATCGTGGTGAGAAATTCCCTGATTTTGGTGGAGTTTATTAATCAGTCTCGTGCGGCTGGTATGGCACTTATCGACGCATTGATCGCGGCGGGAAGTGTAAGAATGCGACCGGTATTACTTACAGCAGGCACGACGTTATTAGGCAACTTGGTGATTATCTTAGATCCCGTTTTTAGTGGCCTCGCCCTCGCTATTATCTTCGGGATCATTGCTTCAACGTTATTTTCACTGTTGGTCGTGCCTATCGTTTACTACTTAGTATTCAAAGACTCATCGACACCTAATCAATCTCTTAATGCCTCATCAGTTCAGGAGTCTTCTCATGTCTCGTAATAAAATCGCTATTCCTGTTCTTGCTATTTTTTGCCTATTATTAATGGTCGTGTGGCTTGCAGGTGGATTCCAAAATAAGCTAGCTGCGGGCAATAAGTCTGAACTTCCAGCCTATCAAGGCGCACGTTATACCGTGCAAAAGTCGTTGATTGCGATGATTGAACAAGTGCCTGCGAGCGTAGTCGCAAAAGAAAATACGTTAGTGTCCAGTCGGTTATTGGCGGAGCTTAAAACGCTTAACGTCAGAGCCGGTGATAAAGTCACTGCGGGACAGCTGATAGCAACACTCGATGATGCCGAGCTTAAAGCTGAGCTGCAAAGAGTGGCGGCGCAGCAAGCGGCGAATTCAGCCAAGCTAGAGCAAGCGACTAAGCAATTAGTACGCAATAAATCTCTTAATGAAAAAGGGCTTATCGCGATTAACCAAGTGGATGAGTGGCAAGCCACAGTGAACGAGTTACAAGCGCAAGATAAGGCATTACAAGAAGCGTATCGTAGCGCTGAAGTCGCGCTGGGTTACACGCAAATCACAGCCCCTATTTCGGGTAAAGTGGTAGCGCGCTTACAAGAGCCAGGCAGCATGGTTAGCCCCGGTGGCGCCATTATATCGCTATTCAATCCATTACAATTGCAGATTGAAGCGCCAATTCGCGAGAGCCAAGTTAAGCATATTCAGTTAGGAAGCGAGATTAAGGTGCGCATACCTGCGCTAGACATAAGCCAAACCGCGCGTGTGTCGGAAATGGTGCCAATTGCCGACAGCCAAGCGCGCAGCTTTATTATTAAATTGGATATGCCTTTGCTGCAAAATGTGGTGCCTGGCATGTACGCGCTGGTTGAGCTTGTGCTTGGCGAGCAGGCGGTTATCCAAATTCCAACGAATATGATCAGCAAGTATGGTCAATTGGCGATGGTTGAAGTAATAGAAAGTGGCCAGCTTCACAAACGCTACCTCAGGTTGGGCGAAGAGACTGGTAATAAAACGATTGTTATCAGTGGCCTAAACGAAGGCGATCAGCTAGCTGTGCAGCGATAGTTAGCTGATCCAAACTTTTAAATAAACGAAGCGATTTCGGCGAGTGATTTTTTCACTGTTGCGTGCTCTGGAATAGTTGCATCTTCACTTGGATAACCCGCAATCAATAACATATAAGGACGTTCGTTATCTTTATCTCTACCGCACAACTCGCTTAAAAAGCTCATAGGTTTAGGAGTATGGGTCAGTGTGGCAAGTCCTGCATTATGCAGGGCTTGGATAAGAAACCCAGTAGCTATCCCAACCGATTCATGGACATAGTAGTTGGTATTTTTGTCTTCCGCATGGATCCCACCTTTTTTCTGACTAAAAATAGCGATAAGCCAAGGTGCATGTTCTAAGTAGGGTTTTTGTGCATCTGTGCCCAAAGGTTTTAACGCGTCCAACCACTCATCTCCGGCACGGCCTTGGTAAAACGAGCGCTCGAGATCCTCGGCTGCAGCTCGGATCTGTTTTTTCTTTTCTGCGCTGCCAATCGCCACGAAATGCCATGGTTGATGATTTGCACCACTGGGGGCTGTGCCCGCTGCTTTGATACAGGTTTCAATGATTTCTTGCGGTACTGGACGGTCGCTAAAAGCACGGATACTATGACGTCTCTTACTGTTTTCCAAGAATGCTTCCGCACGACTTAGCATTTCTTCGTGAGGGTATTCAATAAAATCCGTCAGTGGGTGGTTGGCGTGATCTTGCATGTTAGTTTTCCTTGGGTTTTGTAAACTAAGAACGTTTCTTAGTGTTCCAGTGTTTACTTTTATTTGCAATTGATATGTTTATGTTAATTGTCACTAACCTAGGTAAATGTTATAAAAAGGACAATAATAAAAATCCGGAAAGGAAATAAAAATGCTAGAAATATCAGGACTTTCAAAAACCTATGATAATGGTGTTCATGCTTTGAGAGGTGTAAACCTGACTATTCCAAAGGGAATGTTTGGGTTACTCGGACCCAATGGCGCTGGAAAATCATCGTTGATGCGCACGATTGCTACATTACAGTCGGCGGATGCTGGCACCATACAGTTCGACGGTGTGAATGTCTTAAAAGAGCCCAAGGCACTCCGCGCACGTCTAGGCTATCTGCCGCAAGATTTTGGTGTTTACCAACGCGTTAGTGCGTATGATTTATTGGATCATATGGCAATCCTAAAAGGGTTAAATAATAAAAAAGAGCGTAAAGAAGCCGTAGACGGATTGCTCGCACAAACTAACTTATATGATCACCGTAAAAATGCGGTAAGCGGATTTTCCGGAGGTATGCGTCAACGCTTTGGTATTGCCCAGGCATTACTTGGTGATCCTGATTTACTCATTGTGGATGAACCGACAGCGGGATTAGATCCAGAAGAACGTAATCGTTTCCACAACCTACTCGTTGGCTTAGGTGAGAGTAAAGTAGTTATCTTATCGACGCATATCGTGGAGGATGTATCTGAGCTATGTCCGAATATGGCCGTACTGGCGAGCGGACAAATTTTACTTGAAGGTAATCCAATTGCGCTCACCGAGCAGCTACAGGGGAAAATCTGGCGTAAGTCGGTCACACTTGCAGAAGCGAAAGAAGTAGAGCAAAACTTACCGGTTATTTCTAAGCGTTTATTTGCGGGACAGACCTTACTTAACGTATTTGCAGATCAAGCACCTGAAGGCTTTGAAGCGGTACCTGCCGATTTAGAGGACGTCTATTTTTCTACTCTGCATACTCATCGAAATAATCAAGCAGCGTAAGGAGTGGGCAGATGCTATTTAAAATGATGCGTTTTGAGCTGCGGTATTTTGTCCGTCAGCCTTCCTTTTATGTGACTTCTCTGATTCTATTTTTGCTCACCTTTTTTGCCTCAGTTTCGGACTCGGTACAGATTGGTGGTGGCAGTAACGTCAATGTAAACTCGCCCTTTGCCATCTTACAAACCGTTGCCATCATGACCATTTTTTCCATCTTTTTGGTGGTTAACTTTGTTGGTAGTGCGGTGATAAGAGACGATCAAAGTAAGTTTAGTGAGCTTATTTTGAGTAAGCCTTTGCACTTAGCGCAATATCGATTGGGTCGATTTTTCGGCGCATATCTTGTCACCTTGTTAGTATTTTCAATGTGTTTAGTGGGGATCTGGGTAGGTTCTGGTATCGGCGGGTTAGTCGGTTGGCTGGATACCGAACTGATCGGGCCTAATAAACTCAGCTATTACCTAACGCCACTATTTTTCATTGCTGCCCCGTCACTGTTTTTTATGGCGAGCCTATTTGCACTAGTGGCGCAAAAATTCAGAACCATGATAGCAATGTACTTGGTTGCTGTAGGTTTGTTTGTGACTTATCTTGTGGCAAATAGTATTTTTTCAGATATTGAATACCGTACTATTGCTGCGTATGTAGACATGTTTGGCCTATCAGCTATTTCGGCGCAATCAGAATATTGGACCATTGCAGATCGCAATACGTCAGTCATAAGCCTGGTTGATGAACTGCTCTATAACCGCTTAATTTGGATGTCAGTTGCATTGCTCAGTTTAGGTGCTTTAGCCTTAAATACTTCTCATTATTTACCGCAAAAACAAAAAACCAAGAGTAAAGCCAAAGAAGATGGTAGCCAGGCGTCGGCATTGCTGAATCGTTTTGATTTTAAAGCGAGCGTAGGTAGTAGTTGGGTGCACTTTTGCACCAGAACCACTTTTGAAGTAAAGCAAGTGCTTAAAAGCTATCCATTCTTAGTGTTATTAATTTTGGCGGTGGCAACCTTAATACCTGCATTGGTTGGCTCATTTAATTGGTATGGCACAGAAGTATGGCCAGTGACCTTTAGAATGGTGGAGCTTATCCACGGCAGCTTCTGGCAATTGTTGGTCATTGTGTTGGTGTATTACAGCGCTGAGCTGGTATGGCATGACCGTGATTCGCGAATGGGAGATATTGTTGACTCTTATCCTGTTGCAAACTGGGTATTTTGGGGCTCTAAATACATAGCCTTAGTTGCGGTGATGACGCTGCTATGTGTATTTGGTAGCTTGATCACCATTAGCTATCAACTATTGTCGGGTGTGACACAGATAGATCTCGCCCAGTATGTTGTGCGCTTGGGATATTTATATGTGTTAGGTTTTGCCTTCCAAACCACCTTAGCATTTTTGATACAGGTGATGAGTCCAAGCAAATATATGGGTATGGGAATATATGTCGTTTACTTCATTATTTCGATAGTCCTGAGCAACTTTGGCTTTGAGCACAATATGTACCACTTAGGTGAAACTTCCTCAGTGCCGTACTCAGATATTAATGGTTATGGTCATTTCCTCAGTGCGGCACATTGGTACAATTTGTACTGGTTTGGTTTTAGCATGATGTTAGCGACACTAAGCTATGCACTTTGGCCTCGTGGTGCGGGGCAAACGCTGAAAGCACGCATTGCACTGATGGGCTATCAGTTAGGTAATGCAGGTAAAGCATTATTGGCTTGTGGTGCTTTAATATTCGTGGGTAGTGGCAGCTACATTTACTACAACACGCAAGTGGTCAATGAGTTTATTACGCAAGATGAAGCTGAAGATATCGCAGAGCAATATGAGCAACAATTTGCCCAGTATCGAGATGACCCTGTACCAGTCACGTTAGATGTACAGCTCAATGCTGAGATATTTCCAAAGACACGTCGTATTGAAGCGCAGGTAAAGCTGTTGGTTGAAAACCGCTCAGATAAAGAGATTACTCGCTTCTTGGTGAATAAACCTAACCACACAGTAGAGTGGCAAGTTGAAATGGCTGGCGCTACGCTTGGTGAAGAGGATAAAACCTTTAAGCATGCTTGGCTTGAGCTTTCACAACCAATGACACCGGGTGAGCAGCGTGAAATTACGATGTCAGTTGTACGGCAAACACTTGGTTTTGTAGATAGAGGCAATGATGAAACCTTGGTGAATAATGGTACTTTCATCGATAACGCGACGTTGTTCCCGACATTTGGTTATAGCATCTATAAGCAAATTCAAGACAAAAGTGAGCGTCGTCAGCGCGGCCTTGAACCACTAAAACGTGGTAATAAGATTGAAGAAACACACTATCATCATGAGCCATTGTTTGCGGAAAATTTTGTCACATTTGCCGCAACGGTGACGACGGATGAATCGCAAGTTGCGATGGTGCCAGGCTATTTGCAATCAAAACACAGCAAAGATGGCCGCACGACCTATGTCTATGAAATGGATGCTCCAATGCTGCACTTCTATAACATCTTGTCGATGGATCTTGAGGTGAAACGAGAAGAGTACAAAGGCATTGCGCTCGAGGTGTACTACCATAAAGACCATGCTTGGAACGTAGACACTATGTTGCAGTCGACTAAAGACTCTATTGATTATTTCACTCGAGAGTTTGGGCCTTACCAACATAAGCAAATGCGTATTATTGAGTTTCCTCGTTACCGAGACTTTGCGCAAAGCTTTGCCAATACAGTGCCGTACTCGGAAAATATTGGCTTTTTGACGGACACCCGTAACCCTGACAATATCAATGTACCTTACTATGTGACGTCACATGAGCTGGCACACCAGTGGTGGGCGCATCAGGTGATTGGTGCTAATGTGGAGGGGTCAAATATCCTGTCGGAAATGTTGTCGCAATATTCTGCCATTATGGTGATGAAAGAAAAGTACGGCGAGCATAATCTCCGTAAATTCTTGAAGTATGAACTCGACACCTATTTAAGTGGGCGAGGTTCTGATCCGTATGAAGAGCGGGCGTTATCTAGAACAATTGGTCAGCAATATATTCACTACAATAAAGGCTCTGTCGTGATGTTAGCGCTGCACGATTTACTTGGAGAAACGCGACTCAATAGCGCATTAAGAAGCTTCTTAAATGACTATCGTTTTAGAACAGATATCTACCCAACGACACTCGACTTTTTGACTTACCTAAAAGCGGGTGCTTCAGAGCAAGAACAAGTATTTATCGAAGATCAGTTCAATGCGATTACGTTGTATGAGCTTAAGCTTGCGGGTGTTGAAGTGCAAGAAGCGACGCAAGCGGGAGAGCTACATACGGTGACCTTAACGGTTGAGGCGGCGAAAAAGCATGCAGATGGTGAAGGTAACGAAGAAGAAATCCCGCTTAATCAAGAGATTGATATAGCCTTATTCTCTGCTGATCCTAACAACATTCAAAGTGACGAAACGCTGTTATATCTACAAAAGCACGCGATCACATCGGGTGAAAATAAGATTGAGTTGAAAGTAATAGAGTTACCGAAATTTGCGGGAGTTGATCCGTTTGTAAAACTGATTGATAAGAAAACCGCCGATAACATCAAGGCGCTCTAATCGATACATGGTAGGAGAGGGCTTTTTCGAAAGCCCTCATTTGTTTTTAAAGGAAAGTTATGCCAGATTTATTGCAAGTAACAGGGGTGTCGAAGCAATATGTTTCGGTAAAAGCAGTAGACAATTTAAGTTTTAGCGTTAAACAAGGTGAGGTCTTTGCATTACTGGGCCCCAATGGTGCGGGTAAATCATCCCTTGTGAGAATGTTGGTTGGATTTACCTATCCAGATAGCGGAACAATCGCTGTGAATATTGATGGGCAAGCATATCAATCAATCCCTCATCAAAGTTTAGGTTATCTACCTGAAGATAGAGGGCTGTACGCTGAAAAAACCGTGCAGCAGAATTTGCTCTATTTTGCCAAGCTACGCGGTGTTGAGAAAAACGCAGCGCTAGCACAGATTGAGTCTTGGCTAACACAGTTTGATTTAAGCGATAGAGCGCATGAGCGGTTGAAATCGTTGTCAAAAGGCAATCAGCAAAAAGTACAGTTAATATCGGCAGTATTGCACAAACCCAAGGTTGTACTGCTTGATGAGCCTTTCTCTGGTCTTGACCCCATCAACCAAGAAAAGGTGGTGGTGTTTTTAGAAGCGTTAAAAGCACAAGGCATGACCGTTATTTTAAGCGCACATCAAATGGCGATGGTAGAAAAGCTGGCCGATAGAATGCTGTTAATGAATCACGGACAAGCTGTGCTTTATGGCACATTAGTCGAAATAAAACAGGACGTTGGTGTTGGCATCGATATCACAGTGAGTTTCAGTGAGGCAACGAACTACGCAGCGCTCAATTTAGGTAACTACAAGGTCGCATGTACTCAATTAAGTCAGAGTAAAATTAAGTTTGAGTTGAGTGACTCCTCAGAGCTTAATTTACTGCTCGCCGATTTGTCTAAATCAACGACTTTGCAAGGAATAGAAACCAAAACGATGGACTTGCATCAACTCTATCTTAAAGCAATCGAGTCTCATCAAGGCAAAGTGCAATCTCAGGAGCATGCCCATGTCTCATAAGCTGCAACAGATACTGCAAGTGACCAAATGGGAGTTTATGTACTTTTTTAAACTCAAGCAGGAGCTGATCGGTAAAGCAATTATGCTGGCGATAGGTTTGCTTATCTATTTTTGGCAAAGCACTTCGTTTTTTGAACCTGAGCAATATGTTATCGCAACACCATCCGCCATGAACTTAACTCAGTTACCTGAGCCTTTGCTTCTAAAGCGAGTTGATGCTTCAAAAGCTGAACTTCTGATTCAGTTAGAACAAGAGGAAATTGACGGTATTTTGATACTTCAAGCCCAAGCGGGTGAGGCGTTACAGTTTGAACTGATTACCACAGGTAAAATGTCTTGGCAGAATGAAGTTGAGGTAGCGCTTACGCAGTTTTACAGCAACGAACTCGCACAGAGCTTTAATTTATCTGCGGCTCAGCTTGCCTTGTTACAGCAACCTGTGAGCGTTTCCAATCAATACACAAAGGATGCGGTTAAGGAGACGCACAACCAGTCTTCGATGACCGCATTTGGCGTGATGCTATTGATGCTCATCGGTATTTTTACGTCATTTGGACAGATCTTCGTGTCTATCACCGGAGAAAAGCAGCAGCGTGTTACCGAGCAATTATATTCTTGTATGAGTGCGCAAACTTGGATTGACGGCAAAATATTTGGTCAAATGCTCCATTGTCTAAAGGCTATGTTAAGTACGTTATTTTCATTTTTGTTGGCGATGGCTTTTATACAAGTCGTTGTAAAAAACGAAGCCTTGGACTTTACGATGATAGACTTTGCAATGTTGCCTTGGTTTACCCTGTTTGCGATAGTAGGTCTTTATATGGCAACAGCCTTTATGGCAGCAATAGCCGCAGCTATTGACGATCCTAACCATAGTGGCAAGACAGGGTTTATGATGATCCCTATATTGCCAATTGTTATCGCGTTTATGATTGTTGATAGTCCAAGCAGCCTTGCCGTGGATATTTTGAGTCTTTTCCCGCTTACCGCATTTGTGGTGATGCCAGTAAAAATGGCGTTAATTGAAGTACCCATTTGGCAAGTGTTATGTGCGTTGGTCAGCGCATTACTTGGTTGCTACCTTATCCGTGTTGCTGCGGGACGATTGTTTAAAGCGGGTATGGTGATGTATGGCAAGGAACCCTCAATTAAGGATATGGTGCGCTGGGTCTGTAAACCGGAATAATACCGTTTATATGATAACTTGCTAGCACAACGCTTCGGTTATGGTACGCTCCATAACCGGAGCTTATGGCAGTACAGAGAGGGTGAAATGTATCAACATATTGATAATGAAAACAATAAAATAAGTCTACCAGCGGGAAAAATCGTTTGTGTTGGTAGAAACTACGTAGCGCATGCCAAAGAGCTAGATAATCCCATTCCAAGCAGTCTGCTGTTGTTTATCAAACCAGCAACGAGCTTAGCACCATTTAATAATAAAATGATGTTGGACGCCGCACTTGGCGAACATCATTATGAGGCCGAGCTTGCACTATTAGTAGGCACCAAAATTGATGCAAAAACCCCTGCGCCTCTCAAGCATATCGCTGGAATTGGGCTGGCACTCGATTTGACATTACGAGACTTGCAAAGTGAGCTAAAAGCACAAGGGCACCCATGGGAGCGGGCAAAGGCCTATGATAATAGTTGCCCAATGACGCCTTTTGTACCATGTGATGAAAACACCTTTGCTGAGTGTATTGAATATCGTTTTTGGCAAAATGGAGAGCTTAAACAGCATGGCGATTCTAGCTTAATGATTTTTCCAATCACTGAGTTGCTAAAGGACATTGCTCGCTACTTTACGCTTCAGCCAGGAGATATTGTCTTAACAGGAACACCAAAAGGGGTGGGGAGCCTAGCGCATGGCGATGAACTTACGCTACAGCTGAAAAGCCATACTCCTTGGCATGGCAAAGTTGCGATAGATTAGATTCTCGCTTTTATGTACATCGCTGCGCAGTCTGTTACGACTGCGCAGCAACGAGCTCAGCTTCCGGTTGATTGATTGTGCTTGAGCAGCACAGCATGATAGCAACGAGAGAAATTGCGCCTAATATTATCCAGCTGATAGTGAGGCTGACGTAGCCCAACAGTAAAGCAGTTAATGCAGAGCCGAGCAAGCCACCAAAGCGAGTGGTCAGTGACATTATTGACTCCACACTGGCTCGCACGTTATCGCTACTCAGTTGATGTTGTAGTTGCAGTTGTGCCGGTTGCGCTAGTCCCATACAAAGATAAAAGCACAGCAGGGCTACAATCAGTAATGGTAGTGACGTAACCCAAGCAAGTAACAGTACAAAGGCTAATTTGGCGAAATGAGCGAACGCCATGACATATCCTAAGCGTTGACCAAATAGAGAACAGATCGGAGCGCTGATCGCAGCAGCGACGCCATTTAATACAAATCCAGCTGCCATCATTGCTGGGAATATCCACGCAATAGAGTCAACTGGTGCACTACTATAGCGCTCTGCTAGGGCAGGCCAAAACTTCTCTATGCTGCTGGCAACAGGAATTGCAAAAACAATCACTAACAGCAGCCTTTGCATACCACTTTGCTTACAAGTCGCCAGCATGGTCTTAGCTTGGCTAATCAGGCCTTTCTCAACCACCTCTTGCTGAGGTCTCGTTGACTCTTTCACCACGACAAAAGTACATGCAAATACCACACACAATACCACTATCGAAACCAAGATTAAGGCTTGATACAAGTGGTTGAGCTGTTGTGTCGGGCTAGTCGCAAACGCCAAAAAGAGGGCGGCAAATAAAGCGGCGCTGGCGCCGATAAGATAGCCAATACCATACACTTTACCGAACCCTTTATTCAGTGGTTCGTCTCCTTCAAGCTTTTGATAAGTTTCAACAAACCATGCGTTGAGCGTGCCAGTTAACGATGCCTGACTTAATCCCCAACATGCCATGGCTAAGCTGACGTGCCAAAAGTCTTCACTCAACAATAAAAGTAAGTTGCATACAGCGGCAAACACCAAAGAAGCTAAAAATACTTTGCGGCGACCAATGGAATCTGCCGCAATACCACTTGGTACTTCAAACACCACGATAGTGATAGCCATGACCACCATAGCCAAGGCCACATCTTGCAATGCTAGGCCTAAGTTCAGCATGTAGGGCGTAAAAATAGGGAGCACCAGCATACTGGCAAACATAGTTAATCCAAGGTGGATGCCGTATCGTGTAGCAAATTGTGAACGAGTCATGCGCGTTGCTCCACAGTGGTTGCGGCGCTATTCGTTTGCTGCATTAACGCATTAATATGTGACGCGATGATGGATAAGTCTTTAGCGTCGGTCATGATTTCATCGTGTGCACTTTCAAGCGTAATATAGTCTGCATTGGCAAGTAAATTTTCAAAACCATTTCTGTCACTTGCAAACGTACGCTTATACAGCGCAGGTATGTCTTCCACTTGATGGATCAACCTCAGTGCTGGAAGTGGAATGGCCTCATCACTGACATGATCGGCGATAAAGAAGCTCACAGGGAAGGTAAACGCCGTCGCGGTTTGAAAGTATTGAGTAAAGTCTAAAAATGCTCGGGCGATAGGTTTAGCGTCATCGTCTTGCGAACGGATATACTCTTCTTCGGCGGCCTGACGCGCTGCTGAAGTAAGTCTTGGTAAGACGGGGTCAATCAAAAAGCAATGGACAATTTCTCTACCCATTTCGGCCAAGTAACGCGCCACTTCCAGTGACAATGCCGCACCTTCACAAAAGCCGCCCAAGTAAAGTGGGCCAGTTGGCGATACCTCTGTAATACGCTGAGCATAATAACGTACCATAGTATGCAAGCTGATATGTTTGCCTGTGAACAGTTTGATATTTTCTAATGCGTGAATGCGCAGGTCGGGCGCAAGTTTTTCACACAGAGGTGCAAAGCTATCAGCGGTTGCTGCTGCGGGCATGAGGTGAAGCAGAAACTCACTCTGTGGTGCATTGAAAAAACGTGAAGGAGCGAAATGCTCATGGGCAAGCGCAGCGTCAATTGCTTGATCTTCACTCATGGTGGCAAAATCAAGTCGGGTCTGATTATCAATAAATCTTGCCAGTTGCTGCACTGATAGGTGTTCAAGGATAAGTTGTGGAGTTAGCTGCCAATTACGCTTGCTTGCAGCACCACAAAAGCTTAATAAACTAATGGAGTCGGCACCTTGCTCAGTCACTGCCGTCGCACAACAAAGTGGACTCTGGCCTAAAACATCCAGCCAAATGGCTTGCACTTCCTTCTCTGTGTTGGTTTGTGGCACAACGAGTTGATGCTGCTTTAGCTCCGGTTCTGGCAGCTTAGTTTTGTCGAGTTTGCCGTTGAGCGTTAACGGTAACGCCGAAAGTACAGTGAAGCTATGTGGCATCATATAACTTGGAAGTAACTTGGTAAGCTGAGTTTTACAGTGGCTGAGTACCGCAGCTTGATTGGCCGCGGGTTTGATGACCAAATAAGCATGTAGCAAGGTTTGAGTCTGCTGCTTTTTAGCAATAACCGCACAGCTATCTACATCCGCCAGCTGATTAAGGTGATGCTCAATCTCTGCCAACTCAATTCTAAAGCCTCGCACTTTGACTTGTTGATCGCCACGGTTGATATAACACAGTTGCTGTTGTGCATTCCAATACACTAAGTCGCCCGTGCGATAGTACTTTTGCATAGAGCCAAACAGATTTAGGGATACAAACTTTTCGCTGTTGAGTGTTGGGTTGTTGAGGTAACGTGCAGCCACGCCATGCCCACAAACCACTAACTCGCCAGGGCAACCAAGTGGCAGTAATTCGTTATTACGACCGACCACCGCTACCGCTCGCCCGGGGATTGGCTTGCCGATTGCTATCTCAGACTGCTGTTTAGACATTGTTTGCACTGTGGTAAATGTGGTGCACTCAGTCGGACCATAAACATTGATAAAGTGTTTTGGACAAGATGTGGACGCCAGCAATTTATTTACCATCGACTCTGTTAATGCTTCACCACCCACGAGTAAATGAGTCAGAGAAGCGAAAATATGCTCGTCTTGCAGCAACAAAGTGTCGAACAGTGAGCGGGTTAGAAACATCGAAGTGATATTCAGCGTCTGCAATGTTGCACTGAGCTGCGCTGCAGAATTAAGGCTGTCCTGATAGCCCAAGTGCACCTCGGCACCGTTGAGTAATGCACTCCATATCTCAAATAGAGTGGCATCAAAAGCTGGGTTTGCGAGTTGAATAAAGCTATCTTGGGGCTGATGCTGGTAACTATGATTATCGAGTGCCAAAGAGCTAATTGCGGCGTGAGAGAGTAATGTGCCTTTAGGGTTTCCTGTCGTACCTGAGGTATAAATAATCGTCGCGACTTCGCTAGGTGCGATGCACATAGGCTCAAAATCCACCGTGATATCAGTATCTGTCAGACTTGTATCACAGAAAACTTCAGCGATATTGTTGTGGTTGAGTGTTGCCAATGTTTGGCTATGTTCTCGCAAGGTGACTATTACGTCGGCATTACTATCACTCAGTTGATATTGATGACGCGCTACTGGGTCTTTGAGCGATAGCGTTGTGTATGCCGCGCCGGTTTTTAGTACCGCCAACATGGCAATCACAAATTCAATGTCGTTTCGCATGTAGAGTGCAACGACTTTGGGTTCAGGGCAGACTGTCAAGATTGCATTAGCAAGTTGCTTGGCTTGGTTATCAAGCACTTGGTAGCTCATGGTTTGATGGCGATTACTGATCGCGGCTTTATCTGGATGGCGCGCTACTATTTCAGCAAACTGGTCGGTGATACTTGCCACGCTCGGATAGGCGTGTTGCATTCCACTTAATTGATATTGTTTTTGCTGCGCCGTGTTACTCAATAAAGGTAGGCTATAGAGAGGCTGTTGGGCGTTTTCAGCTGTTAGATATGCCTGTAAAACCGTTTGATATAACTCGAGGATCTGCTGCGCGTATGAGCTGGAAAAAAGTGCCGTGGCATAAGTTAACCCTAACTCTGTGGTCTTCCCTGCACTCAAGTGTAATGTTAAATCAAACTTCGCTTGGCACTGCTGGCTAAGATCAAGGTCAACGCTTTGCCATAAGGTATGATGTTGCTCAGGGGCAAACTGACTACTGCTAAACAACGTTTGAAATATCGGGTGCATGCTAGTGTCGAGCGGCACGTCTAAGCTATTCTTAATGGCCTCAAACGGTAAGGCTTGATGTTGCTTGGCTTGATTAACGACTTGATTAACTTGAGTGAACCAGCGCTCAAGTAACATCGTCATATCGATATCCGCTTTAACCGGCAATGAGTTAACAAAATATCCAAGTATGTTTTGCTGCAGTGCTGTTGGACGGTTCTCACTCGGAATACCAACAACAAATTGACGTTGATGACTGAGTAGCGCAAGGGTGTGATACCAAGCCGCAAGCCCAAGTGTATTAATACTAATGCGGTGCGTTTTCGCTGTTTGTTGTAACTTTAGCGTCGTACTTTCATCTAGTACAATGCTCTGTATCGCGCCGCGATGATCAAAGGTGGCTGGGCGTGATTGAGTTTGCGCAAGTTTTAATGGTTCGTAATCAGCCAATTGAGTTTGCCAATAACGTTGACTTGTTGCTTGTCGTTCACGTTGGCCGGGTGTTGCCATGTAATAAGCATAATCACTAAATTGTAGACTCAGAGGTCGATTCTCTCCCTCATAGAGTGACGTTAATTCTTGTAAAAACAGCCCCAAAGACCATCCGTCAAAGGCGATATGATGCCAGACAAAAAACACATGTTGCTGTTCCTTTGAGGTGATGACATAGGCACGAAATGGTCGAGAATGCTGTAAGCTAAACGGCTCGTTAAAGAAATGCTCGCACTGCTCATGCAAGTTTAGATTACCAAGCTCATGATGCGTCACGACAAACGCCTCATTGGCAGGCTGCTGTATCGTCTTTCCTTGGTGATCATAGGCCACAACCATATCTAGCGCACTGTGGCGGATCACCAGTTGTTCTATTGCTGCTGTGAGTTTTTCAATATCGCAGTGCTTGGCGATTTTGAGTAGGCATGGAATATGATAAGTACTTGCCGCGTTGCTCACTTCTTGCGTAAACAGTAGTTGTTGCTGCCCAAGCGTAAGCGGAGCGCATCGCGTTTCCAACGGCAAGATAGATAGTTCATCAAAACGAGCTTTGCTATCTATGCCTTGCCTTGTGAGGTAGCGTAACAACTGTGGCTTATTCTGTTTTAACTGCTCAACAATTGCTTGGCCTTGTAAATTCACGTTGCTAGCAATTTTTAATTTATCCTCTTGCTGCCAAACGCTTATCCCACTTTGTTTTAGTTCATAAATAAATGATTCGATCATGCGTTATAACTCCATTTCAAATTCGCAGTCTTCGCTACTGGCGAGCGCGTTTAGCTGTTGTTCTACTTGCGTGGCAAATGCGTCAAGTTGTGGGTAAGTCAGTAAGGTTGCAACGGCAATTTCGTTGCCGAGCGCTTGACTACACAGGGCGGTAACTTGTGCTGCCTGTATGGATGAGCCACCCAAAGCAAAAAAGTCGTGTTGTAGGCCAATCTCTGAGATTTTAAGTACTTGCTGCCAAGCATTGGCAAGTTGTTGTTGTAGTTCCGTCTCTGGCGCGATATAGGTAATACTATCTTGCAGCATTGGAATGATGAGCTGTGTGGTATCAAGTTTGCCATTTACTGTCATTGGAAGTGCGTCAATCTGTGATATCGCAGCAAGCTGCATATAGCCTGGGAGTTGTTGATTCAACCATTGGCGAAGGTCGTTTACATCACACTTAGTGTTGGCGTTAAGTACGACATAACCCAACAGCACTTTGCCTGTTTCACTTAAATGTAAGTGTGCAACGGCATGCTCAACATCTGGATGCGCTTTGAGTTTATACTCGATTTCGCCTGGCTCGACGCGGTGACCATGTAAATCCCACTGTTTGTCAGCTCTGGCAACAAACTCGAATTCACCTTGCTGATTTTTACGCACTAAGTCTCCGCTGCGGTAGAGCTTTTCGTCAGAAAAGTGGTTGTTGTCACCGCGAAGGCGATAGTCAATATAGTGTTTTGCCGTTTGCTTTGGTGATTGCCAATAGCCCAAACCGACGCAATCACCGGCGATGTATAGCTCACCCAACGCACCGTCCGGTAAAATCCGCATAAAAGAGTCCAACACATAGCAGCGAGTGTTACGAATAGGTTTACCAATAGTGATAGGTGTATTGGGGTACACTTCACTAAGTGTTGCGGTAACACTTGTTTCACTTAACCCATATTCATTGAAATGATGCTCTGCCAACTTGTGGCTGACTGGGTCTAAACGAGAACCACCGGAATACAATACGGTTAAGTTAATATCCGCTATCCACTTTGGAAACTGATTGATAAATACCGTAGGAATAAACGCGACGTTGACCTGCTTAGCTTTGAGATAGCGACACAGCTGTTGTGGATCTTTGCGTATTGGCTCTGGAATGATTTCCAGTTTGGCGCCGGCAGCTAGGGCTGGGAATATCTCGCAAATACAGGCATCAAAAACATATTCAGCATATTGACTAGTGACTACCTGAGTATTTCCCTCTAATTTATGGGTGTTGCGCTTCTCGGTGCAGAGGTTAGCAAGACCCTGGTAAGACAGCATCGCCCCTTTTGGCTCTCCCGTCGTCCCCGAAGTAAAAATGAGGTAAGCCAGTTTGTCTGTTGCATGATTGTTGGCTGAGAATGGACGTAGTTGAGCACTTTGCTGTAGTGTCTGTACATCAAGGGTCAGTGTTGGTAATGCATTCCAGCTGAGTGGTGTGCGACTAAGGAGCAGTTTTGCCTGCGCTTTTGCCATAATCTCTTGGCGACGAGCAACGGGATGGTTGGCTGAGAGTGAGACAAAGGGCATGCCCGCTTTTAGCGCCGCTAGCATTGCAATGGGGGCTTCTATACCTTTATCAAAATAAAGTGCGACTGGCGAGCCTTCGTCATTGGTTGCAATCAATTGCGCTGCTAAATGATCAGAAAACAAGTCTAGCTCGCGGTAACTCACGGTTTGCTCGGCGAAGCTTAATGCTGTGCGTTCTGGATACGCTGCTACTGTCTTCGCAAATTGCACTAAAAAAGCGTCATTTGGTTGTGATAATCGAGTTTCTGAGATGACTTGCTGTAGATACTCAGTACTAACTAAAGGACATTGCAGTAAAGGCTTCTCGTTGTACTGACAGAGATTTTCAAGATAACGGCAGAAAAAGTGCACAAATTGTTGGCAGCGGGAAGACTGATAACGACTGCGAGCAACAATAAGCTGACCAATCAGTTGGTCTGGCATATCTTTAATCACCAAATTCCAGTCAAACTTGGCCGGGTGATATTGGTTTTGCTGGGCGGTGTCGCTGGCGACTTCAAAATGTTGATATTGCGCTGTTGGTAGTGAGAACTGATCAAAGGTAAAAAACACTTGGAACAGTGGCGATACACCCACTTCTCGGATCAACCCAAGTTGCGCGGCAATTGACTCTAATGGCAATTGTTGGTGAGATTTTGCCGCAAGTAACAGCGTTTGGCTTTGTCTTAGATAGTCAGAAAAACTCTTATTTAAGTCGACATGCAGCGGCATCGGTAAGGTATTAACAAAGTAACCTAGTGTATCTTTAAATGCCGAATCGCGGTTATCGGTGGGGGAGCCAACGACAATACTTTCACGACTATCCCATGTACACAATGCGAGCTGAAAAGCACACAGTAGTAAGTTGTACATAGATACCTGATGTGATTTTGCCAGCTCCCTTAACTCAGCTGTTAGTGTTGCTGAGAGGGTAAAGGGGAATGCTTCACCTTGATGATCAAACAAAGCCTGTCTTGGCTCATCGGTTGGCCATGGGGTGACATCAATATCAATCAAGTGTTGCTGCCAAAATGCTGCGGCTTCGTCGTATTGTTGTGTTGATTGCCAATATGCATAGTCGCGAAATTGCAGTGAGGTTGGGGCAAGCGTGTGTCCCGATAGCAGCGTGTTCAGCTCATCCAACAATACTTGTGTAGACCAGCCGTCGAAGGCTATGTGATGAAATACCAGTAACACGCCAAATTCATCATCTTGGTGATACAGTCCGAGCCGCAGCGGCGCATCATTTTCAAGGTCAAATGTCTGAGCGATAAATTCACTATGCGGCGTGTTTATTAGAGTTTCGCATGTTGGCATGCCTTGCTCATCTTTATATGCCCAGCGACCTTTTTTCTGTTGAGTATAGCGGGTGCGCAAAATAGCATGACGCTCAACCAGCTGATAGATTGCGTGTTGTAACGCTTGCTGTTGTAGCCCATTTTGGCATTTTAGCTGTAGGGGGATATGAAAAGCGCCAGATTGTGTTGCTAATTGCTCGCTGGTGAGCATCGCTTGCTGCTGCGCGGGCACGATGATTTCATCAAGTGATTGTGATGTTGATGCGACCGGTAAAGGCTCGTTGGTGTTGCTAGCTTGTTGTGATACCAGTTGCGCTATCGTTTTGCTTTGCAAAAATTGACTCAAACTGATGTCAACGTTACAGCTAGAGTGCATTTTAGCGACCAATGTCATTGCACTTAAAGAGTGGCCGCCCAAGGCAAAAAAGTCATCATCAATGCCTACTAGCTCAACCTCAAGTTGCGTCTGCCATAGATCACAAAGCTGCTGCTCTAATGGCGTGCGTGGTGCTCGATATGGTGTCTGTGATACTAGTGCGACGCTTGGTAAGCTGCGGCTGTCCACTTTACCAGAGGCGAGCACAGGCAATTGTTCGAGCCAACACGTGGCACTTGGCAGCATATAATCTGGCAATTGTGGTTGTAGCCACTTCACAATCTCGGTGTGAGAGAGGGTTTGGTCGCCAGTAAAATAAGCAATGAGATGGTTGTTTTGCTGTACTTTGACGCAAGCTTGGTTGATTTGCGGGTGCAGGTTAAGTAAGTGTTCTATTTCTTGTAGCTCGATGCGATAGCCACGAATTTTTACCTGCTCATCGGCACGTCCTAAAAATTGGATCTCGCCGTTTGCCAGATACCGCGCCTGATCGCCCGTGCGATACATACGTGTTCCGTGCCAGTTAATAAAGCGCGACGCCGTCTGCTCTGCAAGGTTAACATAGCCTCGTGCGACACTTGCGCCACCAATCAGGATCTCTCCTTGACAAAAGGGTGGCAGCGCCTTGAGGTTGGCATCAACGATTTGAATATCAACATGAGCCAGCGGTGCGCCAATATTATTGAAATAGCGTGAGTGTAGCGGCTGATGGTTTGCTGTTGCCGTTACCGTGGTTTCGGTTGGACCATATTCAATATGAAGAAGAGGCGTCCATGCCTCCATGAGATTGCGGTCACAAGGCTCACCACCCGTGATAACACGACGTAGGGCATGGTGGTCGGGCGGCGTACCGATGGCACTTAAAAATGCCGGAACTGAGACTAAGTGACTGATCTTTTGGCTAACGAGCGCGTCACGTATCACGGCTGGCGACTTTGCACTTGCCTCATTCATGATCATCCAGCAAGCACCATTGAGCAGTGTTAAAAAGAGTGGCTCTACGGACGCGTCGAAAAAGTACGGAGCCAGACTCAGTGTTTTTTCACTTGAGTTAAAATTGTAAGCCGCAGTTGCGCTTTGAACCAAAGCCTGAACTTGCCGCTGCTCTACCATAACGCCTTTTGGTTTGCCGGTACTTCCAGAAGTATAAATAATATATGCAAGTGATGAATGACACGGTGAGTGTGCTTGATCTGAATTGAAAACAGGAGCTGGTTGTTGTGCTAACTCGTCAATGTTTTGCACCTCTGTGATTGCGCTAAAACACATGGCCGTATTCAAGGTTGCTTGATGACAAAGTAGCAGGTTAGCACCACTGTCTTGCAACATAAACTCGCTACGTGCTTGGCCTTGCTCTGGGTTGAGCGGTAGATATCCAGCACCCGCTCCAAGCGTTGCTAATATGGCGACTATCATCTCTGGACTGCGCTCAAACATCAGCGCGACAACTGGATTTTGCTCGTGGGTTAACTGTGCTTGGAGTTGTACAATCAGATGCTGAACACACGCAGCGAGTGTTTGGTAAGTAATGACCTCATCGTTGATTTGTAATGCTGGTGCATCTGGAGTTGCTGAGGCGCAGGCCAAAAATTGTTGATATAGTGATAGGGTTGAAGTTTGCTTAACGGTGGTCGCTGGTGGCTTTGTACTTGGGTGAGACGTTGATAATTGCTCAAGGGCGACGTCGCTGTGTTCTACCTGCTGTACCAATAATTGCTGATAGGTGTGGGCAAATTGCTGTGCAAACGCATCATCAAACTTATTGGGATCAAGACTTATCTGTCCTTGCAAATTTGTATTGCTATCATCAAATGCCAGACGGAAATCACATTTAATCGGGTTATATAAAGACTCGTTAGTAAAAGCATCAACCGCTGAAAATGGTAACGCAAACTCGTCCATAAGCTCGCTGGCAAATCTCTGTACACTAAACATCAGGCTTGGCTGAGGTGAGTGTTTTCCCTCACTCAAACAGGCAACTTGTTGATCATAAGGATAACTTTGGTATTGTTTTGCGGCGCGCACGGTCTCATGAACTTGCTGCACGAGGCTGGCAAAACTTTGGCGATAATCTAGCTTCACTCTAAGCACTAAGGTGTTGACAAAAAAGCCAATCATTTCTTGCGTTTGCGGGTGATCTCGATTATCCGATGGCGCACCAATCACGATGTCTGTTTCACCGCTATGAAGTGCCAAAATATAACAGTAATGGGCAAGCAACACGCTGTACACTGTGGTATTTAATGATTTTGCTAGGGCACGCAATGCCTGACTTTGCTGTGGTGAAAGTGCAAAATAATGCGTGAGCGATTCGGTTTCGTGTGTTTGTGTAGCAAACAGTGGTGCAATTTGTGTGGCATGAGCGCCTGCAAGTTGCGTTTGCCAATAACTGTGTGCAGCGCTTTGTTCTTGCTTTTGTTGCCACTTGGCAAAGTCAAAATAGCTTAATGGCTTAATGCTTTCTCCTCGTAGCAAGCTAACCAGATCGCGCAACATGACTCGCATTGACCAAGCATCAAAGACGATATGATGCCAAAGGAAAAGCATAAAACGCCTTTGCTCAAGCTCAATAATACAGACTCTAAAGGGAGCTTGAGTATGGAGATCAAACGGCGTGTGGATGTGCTCTCTTACCAGTGTTTGTACATGAGCCAAAGTGGTTGCTCGGTGATACTCGACCGCAAGAGGTTGTAAGGTTGTTCGGCAGTTAAAATGCTCAGCATCGGTTTCAATCACACTCGTTAGGATAGGGTGATGGACAAGCAGCTGTGCTAGTGCCGAGATTATGTCTTGTTGCTGCGCTGGATCATTCAGCTCAACCAGCATTGGAATATGATAAGCACAGGACTTTGGTGCACGTTTGTCTACATACAGCAACCTTGCCTGGGCATTGGAAAGCGGCACTGGTTTTAATAATGGCCAACTTAAAAAGGCGGCTTCGGAGCAGATCTGGTGGGCGCTTAGTAGCGCCAATAGTTCAGCTTTATGCGCTTTGAGTGCCGTTAGCAAAGTTGGCGCTACGTTACCCTCATATCCCAGTGCCAAGGTATTTTGCTCAGACACCCACACGCGCAACTGCTGCGCGTGAAGGTCGTTCAGTAAAGATGTTAACTCCATGACTATAGCTCCATCACCTGAGAAGAGGTGGTGGCAGGTGCGTCTTGAGATTGGGTGATATCACCCAGCTCTATGGTGTCTAGGTATTGCGCCAGAGCAGCAACCGATGGGTTGGCAATGATCGCTGATAACGGGATCGCAATCTGGTGCCATTTATGGGCATTGCGCACGAGCTGCACTGCTAAGATGGAGTTACCACCTAGACGATAGAAATTATCATGGATACCGACTTGTTCCAGTTCTAATGTGGTTTGCCAAATTTGGCAAAGCGTCTGTTCAAGCGCTGTGCGCGGCGCAGCGTATTGGTTTGATGATGACATCTGCGGTAGCGGTAGTGCTTTGCTATCTAGCTTTCCGTTTACGGTGAGTGGCATCGCCGTGAGTTGGGTGATGCTATCCGGTACCATATATGCTGGCAGCTGCGTTCGTAGATGGTTAAGTAACTGCTCGGCGTCAAAATAAGCATGGCTTTCCATTACAGCATAGCCACTTAACGCCGTTTGATTTTGGCGTGTATAGGTGATCACTGCTGCTTCTTTAACACCGCTACAGCTGAGCAATTGGGATTCGACTTCACCAAGCTCGATACGATGACCCCTGATCTTCACTTGGTTATCCAAACGACCTAGGTATTCTAAATGACCGCTTGGTAATAATCTGGCGTTATCACCAGTTTTGTAAACGCGAGTGAGTTTGCCATTGAGCGTTAGCTCGAAAAAGCGAGTGGCGCTCAGCTCTGGTTGGTTCAAATACCCAATCGCCAAACCTGCACCAGAGATAAACAGCTCTCCAGGACAACCCACAGGTACGGGACGTAACTGACTATCCAGCACCCAAGCCTGCATATCATTGAGCGGGACGCCAATGTCAGCAATCTGGGTATTCATGTTAGGGTGTAAAGGTTGATAGGTGACATGTACTGTGGTTTCAGTAATACCGTACATATTGACCAATTGAATACGCTGACCAAAGCGTTGCCACCAAGGGCTCAGTTTATCGTAGTTGAGCTGCTCACCACCAAAGATCACAGTGCTAAGGCTATCGAGCGACGCCGCCGCGGAAATGGCAACATCACTAAAATTATAGAATGCACTTGGAGTTTGGTTAAGCACGGTGACAGCAAATTGCTCACACTGCTTTACAAAACCAAAACTGTCTCTTGCTTCTTCGTAGCTTGGAATAAACAACCGACCGCCATGACACAGTGCTCCCCATATTTCCCAAACACTAAAGTCAAAAATCGTATCGTGATAAAGCACCCAAGTATCTTCGCTATTAAAGTGGTAAAGCGGTTGACTGGCAGATAGCAAGCGCGCAACATTTTTATGGCTTTGAATAACGCCTTTAGGTTGGCCCGTCGTACCTGAGGTGTAAATTATGTAGGCTGCAGAATCAGGCGACGGTTGGCAAAGTGCAATATCGCAAGGCGCGAATGTATTATCCAAGTTTAACAGTGGCCAATTTGATTGCTCATTTTCGCTCAAGCTTTGCTGACTTATGGTGTTAGTTAATACTAACTTTAGCTGAGCATCGTCAATAATAAAAGCATTGCGGGCAGCTGGCGCTCTTGGCGATAGCGGCACATAAGCGGCGCCAGCTTTCATGATGGCGAGCATTGCAACTACTGTGTCAATGCCGGGCTGCAGGTATAGGCCGATATACTCAAGCGTGCCATACTGCTTAAGAATATGTGCAGCAAGGCTGTCTGACCGAGTACTTAACTCCTGATAGCTTAACTCCGTTTGACTGGTGATAAGTGCAGTTTGCTGGTTGCGAGACTGCGCGTGATGCGTAAATAGTGACAGTAAATCTTGGCTTTGGTGCTGCGCTATTTGAACATCGCGCTCAACATGGCTTTGTAAACTCAACTGCTCAAGTGGTAATTGCCCATCAACGCTGATAAGTTGCGCGAGAATATGACTAAAGTTGTCACTTAAGGCATCGATAAACCAAGGATCGTAGCGATTTAAGTCAAACTCCCATAACATAGTGACCGAATCATCCTGATCTTGCCCCATACGGGTAAGCACCACGATATTAATCTCAAACTTAGCCGCTTGACTGCTGATTGCCTCGAAATACTCAATATCATCTAATCCCGGAAGCGTGAGCTCTGGGAGTGGTGAATCATGGAAGCTAAAACAGATCTGGAATAACGGATTGACGCCTTTGATGCGCTCAGGGTTTACGTCCGCGACGACTTCAGTAAATGGTAGGGTTTGATTGGCCAGCATATCGTTACTGACTTCAAAACAATGCTGTACCAGCTGTTCAACAGACATTTCTGGTGTTTGCTGAACTCGCGCCACTACGGTGCTGACGAGCATACCAATGGTATCATCCACATTGGTGTAGCCTCGGTTTGCAACGCCAGAACCAATACAAATATCCTGATCGCCACTAAAGCGCGAAAGGACAATATTTAATGCCGCAAGGGCAACGGCGAATGGCGTGATCTGATGCGTTTGGCTGTAGGCTTTTAAATTGTTCCATAGCGAACGAGGCAGTTTAACCCTGTGTGCGCGACCACGTTCGGTTGCGGTTTCGCCGAGACGAGAAACAGGCAAGTTAATACGGCTCGGTGCGTCTTGAAGTTGTGCCTTCCAAAATTGACGTTGCAACTCGGCTTGCTCTGTTCCCAACCATTGATGCTGATAGGCTGCGTAATCGGCGTATTGTGTGATCTCAGACAAAGTACCTTGGCTTGCTCCATTCAAGCGCTGTTTATAACAACTAAATAGGTGATCAAGGAAGATGTTAGAAGACCAACCATCATGTACTAAGTGATGTTCAATATGAATAAGTACATGTTTACATTCGCTAATTTTTACAATTGCCCAGCGTGCCAGCGGTAATTGGTCAATCGCAAAAATATCATTCATATGACCATTAACGAGTTTATCGACCTCAGCTAATGCTTGTGCTTCTTGATACTCACTAAAGTCAAAGTAAGGCACGTCTTGCTGGTAGTGCTTTGCAATATACTGCAGCGGCTCATGTAAGTCGTAGCTAGTACGGAAAATCGCATGGTTATCAACGATATCTTGTAATGCACCTTGTAGTGCAGGTACATTTAAATCGCCACTGAAGGTGATTGTACACTTTGCATGATAGGCTTTATCGCTTGGATCGGCTTTGGCTAAAAACCAAATCGCGCGTTGTTGCAGTGATAGCGGGGCGACTTCCTCAAAATCAGCACCGCGCTTTGGAATCGCAATGGTTTCAAAGTGTTGAGTTTGCATTGCCTGCCATACTTGTCCAGCACTACGATAGCGATAGATTAGATGTGTTGGCACGCTTAAGCCGAGCTGCTGAAATAACTGGTTGCTAAGGTTGATTGCGGAGATAGAGTCTCCACCTTGTTGGAAAAAATCTTGTTGCCAGCCAAGACCTGGCAAACAGAAACCTTGAAACTGCGCTAAAAAAGCTTGTTGTTCTTGGCTAAGCTGATCTTGCGGTTGGTCTTGTTGGCTACTTAATTCGTAATTAGCGAGTGCGCGGCTATCTACCTTCCCGTTTTCGGTCATGGGTAATGCGTCTAAACATTGATAGTGATCAGGCAGCATATAGTCTGGCAGTAGCTTTTCTGCTAACTGGCTGATGTGTTGTCCAAGGTCTGCTGTAGGTTCACTATGAGGAACGATAAAGGCTACCAAGAACTTAGCATTACCTCGTTGTACTACTTGGCAGCTTGCAAGTTTTACAGCCTCATGTTGGGCAACAACTTTTTCTATTTCACCTAACTCAATACGAAATCCACGTAGCTTAATTTGGTTGTCATTACGACCAACAAAATGATAATTATCACCGTCAAAACTTACTAAGTCGCCAGTTTTGTAAAGTCTAGCGAAGTGCACAGGATCGACTTCTGCTTGATAATATGGGTTGGCGATAAATCGAGATTTTGTGAGTTCAGGACGGTTTAAGTATCCTTTTGCTAAACCTGCACCACTAATATAGAGCTCACCGATAGCGCCATTGGCTACTTGTTGCAATTGCTCATCTAGCACATAAAGTCTGGTATTCACAAAAGGTTGACCAATATTAAATTCGGAGTCGGCATTGGTATATTCATTGGCGCAGGTGCACACGGTATATTCGGTAGGACCATAACCGTTAAACACTCGCGTGACTTCTGAAAGTCGAGAAAGCATTTCTAGATTTGGGGTTTCTCCTGCGACGATTAATTTGCGCATAGAGCGCAAATCACGGGGGTCCATCAAAGCCAGCAATGCAGGAGGGATAGCGCCAAATTGAATCGCATTTTTTGAGATCAATTGGCTTAGCGCTTTGGCATCACGTCGCTCGGTTTCTGTCGTTACAAATACAGTTTGGCCCAACATGATATGCACGAGCAGCTCAAATACACTGGCATCGAAAATATAAGAGGCAAACATCATAACGCGGTCAAGTTGGTCTAGTTCAAAGCGGCCAATTTGTGACTCGGCTAAATAAAGTAAATTTTGGTAAGGTACTTCTACGCCTTTTGGCGTGCCAGTGGTGCCCGAGGTGTAGATCACATAGGCAATATCACTCATTTTATAATCAGGAGTAACAAAGGCTTGCGTTGCAGGAGATTCGATCAACACTTGAGGTGTATGGCCAAATTGTGGCAGCGCTTGATAATGCCCATGGGTGACGATAAGCGCCGGTTGGCTATCTTCAAGAATAAACTCGCAGCGAGCTTTGGGTGCCTCAGTGGAAATAGGGATATAACCCAGTCCTGATTTGATTGCCGCTAAGATCCCCACGACCATATCAATGCCACGCTCGAGATATAGTGCCACATAAGGCGATTGAGATTGGCTCAGATTCGCTTGTTGCTGAATATTCGCGGCGACTCGTGTTACCTGCTCTTCAAGTGCTTTATAGGTGACTTGCGTACCGTTAAATATCAGTGCAACTTTATTGGCGTATTGGCTGAATGCTTGCGTTAATAAGATCTGCGGCTGAGTGCTGTAATCAATAGGAGACTGGGCGGTCATTGAAGTAATCCTTTAAATATAAAAATGCTCTTTGTGTACAATATGTAAAGAATGTGTTTGAAATGTGTATTTTGTGATTTCGAGTTGAATTGCCGTCTTCTCAGCTTTTGCATATGACAAAAAGTCGCTACCATGGGGCATCAAACCAACCAAGGAATCATCATGAAAATCAAACCTCTGGGCACGCCCTTTTCGGCAACTGCTTGCAAAGTATTACTCTGCGGTGGTGGCGAGTTAGGAAAGGAAGTCGTTATCGAATTTAAGCGCTTAGGTGCAGAAGTGATTGTCTTAGATCGCTACGACAATGCGCCAGCGATGCAAGTGGCAGATCGCAGCTATACCTTGTCTATGTTGGATGGTGAAAAACTCAAAGCGATTATTGAACAAGAGCAACCTGATTATATCGTGCCGGAAATCGAAGCCATTGCGACGGATAAGTTGGTGGAATTAGAGGCTAAAGGTTACACGGTGGTGCCAACCGCCAAAGCGACTCAACTGACCATGAACCGTGAAGGGATCCGCCGTCTTGCCGCTGAGACGCTTGGACTTGCTACTTCACCCTACCAATTTGTTGATACCTTGGCAGACTTTAATGCTACTGTCGCGCGTATCGGCATGCCATGTGTGGTTAAGCCTATCATGAGCTCGTCAGGTAAAGGGCAAAGTGTGATTAAAAGTGCCGCGGATATCGAAGCGGCTTGGCACTATGCTCAAGAAGGTGGGCGTGCAGGTCAGGGCAGAGTGATTGTGGAAGGTTTTGTTGATTTTGACTACGAAATTACGCTGCTAACCGTACGCCATATCGATGGTACGAGTTTTTGTGAGCCAATTGGACATGTGCAACAAGACGGTGATTATCAGCAAAGCTGGCAGCCGCAGCAGATGTCAGCACTCGCGCTAGAGCGCAGCAAAGCGATGGCTGAAAAAGTCACGGCAGCGCTGGGCGGTCGGGGTCTGTTTGGCGTTGAGCTGTTTATTAAGGGTGATGAAGTTTACTTCAGCGAAGTCTCACCAAGGCCACATGATACCGGCATGGTCACGCTTATCTCGCAAGACTTAAGTGAGTTTGCGCTGCATGCTCGGGCAATTTTAGGTTTGCCTATCCCCACCATTCACTTCAATGGGCCATCAGCATCTAGCGTGATCCTTGTCGAAGGGGAGTCAACACAATTACAGTTCAACAATCTTGCACAAGCGCTTGCAGAGCCACTAACGGATATTCGTTTGTTTGGTAAACCAGAGGTGAGTGGCAAGCGCAGAATGGGTGTAGCGTTAGCGCGTTCAGACTCGGCTGAAAGTGCTGTCGAGAAAGCCAAGCAAGTGGCTGCAACAGTAGGAATTACGTTATGAACTCAAACACCCGCGTACTTGACCCGTTAGTATTGGGGTTTTGGCGGCTATTAGATTGGCAAATTACGCCGCAAGAAAATTTACGCTTTTTAAAGCAAGCGATTGAGCTTGGAATACGCGATACTGATCATGCTGATATTTACGGTGAGTATCAGTGTGAGGCGGAGTTTGGCAAAGCCTTAGCGCTTGAGCCTAGCATTCGAGAGCACATTCGGATCATCACTAAATGTGGTATTAAGCCCGCATTCCCGAGCTTGGGATTAGCGGGAAAGGCGAACCACTATGATTCGAGTAAGGCGCATATCGTTGCCCAAGCGCAGCAGTCACTAAAGCATTTCGGCACGGATAGGCTGGATGTGCTATTGATCCATCGCCCGGATTATCTGATGGATGCTGATGAAGTTGCCGATGCGTTTCATACCCTCAAACAAAACGGCGATGTGCTGCATTTTGGGGTCTCGAACTTTACACCCAGCCAGCTTGCCTTATTGCAATCGAGACTCGATTTCGCTTTAGTGACCAACCAAGTTGAGTTTTCACCTTATGAGATGAAAGCGCTTGACGATGGCACGCTTGAACAGTGCCAACAACTAGGTATAAACCCTATGCTGTGGTCGCCGCTGGCAGGGGGCAGAATATTCTCCAGTGAAGATGAAAAAGCCAAACGCCTGCGTGCGGTGCTACAGCAAGTGGGTGAAGAGATTGGTTGCACTGAAATTGATCAAGTGATCTACGCATGGCTTGCCATGCATCCATCGAAACCCGCCACTGTGCTTGGAACGGGAAATATCACTCGAGTTGCCAGCGCGTTTGCTTCACAGTCACTTAGCATGAGTCGCGAGCAGTGGTATCGCATTTGGACAGCGTCTACTGGGCATAGCGTACCATAAAACGTTACATACGTGGATTGAAGCCAATTTACGCGACAGCCTTATAAATTCAGCCACAAAAAAAGGGCCTTTCGGCCCTACGTGTTGCAGCAAGTAAAAAATAAGGTGATGCGGCTGTCACAGGACCGCTCACCTTTGGTCATCACAGATTAAAATCTAATCCATAACTTACGTATGCTTTTATATCATCGCTACTGTCTAAGTCGGTTTTTACTAATCCAAAGGTAAAGCCTTGCGTAGATAAACTCACCCCGTAATCCATATAAGCGTCGTCTTCACCTGTCCACTCAAGCACTGTGTCTCCGCTGGAGCGACCAATATGTAGAGTTAATTCACTGTCTTTAAAAATGGGGAAGCTGGCCGACACTTCGGCATATAGCATGTCTTCTTCCGTGGTTGAGTCGCTTTGCGCTGTGGCTAGGTGGCTGAGTTTAAAAGTAAAGTATTGCCAGCCAAGCGCGGCGTAAATCTCGCCAAAATCAATATCTCCACTGGCATCGGGATAGGCGTAGTGGATATAACCGAAATCAAAACTCATGCCCTTGATTTCGCCAGCGTAACCCGCGTACAGATCCATTTCGTAACTGGCGGAGTCGCCAAAGTCGATGTTAGAGACCCAAGTGCCCGCATAAAACCCAGACTCATTGCTATAATCCAAGCCGCCAGACACCGCTGCGCCGTCATCAGTCTGGGTGATACCACGCCAGTAGTAATTTGAGCTTGCCGCAATATTTGCTGTTACTTCCGCATGAGCAGAGACACAAAAGCACGCAGTCAGGCCGCCTAGTAGCATAAGCAAAGGTTTGTTTTTCATTCTGTTTTCCCCATTGAACGCAGAGTTATTATTCGGTTGTTGTCATTGCATTTTCTGCAAAGAGTAAGTGCAAGGGGGAGGCCAATGTCAGGAAATGGCGGAGAATTTATTCTATGTTATTAAAAATATTGGAATTTAATTTCTGAGTTTCGAAAGTAGGGCAGAGTGATTTGCATAAATGTTGCACATGGCTGGTGCAAAGTACCACAGCTTGCACGATATTAATGCAAGCTGTGGATTGCGCTAGCCGTTATTGAAGTTTAGGTTAGTTATCCAAAGATGGTGCGCATTAAGCTGATGGTTTCATCAACACTGCGGCCTTTTTCCACTTCAGCGACTATCGAGTCACGTTTGGTGCGAATATGCTCTGGAATAGACTCATCCGCGAGTGCGCGGTCGACTAACACTTCTGCTGACTCTTTACCGCGGCGTACTGTTTTTTTGCCACCACTGGTGCCGCTGCGCTGAGGTTTATGCAGTAGCTTAAAGTAATTGGAGTTAGTGGCGGTGTCTTTATCCGCGTAATAAAACAGGCATGGTAGCAGCGCTTTAATTTCAGTAAGTTGCGTTTCAAACTCATCCACGGGAGCGGCCATCGTATACCATGGCATTGCTTTAATGGTGCTGACGACATCGGTCCAGTAACGCTCAAAATCGCGATTGTTAAGTTTAGCAACACCAAATGCTTGGCACAAAGCGTCAAGCTTGCTCGAGGTTATTGGAGTGAACACATCAGGGCGACGCATTGCTAATAGGCGAGTAGCTGGTGCAAGCGTTGGCTTTTCCTCGCTGCCAGCAAAGGCACTTAAATACCCGACCATAAATGATTGGTAATGCTCGAGCGTCACGTCACCTTCTGCCGGGATTGCGGCTAGCGCTTCATCAAAAGCACCCGGAAGGTCGTCTAATAACTGGTGAAAGCCTTTTGCACTTTTGGTGGAGGCAAACCACTCTACGTCAAACTGATACACGCTGGTATCTAAATTTGCAGCATGCTTACCGCTAAAGGCGAGCCGATCTTCTTTGATCATGTCTTTAAGTGGAGTGCTGCGCATTGGTTTAAGGTATTCAATCAGTTTTAATTGCTCATCTAGTGCAATCACTTCTTTGTGACTAGCAATAAATGCAGCCACCATAGGCCAAGGCGCAATGCGTAACGTTTTGAGTTGTAAAAAGCTAATCGCTGCGATGAGCAGATCTTGTAGCTTTTTCACTGTGGGTAATTGATGGTCATCCAGTAAATCAAAATTGATACGATTTTTCGCCACATCAAGCAGTTCATAACACCAACCAAGAAAATCTTCAGGGTGATTTTCCACCTTAACCGCCATCAGATTAAGGCTGATCTCCGTGGCCTGTTTGAGGATATTTTGATAAATCTGACTTTCTTGTTCGCCCAAGGCCATGTTTGACGGTGATATGAGCAGTTTCTTCATGCGGGTTAGATACTCCAAGTTTGATTAATAAACCAACCAGTAAAATATAGCTAATGACGCTAAAAACTGGCAAGGGCGAGGATCATACCGATTAGTCAAAAGGTTGCAATCGCTCAGTACAAATTATTTGCCTTTATTCATGGTATATTCGACTACAGCCGTTATCATAAAGAGAACCAAGCCTTACGAAGGAAAAGCAATGAACCGGCTAGTTAAAATCGTAGGCGCCATTGTCGCGCTTATTATTATTCTTGTTATCGCAGCCCCGTTTTTAATCCCCAAACAGGCAATTATTGACCAAGTCACGTCACAGGTTGAGTCAGTGACAGGTAGAAAACTGTCGATCGATGGCGACTCTGACATCGGTATTTTCCCAACGCTGCACATTGAGCTAAACCAAGTGCGATTTGCCAACATGGCAACGGGCAGTCGCCCAGATATGTTTGCCATGGAGCAACTTGCCGTGCATATTCCGTGGTTAAGTGCGCTGTCTGGTGAAGCTAAGCTTGAGCGCTTTGTGATCAATAATCCTAAAATTATTCTAGAAACCGACAAACAAGGTAATGCTAACTGGCAGTTGCTACCCACCAGTGCAGAAAGCGCGCCAACGGCGCAAACCAGTTCACAAGGTAATATGCAGTTACCGGAAGGCTTAGATGTTAGCCTTGGCGAAGTGGCGATTTATGGTGGTTCGGTGACTTACCTTGATGGTGTGACAGGCGCTGAATATCAGGTAACTGATTTAGACATTAGCGTGATGTTATCGTCACTGTACCAACCATTAGAAGTCGACGGCAAGCTGACTTTTCAAGGTCAAACTTTTAACCTAGTTACTACACTCGATAACCCCGCAAAGGCGATCGAAGGTGAAACCTTTAATGTTGAACAACAAGTAAAATCAGCGCTGTTCAACCTTGACTATAAAGGTGAAATTGCAGAGCAAGGTAAAACCATTCGCGGTCAATTAGCCTTGACTGGCGACTCGGTAAAAGCGCTAGCTAAGTGGCAGGGCGTTGGCCTAAAAGCCAAAGAAAATGCGTTCAATGACTTTGGCCTAAACGCCAAAATGACGATGCAAGGGCAAGTCTTTACTCTCACTGCCTTAGAGGCAACCTTGGACGAATTGGTAATAAAAGGTCAAAGTAAAGTCACCCTCTCAGGTAAGCCAGATATTACCGCGAGTGTTGACCTTGGCATGTTAGATCTTAACCCTTATTTGCCAGAACCTGTGGAAAAACCACAAACGCAACCTGAGTCAGAAAGCGCACCAGCACAGCCTATCGTGTGGGATGACACTGCAATTGATTTGTCAGCACTTAATAGCCTCAATGCGAATGTGAAGATCACCTCTACAGGGCTACGTGCGAGAGAAATTAAGCTTGGCGAAAACCAAATCAGCTTAGTACTTAACTCAGGTAAGGCAACATTGAGCCTAGATAAATTCCAAGCCTATGAAGGTCAGGGTAAAGGTAAGGTTGTTGTAAATGCAGCAACAAAACCTTATGCCATCAGTACTGACTTTGCGTTAACGGCAATTAATGCCGAGCCACTACTGACCGATGCCATTGGCTTTGACAAAGTATTGGGTAAAGGTAGTCTTAATTGGGCGTTAAACACACAAGGTGTCAGTCAAAAGCAATTTGTGAATGCTCTAGGTGGTAAGTTAGGTTTTGAGTTCAAAGATGGTGGCGTAAAAGGCGCAAACCTTGCTGAGATGATCCGTAAGGGCAAAGAGATGCTCAAAGGTGACTTCTCTTCGGTATCGCAAGGACTCAATGCCAATTTCGATCCGGATCAAAAAACCGACTTCTCAGCCATGACTGGCACCTTTGTCTTTACCAAAGGCGTAGGTCAAAACGATGACTTCTCGTTGGCAAGCCCGTTACTACGAGTGACAGGCAAGGGCACCGTTGATTTACCACAAACTTTAGTTGATTACCGTGTGGTGACTGGAATTGTTGATACCATTGAAGGGCAAGCTAGCAGCGATGACAGTACCGGTTTTAAAATTCCAGTGCGGATCAAAGGTCCATTCCACAAAGTTGAAACTAGTCTAGACCTAAAAGAAGCGGCAAAAGACAAAGCCAAAGACAAGGTTAAGGATAAGGTAAAAGACAAACTTAAAGGTTTGTTTGGTGGATAGATCTTTATGACGCTTCAATAAACAGCTCATCTGTTTGTTTTAAATCAATTTCAGCTTAACAAGGGCTTGCCGATGGTAGCCCTTGTTCTATATTTATCGCGAGTTAATTATCTATATGCAGTTATAGTGAGCTTATGATGACTTATGCCTATAAGTTGTAACCAACTGTAATAGAATTACTGCTATTCATGTGCTTAGATAGATGCGAATAGCTCTATAAACAAACGAAGGATAAAAGAATGAGTACACCTACTTTACTCGAATACACGGTGACGCCAAAAGCTGAGGGTAACTGGATATTTTCAAATGACGATAAACCAGTTGAACTTAAATTAGCTCAGGGTGAAACCGCTGTTCTAACTTATAAGCTCGTTACTGATGAAGCCGGCTGGAGCTTTGCTGAAAACGGTACTTTTTTTACCGAAGCGCAAGACAATTTCAATTATAACCTTATAAGCACATTAAAAGATGAGTTTACGGTTGAGGTGAAGATTGAAGCATTGAATGTTGCGAATACGCTAAGTGAAGATGATATCAAAGCGCTTTCAGCTAATCCTGATGCGAGGGTTGTTACACTCGTAGAGAATAACAACTCGAATATTGAGTTCAGACTTGTTGCTCAAAATAACTCTGCAAATGGTGTCGTGCGTTATTTTTCTCAAGATCCAAGGGTGATTATTGACGACCCAGATATTCCAGGTTAATTCGTAATTTGCACTTGGCACAGATAGGTAAAGTGTTCTGTGCCAATTCTTAATTCAAGTGATGGTGAGTGACATAGTGTCTTGAACCATGACAGGCGATAAAAAGACGGGCTCCAGCCTAAATCAATGCTTTTTTTCAGTGAAGCCATCGCGGAATACTTTTCTTCTATCAGCGTTTGAATTAGCGATTTTACGTAAAAAGCCTCAGCTGAACCGGGATACTCAGCCAAATATTCATCAATTGCTATTAATGCCTCTTGATGCCTACCTAGGTGTGCTAGAGCTTGGATGCGCACGACTTCAACTTGGCTTGCTGGATCACTGGCTAAAATTTGCAGATACACTTCACTGGCTTTCGCCTTCTCGCCCATTAGTGAGTATATGTCTGCGTAGTTAAGCAAGATTTCTACATTACTGGGCGCCAACTGAGTTGCTCGTTCAGCAAACTCGAGTGCCCGCTCTAAATCACCTAATAACATCAATACAATGGCATAATTATTAAAGGTAGCCGTACTTGTATATGAGCGCTTAACTAGAGCTTGATAAGATTTGTTTGCGTCATGTAGCTTGCCAAGTAGAAGAGAGATATCGGCAATGGCCTTTAGTGTTTTCAGGTTATCAGGGCCGTAGTGACTGGCTGCTCGTAAGTACGGCAAGGCTTCTTCATATTGGCCAAGCTTCATATTGAACAAGGCTGCATTGCGGATGACTTTTAAGGTTGGCCTAAGTTCATAGGCAAGCTCAGTGTAATGAAGTGCCGAAGCGTAATCGTCTATTAAATTATAGTAGATGCTGATCAAAGCATGTTTTTGATACTCGTCCTTGGCTGAATTCTGAATTGCTAAAAAGGTTTCTTTGGCATGGCTCTTGTCTTTTACAAGAGCATAAAACTTGAGATAGGACCCTTGAATAATTGTACTTCCTTTTAATCTCTTGGGGGCTTGCTGTAATACTTGTTCCCAGTTTTGAAGTACTTGGTCATTCGAACTATCTCTATATAACTGCGGCGCGAGTTCAGAGTAAAGTGAATACAGCGGCAGGAAGTCCGGTGCAGTATCAATCAGCGTTGTTAACTCTTTTAATATCGCAGCGCGGTCAGCCCTTTTTTCTAAGCTAGCATCATGCAGTGTGGCGTAGTTATTCAGTAATGTTTTATTACTAGTGGCTAAATCAGTTGAGCGCCCGGTTAATGAAGTGAGGGCCGAGGCTGTAATAGCAAAAACATGGCTGTAGTTTTCACTCGACGTCATCGTTCGCGCACTATTAATTAAGGCTCCATTAGACGCATCAACTAAGTCGATAACGATGTCACAGCTTTGAATATTACAGTCTAGTTTTATCGTAATAAGCTCATTACTATTTAACGCTCGCCCCAATGCCTTTAATGGTGCGTCAACACCAATAAATTTTTGTGTTTGATCTACTTCACTGTCTGAAATGAAGACGTAATCACTGTTACTTAAAAAATGTTGTTTAAGTGCGTCGTTAATTGCTAACTCGATGTTTTGTTGATGCGCTTCAAGTAGTTGAAAAGAGTTAGTGAATTTTATCGGTAGCGCTGCAATATAGATCTTAGGCTTGGTTTCCTGCCAGTACCAGTACCCACCAACGGCTAGGCACACTAAAAAGGTGAAAAGTGCTGCAATACCTAGTTGCTTTTTACGTGCTTTGGCTTTCTCTCTGGCTCTATCTCGTAGTTCGATTTGTTCAAGTGATACTGTCGTTTCGCTGTTATCATAGCTAAAGGCGTGTAAAATTTGCTTTAGCTGCTGACTGACTTCATTCGCGCTACTTGGGCGAGCGTTTTTGTCGTATTGCAATAAGCGATCAATAAGCTGTGCCAGTGCAGGGGGAATATCTAAAATACGTTTAGCACTTGCTTTTAACGGTTGGAACTTGATCTGTTCAGCAATAGATTTGTCACTGCCATCGTCAGCTTGTTCGAAATAAGGATGATGTCCTGCTAACAGTTGATAAGCTATTAGCCCAAATGAGAATAAGTCACTGCGACTGTCTAGCGTTTCATCACGAAGTTGCTCTGGTGACATTGCTGTGAGACTACCGTAACTGGTATGTGGACGAGAGGCTTGGTTGTCTTCTAATTGTGAAATACCAAAGTCGGCAATTTTGGCTATGCTCTGTTCATTAACCAGTATATTGCCAGGTTTTAAGTCTAAATGAAGAATGTTCTGGCCATGAGCTGAGGCCAGGCCATCGGCAATATGGCTTAGTAGCTCGACTTTTTGCTCGGTAGTTAATACGTGTGTTTTTGTGTAGTGCTGTAAAGTTGCACCTTGCACATATTCCATTTCCAAAGCCATTTGCCCATCGCTTTCAAAGACATCATAAATTTGTACTATGTTTGGATGGTTAAAACGCGCTAACAGGCGGGCTTCGTTGAGTGCATCTGATTGCGTGTGCTGAGTTAGTGACATCACCTTTACCGCCACTCGGCGGCCTAATTTTTTGTCGGTAGCAAGGTACACTTTGCTCATTCCGCCTTCGGCGAGCAAGATCACGTCCTGATAGTATTCTTCTAACTTCAACACAGCGCTGTCTTTCTCTTTTATTATTGGGGTTAGTGTATCGCTAAAAATACTAAATTAGTACCATTTGCGTTGGGCTTAGTCGCAAATAACAAGTTGAAAATTTAACACTTTGTCATACTCACAGCCGCATGTAGGTTATAAGGATAAACAACAATAAGGAAAAGCAAATGGCAAAGTTATCTTCTAATTTAGTTTCTCACTTCAGTTTGGCCGCCATGATGGCAAGCGCTCTGTTCGTGAATACGTCTAGTATAGCGGCAGATAACAAACAAACCTTTAGTTACCCCAATAATGCTCGTAACGCAATAAGCCTTACGTTTGATGATGCAAGGCCAAGCCAAGTTGATGTGGGAGTGCCGCTACTCAATCGCCACAAGGTGAAAGGCACATTTTATGTTATGCCATCACAGGTGAAGGAAAAGCTCGCATTGTGGCAAGCCGCTGTGAAGCAGGGGCATGAAATAGGCAATCACACCAGTGAACACTTATGTACGGGTAACTTTGCTTGGCTAAGGGAAAAGGATAAAGGACTCGAACAGGTTGATTTGGCCTACATAGAACGCGATGTAGTAAGCACCACAAAATATATTGAAAAGCATTTGGGCGTAACACCTAGAAGCTTTGCATACCCTTGTGGTAATACCTTTGTTGGTCGCGGCGCTGAAGTAAAAAGTTATGTGCCGGTGATTGCGAAGCATTTTGACAGTGGCCGCACGTGGTTAGATGAAACCGCTAATCACCCAACTTATACTGACTTTGCGCAGCTCACAGGAGTGAGAATGGACGGTGTTAGTTTTGAAGAGCTAAAAGGGTTACTGGAGCACCTTAGGGCGAATAACAGTTGGATAATTCTTGCTGGACATGAGGTGGGTGAAAAAGGCATGTACACCGTCGACACCAAAATGTTAGACCAGCTTATTCCTTACTTACAGGACCCAAAAAATGGTTATTGGTTAGACACAGTAAGAAATGTGGGTGATTACATCAAAAGCAAAAGAGAGCCGTAGGTCGAGATTTATCCGACTTCTTACGGAACCCTAAAAACGGTTATTGGTTAGACACAGTAAGCAGTGTGAGTGATTACATCAAAAGTAAAAGAGAGCCGTAGGTCGAGATTTATCTCGACTTCTCACAGGACCCTAAAAACGGTTATTGGTTAGACACCGTAAGCAGTGTGGGTGATTACATCAAAAGTTAAAGAGAGTCGTAGGTCGAGATTTATCTCGACTTGACGGTTTCTAAAATTCTCTCGTTGCTCTATATGGTTGCTCAAAGCTTGAGCTTGTTTGTGAGAAAAGGATGATAAATTCTTGTTCGCAGCCTACTAAGCGATATGCCTAAACAATAATCGAAATAAAATTTCCGCTATAAACTTTGTTTAATATTTGTGCAAGTGGTTGAATTCTCGATTGCTTGCCGCCATATCCTCAAACTGTAATCGGTACGTCATGTTAACGCGTTAAATTAATTAAAAATTGAACTATCTTTGATGCGACATTGCTGATACAATTGCCCGCCCTTGAAAGACATAATCACAGTTTTTTGAGTGGAATTTAACCTAAATGCCTTGATTTTGAACGAAATCTAGGCGAGTTGTAACTACACCGGAGGTCATTAAGATGATCCAAATGCAAACTCAGCTGGACGTTGCTGATAACAGCGGCGCTCGCAAAGTGCAGTGTATAAAAGTCCTTGGTGGTTCGCACCGTCGCTACGCAGCGGTTGGCGACATCATTAAAGTTTCTGTTAAAGAAGCGATTCCTCGCGGCAAAGTGAAGAAAGGTGATGTTAAAAACGCAGTAGTAGTGCGTACTAAAAAAGGCGTACGTCGTCCAGACGGCTCTTTAATCCGTTTCGATAGCAATGCGGCTGTTATCTTAAATGATAACTTACAGCCTATTGGTACTCGTATCTTCGGCCCTGTGACTCGTGAACTTCGTACTGAAAAGTTCATGAAGATCGTTTCACTAGCACCAGAAGTACTATAAGGAGTCGATCATGGCAGCAAAAATCCGTCGTGATGACGAAGTAATCGTACTAGCCGGTAAAGACAAAGGTAAGCGCGGTAAAGTGCTTTCAGTTGTTACTGAAACTGGCCGAGTATTTGTTGAAGGCGTTAACATCATCAAGAAACACCAGAAGCCTGTACCACAACTACAGCAAGCTGGCGGTGTTGTTGAGAAAGAAGCGTCAGTCGACGTATCAAACGTAGCGATTTTCAATGCCGAAACTGGCAAAGCGGATCGTGTAGGTTTTAGATTTGAAGACGGTAAAAAAGTCCGTTTCTTCAAGTCTACCGGTAAAACTATTTAATAGTTGGAGTAGACGATGGCGAAACTGCATGAAGTGTACAAAGACAAAGTGGTAAAAGAGCTTCAAGAGAAGTTCGGTTACAGCTCTGTCATGCAAGTCCCTCAGATCGAAAAGATCACACTTAACATGGGTGTGGGCGAAGCCCTAGCTGACAAGAAAATTCTAGAAAACGCAGTAGCAGACCTAGAATCAATCTCTGGTCAGAAGCCTCTAGTGACTAAAGCACGCAAATCAGTTGCTGGCTTTAAGATCCGTGAAGGTTACCCAATTGGCTGTAAAGTAACCCTACGCGGCGAGCGTATGTGGGATTTCCTAGAGCGTTTAGTCTCTATCGCGATGCCACGTATTCGTGACTTCCGCGGTGTTAGCGCAAAGTCTTTTGACGGTCGCGGTAACTACTCTATGGGCGTACGTGAACAAATCATCTTCCCAGAAATCGATTATGATAAAGTAGACCGCGTTCGCGGTATGGATATCACAATCACTACTTCTGCGAAAACAGATGACGAAGGCCGTGCGTTGTTAGAAGCGTTCAACTTCCCATTCAAAAAGTAAGGGTAGGGTTATGGCAAAGAATTCAATGAAAGCACGTGACGTAAAACGTGCTAAATTAGTTACTCAGTATGCTGAAAAGCGTGCTGCGTTAAAAGCTATCATCAGCGATGTTAATGCATCTGATGATGAGCGTTGGGATGCAGTGTTAAAGCTACAGTCTTTACCACGCGATTCTAGCCCTTCACGTCAACGTAATCGTTGTAACATCACGGGCCGCCCTCATGGTTACCTTCGCAAGTTCGGCTTAAGCCGTATTAAAGTTCGCGAAGCAGCGATGCGCGGTGAAATTCCTGGCCTTAAAAAGGCTAGTTGGTAATAGAATCACGGGAGTAAGACATGAGCTTGCAAGATCCAATTGCGGATTTGTTCACACGTATCCGTAACGGTCAGTCTGCGAAGAAGGTATCTGTTTCAATGCCAACTTCAAAGCTGAAAGTAGCTGTAGCTAAGGTACTTAAAGACGAAGGTTATATCACTGACTTCGCAGTATCTGGTGACGTAAAAGCAGAATTGACTATCGAACTTAAGTACTTCGAAGGCAAAGCTGTAATCGAAAACATCCAGCGTGTTAGCCGCCCTGGTCTACGTATCTATAAGAGACGTGACGAATTACCTAAGGTAATGGGTGGTCTAGGTATCGCTATCGTATCAACTTCTAAAGGCCTGATGACAGACCGCGCTGCGCGTACCGCTGGCGTTGGTGGTGAAATCATTGGCTTTGTAGCTTAATCGGAGGGGAACTATGTCTCGTATAGCGAAGGCTCCAATCAATGTTCCTGCCGGTGTTGAAGTTACAATTAACGGCCAGGACATCAAAGTTAAAGGCAAGAACGGTGAATTAACTCGCACAATCAACGATGCGGTTGAAGTTTCACTAAACGACAACGTTATCACTACAGCTCCTCGTGAAGTTGCTAATGCTTGGGCTCAAGCTGGTACTGCACGTGCGCTAATCAACAACATGATTGTTGGTGTTAACGATGGTTATGAGAAGAAACTACAGCTAGTAGGTGTTGGTTACCGTGCGGCAGTTAAGGGTAATTCATTAGATTTAACCCTTGGCTTTTCTCACCCAGTGAACTTCGAGATCCCAACAGGTATCACTATCGAAGCTCCAAGCCAGACTGAAATTGTTGTTAAAGGCGCAGACAAGCAGTTAGTTGGTCAAACAGCTGCTAACATCCGCTCATACCGTGAACCAGAGCCTTATAAAGGTAAAGGTGTACGTTACGCTGATGAGCACGTGCGTCGTAAAGAGGCTAAGAAGAAGTAAGGTAAGACGATGGATAAGAAAACAGCTCGTCTACGTCGTGCTAAGCGCACTCGTAGAAATATTATCGAACAAGGCACAACACGTCTTGTTATCCACCGCACGCCACGTCACATTTACGCTCAAGTAATTAATGCTGAGGGTAATGTACTGGCTGCTGCTTCTACTGTTGAAAAAGCAATTGTTGAAACAGTTAAAGGCACAGGCAACATCGAAGCGGCTCAAGCAGTTGGTAAAGCAATCGCTGAGCGCGTAGCTGACAAAGGCGTTGAAAAAATCGCTTTTGATCGCAGTGGCTTTAAATATCACGGCCGTGTGAAGGCGCTAGCTGATGCTGCGCGCGAAGCCGGTCTGCAATTCTAGGAGTAGACAATGGCTAACGTAGAAGCAAAAGCACAACAGCCTGAATTGGCTGAAAAGCTAATCGCGGTAAACCGTGTGTCTAAAGTGGTTAAAGGTGGTCGTATCTTTAGCTTCACTGCACTAACAGTAGTTGGTGATGGCGCTGGTAAAGTAGGTTTTGGTTATGGTAAAGCACGTGAAGTTCCTGCTGCTATTCAAAAAGCAATGGAAAAAGCACGTCGTAACATGATCACTGTTGAACTTAAAGGTAACACGCTACAGCACCCAATCAAGGGTCGCCACGCGGGTTCTAAAGTTTACATGCAGCCTGCATCTGAAGGTACAGGTATCATTGCAGGTGGTGCGATGCGTGCAGTACTAGAAGTAACTGGCGTACAGAACGTACTATCTAAAGCATACGGTTCAACTAACCCGATCAACATCGTTCGCGCAACTATCGCAGCGCTAGAGAATATGAATTCTCCAGAAGGTATTGCTGCGAAGCGTGGTCTTAGCGTTGACGAAATCTTGGGGTAAGACACCATGGCAAACACAGTAAAAGTAACTCAAGTACGTAGCTCAATCGGTCGTTTACCGAAGCATAAAGCTACATTACGTGGCCTTGGTTTACGTCGTATCAACCACACTGTTGAGCTAGAAGATACGCCAGCAGTTCGCGGTATGATCAACCAAGTTTCTTACATGGTTAAGGTTGAGGGGTAATTCGATGAACTTGAATACACTTTCACCTGCTGCAGGTTCAAAAACAGCTGGTAAGCGTCTTGGCCGTGGTATCGGTTCTGGTCTTGGTAAGACTGGTGGCCGTGGTCACAAAGGTCAAAAGTCACGCTCTGGCGGTAAAGTACGCGTTGGTTTCGAAGGCGGTCAAATGCCTATGCAACGTCGTCTACCTAAGTTTGGTTTCACTTCACGCAAGTCTCTTGTGTCTAAAGAAGTGAATCTATTCGAAATCGCTAAAGTTGAAGGCGATGTGGTAGATCTAAACGCGTTACAGGCAGCTGGTATCGTTAAAAAGAACATCCAGTTCGTAAAAGTTGTAAAATCTGGCGAAGTTTCACGCGCTGTTACTGTTAAAGGCATGAAAGTGTCTAAAGGTGCACGCGAAGCTATCGAAGCTGCCGGAGGCAAGGTAGAAGACTAAGGAAGTACGCTATGGCTAAACCAGGTCAAGATATGCAAAGTGCACAAAGTGGGCTTGCGGAACTGAAGCGCCGATTACTATTCGTATTGGGTGCTATCATTATTTACCGTCTGGGCTCTTTTGTGCCAATCCCTGGGATTGACGCCGCTGTACTTGCCGAATTCTTCGAGCAACAAAAGGGCACCATTGTTGAGATGTTCAACATGTTCAGCGGTGGTGCGCTTGAGCGTGCATCGGTATTGGCGCTAGGTATTATGCCGTACATCTCGGCTTCGATTATTATGCAGCTATTAACGCACATACATCCTGCGATGATAGAGCTTAAGAAAGAAGGTGAGCAAGGGCGTAAGAAAATCAGCCAGTATACGCGTTATGGTACGCTTGTGCTTGCTACATTCCAATCGATAGGTATCGCTACTGGTCTACCTAACATGATGGAAGGCCTAGTTGTGAATCCAGGCTTCGGCTTTTATTTCACAGCTGTAGTGAGCTTAGTCACAGGAACTATGTTCCTTATGTGGTTGGGCGAACAAATCACTGAGCGTGGTATCGGTAACGGTATCTCAGTTCTAATATTTGTTGGTATTGTAGCTAACCTGCCGTCTGCAATTGGTTCGACAGCAGAAATGGCGCGCCAAGGTGATCTGCATATTTTAGCATTGTTATTGATTGCGGTAATCGTATTCGCTGTAACTTACCTAGTTGTGTTCTTCGAGCGTGGTCAACGTCGTATCGTTGTAAACTATGCGAAGCGTCAACAAGGTCGTCAGGTATTTGCTGCTCAAAGCACGCACTTACCACTAAAAGTTAACATGGCGGGTGTTATTCCACCAATCTTTGCTAGCAGTATCATTTTGTTCCCTGGTACAATAGCAAGCTGGTTTGGCCAAGGTGAAGGTCCGGTCGCTGATGTGCTACAAGCTATCTCAGCAGTATTGACTCCAGGTCAACCACTGTATGCGATGGTATTAGCTGCGGCTATTATCTTCTTCTGCTTCTTCTACACTGCGTTGGTGTTTAACCCGCGTGAGACAGCAGATAACCTGAAAAAATCTGGCGCTTTTATTCCAGGCATTCGTCCAGGTGAGCAGACATCTAAATACATTGATAAAGTGATGACACGCCTGACATTGGCAGGTGCTTTGTATATAACCTTTATCTGTCTGGTGCCCGAGTTTATGACTATGGCATGGCAAACGCCATTCTACTTCGGCGGTACATCGATTCTGATTATCGTTGTTGTCATCATGGACTTTATGGCACAAGTACAGACTCATATGATGTCACATCAATATGATTCTGTGCTGAAAAAAGCGAACCTTAAAGGCTACGGCCGTTAAGGTCAGTTTACGGAGTTGAGTAATGAAAGTACGTGCTTCCGTTAAGAAAATTTGCCGTAACTGCAAAGTAATCAAGCGTGCAGGTGTTGTACGTGTGATCTGCAGTGAGCCAAAGCACAAGCAAAGGCAAGGCTAAGCAAATTAAGTCGTGCAGGCTGAGTAACTTTACTTAGCCTGTTTCTTTGGTAAAACTTGAATGTCGGTTGGGTATCCTATACGGGCTTTCCAGCAAGATGATAATCAAGTTTATTTATAGGAGATATGTTAGTGGCCCGTATCGCAGGCATTAACGTTCCTGATCATAAGCATGCTGTTATCGGTTTAACAAGCATCTATGGTGTAGGTAAAACTCGCGCTAAGGCGATCTTAGCTGCGACAGGTATCGCTGAAACTACTAAAATCGGCGAGTTAAATGACGAAACACTTGACATCCTTCGTGAAGAAGTTGGCAAGTACACTGTTGAAGGTGATCTTCGTCGTGAAGTTACACTAAACATCAAGCGTCTTATGGACCTTGGTTGTTTCCGTGGCTTACGTCACCGTCGTTCGCTACCACTACGTGGTCAGCGTACTAAGACTAACGCGCGTACTCGTAAGGGTCCTCGCAAGCCTATCAAGAAATAAGGTGGGGTAAGTTATGGCAAAAGCACCAATTCGTCGTAAAAAGGTCAAAAAGCAGGTTGTTGACGGCATGGCTCACGTTCATGCATCTTTCAACAACACGATTGTGACCATCACTGACCGTCAAGGTAATGCTCTTTCTTGGGCGACTGCGGGTGGTTCAGGTTTCCGTGGTTCTCGTAAGTCTACTCCATTCGCTGCACAGGTTGCTGCGGAGCGTGCAGGTGTTGCTGCACAAGAGTACGGTCTTAAGAACCTAGAAGTATTCATCAAAGGTCCAGGTCCAGGCCGTGAGTCTGCTGTTCGTGCATTGAATGCTGCTGGTTACCGTATCACTAACATCACTGACGTGACGCCAATTCCACACAATGGTTGTCGTCCACCGAAGAAACGTCGCGTATAACAATAGGTTAGGAGAAAGAACATGGCAAGATATTTGGGCCCTAAGCTCAAGCTGAGTCGTCGTGAAGGTACTGACCTGTTCCTTAAAAGCGGCGTAAGAGCAATTGACTCTAAGTGTAAACTAGAAACAGCACCTGGTCAGCACGGCGCACGTAAAGGTCGTCTATCTGATTACGGTTTACAGCTACGTGAAAAGCAAAAAGTTCGTCGTATCTACGGTGTACTAGAAAAGCAATTCCGTAACTACTACAAAGAAGCTGCTCGCCTTAAAGGTAACACAGGTGAAAACTTGTTACAGCTTCTAGAGCAACGTCTAGACAATGTTGTATATCGCATGGGTTTTGCAAGCACACGTGCTGAAGCGCGTCAGCTAGTAAGCCACAAAGCGGTTATGGTTAATGGTCGTGTTGTTAATATCCCTTCTTTCGTAGTTACTCCTGAAGATGTAGTAGTAATTCGCGAGAAGTCTAAAAAGCAAGCGCGTATCATCGCTGCTCTAGAGTTGGCTGAGCAACGTGAAAAGCCAACTTGGATTGAAGTTGACGGTAAGAAAATGGAAGGCACTTTCAAGCGTCTACCAGAGCGTTCTGATCTGTCTGCGGACATTAACGAACAACTAATCGTCGAACTTTACTCGAAGTAAAGTTAAGAGTTAAGAGAGGATAAAATGCAGGGTTCTGTAACCGAATTCCTAAAACCAAGATTAGTCGATATCGACGCTGTAAGCTCAACGCGTTCTAAAGTAGTTTTAGAGCCTCTAGAGCGTGGTTTTGGCCACACACTAGGTAATGCTCTACGTCGTATACTTCTTTCATCTATGCCTGGTTGTGCTGTGACAGAAGTTGAAATTGACGGCGTATTGCACGAGTACAGCGCGAAAGAAGGCGTACAAGAAGACATCATTGAAATTCTGTTAAACCTTAAAGGTCTAGCGGTATCTCTAGAAGGTAAAGATGAAGTTTTCCTTACCCTGACTAAGTCTGGTGTAGGCCCTGTGACTGCGGCTGATATCCAGCACGACGGAGATGTGACTATCGCCAACCCTGAGCATGTCATTTGTCACTTAACGGCTGACAATAGCGAAATCAGCATGCGCATTCGTGTTGAGCGTGGTCGCGGTTATGTACCGGCGTCTAGTCGTTTATCCTCTGATGACGATGAGCGCCCAATCGGCCGTTTGTTGCTAGATGCATCATTCAGCCCGGTTGAGCGTATTGCGTACTCGGTTGAGTCAGCTCGTGTTGAGCAGCGTACAGACTTAGATAAACTAATCATCGATATGGAAACGAACGGCACTTTAGATCCTGAAGAAGCGATCCGCCGTGCGTCAACTATCCTTGCTGAGCAATTAGATGCATTCGTAGACCTACGTGATGTTTCTGAGCCAGAAGAGAAAGAAGAGAAGCCGGAGTTCGATCCGATTCTACTTCGTCCAGTTGATGACTTAGAACTAACTGTACGTTCTGCAAACTGTCTGAAAGCCGAGCAAATTCAATATATCGGTGACTTAGTACAGCGTACTGAAGTTGAGCTTCTGAAAACACCAAACCTTGGTAAGAAGTCTCTAACTGAAATTAAAGACGTGCTAGCTTCACGTGGTCTATCTCTAGGTATGCGCCTAGAAAATTGGCCACCTGCAAGTCTAGCTGAGTAATCTAAGTTACTATATTAGTTTAGTTAGAAGGATAGGGTCATGCGCCATCGTAAGAGTGGTCGTCAATTAAACCGTAACAGCAGCCATCGCAAAGCGATGTTTAGCAACATGGCTGGTTCTTTGGTGAAGCACGAAATCATCAAAACTACTTTGCCTAAAGCAAAAGAGCTGCGCCGTGTAATTGAACCTTTAATCACACTGGCTAAGACTGACAGCGTAGCAAACCGTCGTTTAGCGTTTGCTCGCACGCGTGATAAAGAAGTAGTTGGTAAATTGTTCACTGAGATCGGTCCTCGTTTCGCGGATCGTCCAGGTGGTTACACTCGTATTCTTAAGTGTGGCTTCCGTACAGGTGACAATGCGCCAATGGCTTACATTGAACTGCTAGATCGCCCAGCGACTGAAGAAGTTCAAGAAGACGCGCAGTCTGCAGAGTAATTAGTCTTATTAAAGACACAAAAAAAGCCGAGCATAGCTCGGCTTTTTCTTTTTCATAACCCGCACAGTACAATCTCTAGTCTTAGATTTAAACCACAGCTTATTTTCGTAAAGATGCAGATGAACATAAGCAAATAGACCCACACCATAATACTCAGACTCTACAAAATTAACCTCCCATCAAGAACTATCTAAGTTCAAGCTTTTGATTAGGTATATTTAAATGTGCAGATTAACTAAAACTTGGTGAATAAACTCCTCTGGTTACAAGGGTCGCTTAGTTAACGATGATGGTGAGTGTAGATGAGCCAATCACGTAAACATCTAAGGAGAAACGGGGCTACGATATGGTAACTATATAGAGGTGCTAGCGTCAGATAATGGGTTAACTGTATAAAGCAGCCATAAAATGACATTATGAAGGTCCATTTTATCATCATTTAGTGCGGTTTATGGACGTTTCGCTTTATTTTTGCTCGAACAAACGTTTTTTCGCAATTTTCTTTAAAAAAAGGGTTGCACTAAAATCGGATCGCCCTATAATGCGAC